>MGQS01000074.1:0-103 GCA_001797905.1 Deltaproteobacteria bacterium RBG_16_54_11 | reverse complement strand
AAGCATTCTAAAACAGCGCTATTCTGATCTATTTCATACCCTCGGCTTCAGTCCCGCTGGCTGCTTCACGGGATAATCTCCAAGAAAAAAGCGAAGATGGTGA
>MGQS01000073.1:66293-67850 GCA_001797905.1 Deltaproteobacteria bacterium RBG_16_54_11 | reverse complement strand
AGAACGATATGCCAGTTATACCTGTTACCTATGTCTCCGAACAACAGTTACCTATGTATCCAGTCTATACACCCGTCGAGGGGGAGGGAGTATATGAAATTTTCATGGTTTGCAGGAGGCAGGCCCGCCATGGGAAATCGCTGCAATCCATCTTCCCTATACCTTCATGCCGGGCAGGTTAAGCGACGCCGTATTGCCGCCGTCAACCGGCAGGGCTTGGCCGGTGATATAACTGGCTTCATCGCTCGCCAGGAAGAGAATCGCATACGCTACCTCTACCGGCAGGCCATAACGCCGCAACTCGCAGCGGCTGCCCAGCTTTTCCTCTTTTCCCACCTTACGGGCATAATCAAAGACGGGTTTGGTCATGCCCGTCTCTATCAGGCCGGGGCAGACCGCGTTCACCCGGACATTATAACCACCGAGGTCGCAGGCTGAGGTCTGGGTAAAATTGATAATGGCCGCCTTGCTGGCGCTGTAAGCATTACCGCCCGCGCCGGATCGGACCCCCGCCACCGACGCCGTATTCACAATGGCGCCGCTCCTTCGCTCCTGCATGTGTGCTGCCACATGCTTTGTGCCGAATACGGCGCCCATGACATTGACATTGAAAACCTTAAGCCAGTCATCTGCGTCCTGACGTTCCAGATCCGTCATGTGGCCGGTAATGCCTGCATTGTTGCACAGGATGTCCACGCGGCCGTATTGCTTGATCGCCAGATCGATAAGCTCTTTCATCTCCTGCTCAAGGGCCACATTGGTTTTTTTTATAATGGCTTCGCCGCCCTCTTTTTTCACCATCCCCAATGTTTCTTGCAACGCCGCCTCATCGAGATCGGCCAGCACCAGCTTCGCCTTTTCCATGGCGAAAAGCACGGCGGCGGCACGGCCGATGCCGCTGGCTGCCCCGGTGATAACAGCCGCCTTCCCCTGCAAACGTCCGACTCCTGTCATGATCGACTCCTCTCTTGGTATCTTTTACTAGGGCTCACAGTTGAAGAGACGTGAGTAATGCGAAGGGCGAGATGTCGCCTGCCGGTCCTCCCGCCCTTGACTTCCTGAGATAATGAGAAGAGATTATTATCCCATTTGAGGGATCAAATCCCCCCATCCCCGGTTTGCTAAAGCCGAAGGTGGCCCTTTGGCCAGGGGGTAAGGGGGGATTTCCTACGCCTTGGCGGGATAGTTTACTTTATATCATGGTCTCTGATTTTGGCAAAGGCTTTCTCATCGTCCGGCTATGCCAAGGTCGGGCTGCCGCATGCCGTCAGACCACCCCGCACCGCACTTACCCTTCTTCCTTGATGCCGCTCAGCCTCTTGGCAGCCCGCTGCTTCTCCTTTACATTGACCTGGCGGGAGATCATGATCCTCTGCGCCTGCGGGGAACCGGCGCCATGCATCGATTCGGTAAGGTAACCGACAGCCGCGGTACCCAGGGTAATATTTTCGATCAGCCTCAGGATGCGCATCCTGTCCTCCGTGGAGACATCATCGATGCCCTTGTAGTATTTATGCAGCCACGTGCCGACCTCGGGCGATCTCAGATCGGCCTCCG
>MGQS01000073.1:47480-66286 GCA_001797905.1 Deltaproteobacteria bacterium RBG_16_54_11 | reverse complement strand
GGTGACCATCAATCCGCCGGCGACGTCCTGCGCCAGGCGGGATATCTCATAGGGAAAACGGGTTATATTTTGCTTGTGCACATTGGCCAGAAGTATGTTGACGCAGTATGTCCCGCTGGGCTCCTTGTGGCCTTCCGATGCACAGGCGATGCACCCGCAATAGAGCGTTTCATTCAATTGATTCATCTCGATGATCTTGTCCTTGATATGGGACGCTTCGGCAGCGCCGTTATACTCCGCTATGGTTTGTGCCGCCCCTATCAGCACATCGCCGACTCCCACCTTGCACGCATAGCTCTGGCGGTGATACGAGGCAAATTTTTCCACCAGGGATCCGGCAAAGTCATATTCCTTGTACATGAAAACCCGTTCCCAGGGGACGAACACGTCGTCAAAGACCACCAGCGCCTCGTGCCCCCCGAAGAATTGGTTGCCGCGGTCCAACGTTCCCTCTTCGAGCTTCCTGGTGTCGCAGGATTGACGTCCTATAATATAGGTGATGCCCTCGGTATCGCTGGGCACGGCAAAGGAGATCGCATAATCCTTGTCCGCTTCCCGCATGGCGATGGTCGGCATGACAATGATCTCATGCGAATTTACGGCGCCTGTCTGGTGGGCCTTTGCCCCCCGCACCACAATACCGTCTTTCCTCTCCTCTACCACATGCATGAACATATCGGGGTCTGATTGCTCATGCGGCGCGCGGCGCCTGTCACCCTTGGGATCGGTCATGGCGCCGTCGCAGGTCAAATCATTTTCCTGGACATATTCCAGGTATTGCAAAAAGCGCTTGTGGTACTCCGTCCCGTGTTTTTTATCGATGTTAAACGTCGTGATGGAAAGGGCATTCAGGGCATCCATCCCCACACACCGCTGAAAACAGCATCCCGTCTCGCGTCCCAACAGCCTGCCCATCTTGCTCTTCTTCACCAAATCATCGATGCTCTGGTGAATGTGGCAAAAACGGTTGATCCGCTTGCCGGTAAGGTGCGAGGCGGCAGTCATGATATCCTCGTGCTCCGGTTTCAAGGCCATTTCGTACGTGGCAGCCACGGCATTCATGGAGGGACGGATAATCGGATCATCAACTACGTTCTTAACCCTTTCCCCGAACATATAGACGACCGGATTGAGTTTCCGGAGGCTCTCTTCATACTGTTTGGCATTCATCAAGGCCATGTCTTTTTACCCCTTATAAGTAGTTTATCGCTCGTACATTTTATTGTGCCAGACTCACCGCGTAAGTACAAGGCCTTCGTTGATGAACTCTTCGAGATTGTGCAAAGCCTCTTTCAGGGAAACATCTTGCCGGGGTTCAGAATGGCATGAGGATCGAGGAGCTGTTTCACCTTCTTCATCCATTCCAGGGAGCGTCCATGTTCCGCTTCCATGAATTGAGCCTTGCCGATCCCCACCCCGTGTTCTCCGGTTGCCGTGCCTTTCAGGGCCAGGGCCTTATGCACGACGCTGCGATTGGCCTCCTTGATCCGCTGCCAGGCGTCGCGATTCCCCCGTTCCGTTTCGACGACGAGGTGGATGTTGCCGTCGCCGGCATGACCGAAGGTATAGGCCGCCCCGGCGCCGGCCTTGCGCGCCGTCTCTCCGGCAAAGGCGATCATCTCCGGATAGGCCGAGATGGGAACCGCCACATCGATGGCGATCCTGAAATGGTCCGGATGATCCTGCCTGATCATGTCGCCCAGGGCATACCTGGCCTCAAGGAGACGATCCCTTTCCTCCCTGTCGAGGCCCGGTCTAAACTCCCGGCACGCATGCTCGCGGCAGAGCCCTTCGGCAATCCCCATCACCTCCATGAGATGATTCCTGGTGGGCCCGTGAAATTCCATGAAGAGGGTGGGAGAAATATGGAGCCCCAGGTTCTTTTGCCTATTGATGAGATCGATACACTCCGGCGCCAGAAGCTCCAGGGCCGCGGGGTCGAGGCCCGCGCGGATGATTGCGAAGACCGCCTTCCCGGCATCCTCCACGGTCTGAAAGGTGGCCACTGCCGAGGCGATTTCCGCAGGCAGGCCCACGAGCCGAAGGGTGGCCTCGACCACGATCCCCAGCATCCCCTCAGAGCCCACGAAGAGGTGCAGCAGATCGAATCCCGAGGAGGTCTTGGAAGCGCGGTTGCCGATCTCTATGATCTCCCCGTTGGCCAGGACCACCACCAGGCGCAGCACATTGTCCTTGGTGGAGCCGTAGCGAACCGTCCTGATGCCGCTCGCGTTATTGGCGATCATGCCTCCGATGGTGGCGCCGGCCCCTGGATCCGGCGGGAAGAAGAGTCCCGTATGTCTGAGCTTGTGATTCAGATCCTTGTAGATGACGCCCGGCTCCACATCCGCCTGGAAATCGTCTTGCCGGATCTCCAGGATGCTATCCATCTGCGTAAAATCAAGGACAATACCCCCGTGCAACGGGATGGGATTCCCTTCCAGACTGGTCCCTGCTCCCCAGGCGGTTACGGGGATCCGTCTTTGGTCGGCATATCCGAGGATGCGGGAGACCTCCGCACTCTCCTTCGGCCACACAACCGCCTCGGGACGGGACGCGCGATGGCCGGACATGTCTCTGGAATGAAGGTCCAGGTTGGACTCGCCCGTGGAGAAGCGCTCCGGAGAAACGATGGACCTAATATATCTTTTGTCTTCGTCCTGCAGCGTGTCGAATCCCATAGATAAATTCCTTCGCAACCATGCCTTATTCAGGCCGATCAAACATCTCTATTTCATGCACTGCGCAATTCCCCGCTGATGCACGGCTTAGTATTCCTCTTGCAATACAGATCGAACCTATCGCTGTTTTTCTTTTTTATATGTTTAAGCACAAGCGTGTTTTCGTAGTACACCGGACCTTTCAGAAAAAAATCGAGCTGTAACGGCCTCTCCATCCCCACATCAGGCAGCGAAGAAACGCACTGAGCGACGATGCGTATCGGCTGCGCAAAATCCCTTTTAAATCCCTGCATGCGGGCATAGAGAGAGCCGTAGTGCAATCCGTTGGTATCCCCGGAAACCCGGGCGAAACGAAACCTGTCTTTTGCCGGCAGATACCATTCCTTTATCACAGGAGCGCTATCGATCGGTTCGAGCCGGGGAGGGGTATAGGCTGCTTCCCTTCCGCCGAATCCGCCCCTCACAAAATATGTCGTTATATTTTTCCATACCTTCTCTTCACCGGCTCTTATCTCCGATATAATATCAACCTCAAGGCCCTTGGAGATAATTCTTACTGGTGAATTATAACAATTGATGTCGAGTGTCTCATCAGGCCTTATGCCGCGGCGCATGATAATACTGGTTCGCGTATTCAGTACCTTAAACAGGGAAAAGGGCATCTCTCGCCTGCATAGGATCCGCATCATATAAGGATAGCAGAGCGTAAGAGGATAGAGGATATGCAGAAACGGCAGAGGGCCGACATGACAAATCTCATAAAACGCCTTCAGATGCCTTGCATTGATCCTTAGGCTTGATCTGCTCGCATGTATTACCGGCACCTTTTCTTCGGATGCAAACCTGCTCTTTCGGGATCGGAAGGCCTGCCAGAGCGTATAAATGGCCGAGGGCTTGTGATGGAAGATGAGGTTAATGGCTTGTTTCATCTTTGTCTCACGACGTAGCGGGTCACCGAAACATCACAGGAGGCTAATACAAGCCATTGAGCTTGTCAATCTGAATCGGAAATGGGTTGTGTCCTAATTTGAAAATGAGCGCGAGTTGGCGAAATAGGTTTCTTGGCAGGTCTAACGTCGTAGCTCAGCCGACGGGAAAAAGCGCAGCTTTTGACCGGTCGGCTGCAGCGTAGTGTTAGGCGTTTGTTTCGTAATCATTTGACCGGCCCAAGCAAACTTTCCACGTCAAGATGGTCGAAATCAGCAATCTCACTCATTTTGATCGGTTTTGAGAGCGTAAATTTTTTCCAAGTTTCCTTGAACTCTTCGTCTCCCCCATCTTCCGCATCCTGATTGATGTTTTCTCTTATCCGCATCTTTTTTGTCATAAGGTTTATGCTGACCGATCGTTCAACAACAGGCCCATGGTCCTGACTACTATCGTAGCCAATCAGCTCGAAATCGGAGTTCTGATATCGAAAATTGTAGGTCCAATAACCGTATCTGCCATGGGCGTAGTGAACGAGAAGATTTCCTTTGCTTATACTGACGCTAAGCTCCGGCGCATAATAAACGCCGCCATCTTCATTTTCAGATGAAAAACAACCTCGATTTTCCAGCACAAGTTCGTATTGATTTTTGTTTTTGAAGGCAATGATAATGCCTCGACGGTTGCGATCCAGCTCCCCGCGGTATTTATCATTGACGAATTTAGCTCTGTCTGTTCCCTTGATTATAAAAACGTAATCCGCTTGATTGTCTTTGTTTAAGTCACCCTGAATTTTCTCGAGGACAACATATCCGGCTGGGACAAACTCGGTGGGGGGTTTTGCTGTTTTTGGTGTCGCCTGCCCGAAAACATTTGTTCCGATCAAAAGAAAAATGATAAAAACAAGTTTTTTCATTCCGCACCTCGATTGTTGGTGGATGTAAGAAGCCTAACAATGAGTATATAGTTTCTCTATAACACCCCTAGCCCGCATAGTTGCAATATAACACCCCACGACCGAAATTACCATAAGCCTTGTGAAAACAACGCATTGCGGCAGTTGAACTGCTTGGCGAGAGGATACCCTGGACGTATGGCCCTGGGATCGGCCAACTGGATTCGCAGGAACTGCTATGGAAAGTACCCCTAGCATAAGCCCCCCAGGCTTTGTGATTGATCAAAGGCTAGCATCTTTTGTCCGAGAATGTCAAGTTTCAGAATGTCTCAGATTAGGATACTACCCAAGGATGTCCTGCAATGGTAGTGAAGGCCTATCCCATGGTTTATAAAAAAAGAAACCGGATTGACATTATAGTCTTGCCGCGGTAATTATTCCCCAATGGGTAAACGAATAAAAAAGAATGATTCCCTGAATCTCGCTGACTACCTGGTGGCCTCGGCCAGTAAGTATCCCGAAAAGACGGCGGTGCGCCACGAGGGGGTCGAGACCACCTTCCGACAGCTCGATTGCGCTACCAATCGCCTGGCAAATGGTCTGACCAGGCTCGGGCTCTTGCCCGGCGATCGCTGCATGGTCATGATGCCCAACAGCATCCACTATATCGCGCTCTATTACGCGCTCGCCAAGATGGGAGTCGCCATGATCCCGGTAAGCTTCCTCTTCCGCAGCCATGAGCTGACCTATATCCTCAAGGATGCGGCCCCACAGGCCTTCATCGGCGCCGACCCCTATCTGGAGGAGATCAGCCGCGTCTTTGCGGCGCAGGGGTCTCCGCCCATCACGCTTGCCCTGCACCCCCCTGCCAGGGGCGGATTCAAGGATATGGAAGCGGCCTATGCCGAAGAAGACACCTATGCAATCCATCCCACCCGGCCTGAGGACACCCTGAACATCCTCTACACCTCGGGCACCACCGGCGACCCCAAAGGGGGCATGCTGACCCACGGCAATCTGGCGCGCAACGCCGCAATACTGGCCCGGATGCGGGGGACCATCGAGCCGGATACGATCGTCATCGGCGCTCTGCCGCTTTATCACGTTTACGGCATCACCAGCGTCATGAACGTATCCATGTACCTCGGGCTCACCGTGGAGCTCTTTACTCATTTCGAACCGGGAGCGGTCATCGCCGTGACGGAGAGGGAGGCGCGCACGATCTTCTTCGGCGTCCCCACCATGCTCAACCGCCTGATCCAGGCGGCGGAAGAGCGCCCTCCCAAGCGAACCTCTCTCAAGTTTTGCATATCCGGCGGCGCCTCCCTGCCGGTGGAGTTTATCAAGCGCTTTGAGACCCTCTTCGCCACCAAGATCCATGAAGGCTACGGGTTGACCGAATGTCCGGTCTGCGTGGAGAACCCGTATGACAGGCCCGCCAGGCCCGGCTCCATCGGCCTTCCCATCCCGGAATTCAGCGCCAAGATTGTGGACGAAGCCGGCAAGGAGCTTGCCCCCGGGGGAAGCGGCGAGCTGCTCATCAAAGGGCCGGCCGTGATGAAGGGCTACCTGAACCGGCCCGAGGCCACCGAGGAAACCATTCGGGACGGGTGGCTGCACACCGGGGACATCGCCCGCATGGACGATGATCGCTACATCTACATCGTGGACCGTAAGAAGGACCTGGTGATCCGCGGGGGCTACAACGTCTATCCGCGCGAGATCGAAGAGGTCATCTATCAGATCCCCGAGGTCTCCGAGGCAGCGGTATACGGGGTCCCCCATCCGGATCTGGGTGAAGAAATCGCTGCGGTGGTGGTACTCAGGGAGGGCGCCCGCCTCGGCCCCGAAGAGATCAAGGCCTATGTGAAGGAGCGCGTCGCCCCCTACAAGTACCCGCGGATCATTACTATCGCCTGTTCGCCGCTGCCCAAGAGCGGTTCCGGCAAGATCCTCAAAAAAGAGATCCGCAAACGATATACGGCGGCTGGCTGATTGCTGAAGCGAGCCGTTGCCCGGATCCCTTGCAAGAGCATCTTCGCGGCCTTCACAAAAAGCCTTTATTGTTTTATAGTGTTGCCGGTGTTATCACGGTAAAGCTTGTAGATTACTTTTTTTAAACCGGAGCCTTTATGAGCGAATTTCAATATTGTCCGCTGTGTGGAAAAGGCCTGACAAAGAAGCAGGTTGATGGAAAGGAGCGGCTTGCCTGCATAGCGGATACGTGCGGATACGTGTTCTGGGACAACCCGCTGCCAATAGTTGCCGCCGTCATAGAAAAAGACGGCACCATCCTCCTCGCGCGAAACAAGCAATGGCCGGAAAAGATCTTCGGGCTCATCACCGGGTTTCTCGAAAAAGGTGAAACACCCGAAGCGGCAGTCAAGAGGGAGGTTAAAGAAGAGCTTGGCCTCGATTCCGAGATAATAGAATTGATCGGCGTTTATTCTTTTCCCGAGCAAAACCAGCTGATTATCGCTTACTATCTCTCCGCCGCCGGAGACATACAACTAGGCGATGAACTGGCGGAGATCAAGATGATCCCTCCTGCTAAATTAAGGCCATGGCCGTTCGGAACAGGATATGCCGTGCGCGACTGGCTGGCAAAATACGGCGCGCGATCATAGGCAATATCTTTCAATGTAGGATGAACGAGTCATGGTACCAATAGCATATATGGAAGACCTGCGGGATGGTATCTATAATCGTCATAAAGCCGGCCTCGGAGAGACAGACCAGAAACAAGCTCCTGGGCAAGGAAGACGCCATGTTCTATATAACCGGCGGCCATTTTTCAAAACGGTATTTGATCAAAAGCATCCTGGAGGGCAAGGTATGACTATGATTGGTAGAAATAAATGAATGCTGAGCAGTGCTGCCGCTGATACTTGGACCGGATTGCCCAATCATGCCCGCCTTCCTTAGCTATACCTCCAGATATTTCTCCCTGACGTCAGGACGGGCATCGAGTTCTTTAACGGTCCCCGCAAAGGCCACCTCGGCCTTTTTCATGATGTAGAGGCGCTGGGCCAGAGACATGGCCACCCTGAGGTTATGCTCCACCAGGAGGATAGCGACGCCGGTCTTTTTGATATCCTCAAGCATATCCCGGACCTCGCTGACCAGTAAAGGGGCCAGGCCTTCCGTGGGTTCGTCCACCAAGAGGAGTTCGGGATTGCCCATCAGGGATCGGCCGATGGCCAACATCTGCTGTTCGCCGCCGGAGAGGAGCGCGCCTTTACTCCCCTGCCGCTCCTTCAAGGGAGGGAAATGTTCGAAAACCCTCTCCACGGTCCAGGCATCCGGATTCCCCTTATCTATCTTTCCTCCCTTCATACCCATGGCCAGGTTTTCCAGCACGGACAAGGTGGCGAATATCCGTCTCTCCTCCGGAACATAACCGATGCCGGCTCTGACCACCTTGTACGGGGGATATCCCGCCACATCCTCGCCTTTGTAGAGGACGGTCCCCGATCTCGGCTTGGCCAGGCCCATGATGCTCTTGAGCGTCGTGCTCTTTCCCATGCCGTTTCGACCCAGAAGCGCCACACATTCCCCGTGATCGACTGTCAAGGACATGCCCTGCAGCACATGGCTGTAACCGTAATAGGTATTCAGATCCTTGACCTCAAGAAGCATCCCTATCCCTCCATTTCCCCTAAGTAGGCATCTTTGACCGCTTTGTTCTTCCTGATCTTGTCCGGGGGACCGCTTGCCAGGATGGTCCCGAGGTGGAGCACGGTAATGTGATCCGCCAGTGAGAAGACCACGTCCATGTCATGCTCGATGATAACCGCGGTCTTTCCCTCGGTGAGCTTTCTGATCAGCTCAACGGCATAACGGGTTTCGTCCTTGGACATACCGGCAGTGGGCTCGTCAAGCATGACTACATCCGGATCCGTGGCCAGGGCCATGCTGATCTCCAGGGAGCGATGTTTCCCATAGGATAAGGCGCTTGCCGGCATGTTCCGCTCGCCATAGAGGTTGATCCGCTTGAGGATCTCGTCGGTTTCCCTGGTAATATCCTCCATCTTGTCCACCTTGCGGAAGAAATTAAAGCGGATGCCTCTCCTGGACAGGACCCCCATACGGATATTCTGAAAGGCCGTCAGCCGGTTAAAGGTGCTGGTGATCTGAAAGGAACGCCCCATACCGAGGCGCACCATGCGGTGGGGCTTAGCCCCGGTGACCACCTCTCCCTTGAAGAAGACCGCCCCCCGGCTCGGCGCGTAGGTGCCGGTGATGACGTTGAACAGGGTCGTCTTGCCGGCGCCGTTGGGCCCGATAATGGCGTGCCGCTCCCCCTCCTTTACCTTCAGGTTTACATCGAAGAGGACCTCGAGCCTGTTGAAATCGTGATAGAGTCCCTTAGTCTCCAGGATATTCATGAATCCCCCTCCGTTGGTTTCTTTCCCGCTTATTTGCCGAACCATTTTCCCTTGATCAAGCCTGCCCCTTTTCCCCTCGTAAACCCTAACAATTTTCCCTTGACAATCGCTACAATATGTATAAATCCCCCCGGGAAAAACAGGATCACGATGATGAGGATCAATCCCTCTACCAGTTGAACCCGTTCCGTATACCGAGTGGTCAGTTCCTCGATAACGGCGAAAATGACAGCGCCCCAGATAGGCCCAAAAAAGGAGATAACACCCCCGACCATGGTCATTACGATGGGTGCAAAGGATTGCGCGATGCCGAGGGCGGCGGCGGAGATGAGGTTCTGAAACATCGCGTAGATGGAACCGGCGATCCCGGCAAAACCGCAGGAGAGGGTGTAGATGATTGCCTTGGTCTGCGGCACCTTGAACCCCATGTAATCGACCCGTTTGTCATTATCCCGCACACTGACTATGATTTGGCCGAAAGGCGTCTTGGTCAGAAACCAGGCCACCCACAGACTGCCGCACAGGACCGCCATGGCAAAGTAATAGAAATTCAGGGGATCGGTCATGTCAACGGAAACGACCCCGGGAATACGGAAGGGCGGTATGGGAAACCCCCCGATCCCATCCTCCCCGCCCGTGATACCCCTCAATTTCAGGGCAAGGGTATACAGGAGCATGCTGAAGGCCAGGTGCAACATGGCAAAGGCGGAATGGGCGAGCCTGGCCACGATGGGGGAGAGGAGCAGGGCGAGGGCGACCGCGCCCAAAAAGCCGAACAGGAGCGCCACCAGCAAGGGGCAGCCCTCGATATGGGTCAGGGCAAGGGCCGTGGCATAGCCTCCGGCGCCGAAGAACATGGCATGTCCAAAACTGAAAAGACCCGTATAACCCAGCAGCAGGTTGTAGCTGACGGCAAACAGGGCAAAGATGGCGCATGTCACAATAACATTAGTAAAATAGATGCCGAAAAGCCATGGGTACAAGGCCAGAATGACCAGTATGACCCCCCCTACAATCCCTTTGACTCTCCTAGTCATCCTTCTCTCTCTCCAAAAAAGCCCGTGGGTTTAATTGCGAGGACAACGGCCATGAAAATGAACATCAAAACCGGTGCAAGCTGGGATACGAACTGAACGCCGTAAGAAGACAAAAGCCCGGATATGATGGCGACCATGAGGGCCCCGCCCAGGCTCCCGAATCCCCCCACGATCACCACGATAAAGGCGTCCATTCCCATCTGGTCTGCCAGTCCGGGAAAGACGGTCAATATGGGGGCTATGGCCACCCCGGCCAGCCCGGCCAGCCATGTGCCGACCCCAAAGACAAACATGAAGAGACGGGGTACATTGATCCCCAGTGCATTGACCATATCCGCATCGGAAACCGCCGCGCGCACCACCATGCCCATGCGGGTCTTGTAAAGGATGAAGGCCAGAAAACCCAAGATCACGAGGGACAGGCCGATGATGAAGAGCCGATATATGGGGTAGTCCATGCCCCCGATACTCACCAGGCCCTCTAGCAGCGAGGGAACGGGAAGCGGGAGATTTTCGGTTCCCCAAAATACCTTGACAGCCTCCATGATGACGAACATGACCCCGATGGTCAGGGTCAATTCAAAAAGCAGTCCAAAGGCGTGGATCCTTCTGAGGAGAAATCGTTCCACCAGAATCCCAACAATGGCCGTAGCGATAGGCGCCAGAAGCAGCGCCAGCCAGAAACTTCCTGTCCAGGCCACAACCTGGTAACAAAAATAGGCTGACAGCATAAAGAAGGCGGTATGGGCGACGTTCAGGATCCCCATCATGCCGAAGATCAGCGTGAGCCCGGATGCCACCAGAAAGAGCACCATCCCATAGGCGAGCCCGTGTATGCCTTGAGCAACATACATCGCCGTCGTTGCATCCATCTCGTTGTCCTCCTGTCAAAAGAGCGCCTTAAGCTCAGCTTGGCGCACCATGTTCCCTATTATGTGTTACAAACCGTTAATCCTCATTACCCTGAAGCACTCTCCCTGATTCATTCCTCATTGATGGTCCGCCTCCGTGTTTTTGCCGGAGGCGGACCATCAAGAAGGGGTCGCGATTCAATCCGTTGCTTTCACCCAGTACTCATGAAAAGACGGGCTATGGCCCTCTCTATTTACATAGCTTCGGATCCGCCTTAGGAAGGACCTTGTCCCTCGGTATCTTGAACGATGGTCCTGTCACGGAATACCCTTTGTACCAGTAATAGGGGGGGATGTTAAAGGACTGCCTCTGTTCTGCCGGCGGCACATAGAGTTCGATATGGAGGTCTTGGACCGCCTTGTGGTCGCACGCCCTCATCTCCATCACTTTCCCGATGACATATTGGTAGGTATCCCCCTCAAAGACCTTGATGATCTTTTTGGCTTTTGTACTGCCGGCCCTTTCAATCACGCTCAGAAGCCAGTAGGTCTGCGCCCTGTACGCGCCGATGTTTCCGGTCCCATGTTCGTACAGCCTGGAGTTGTAGGGCGCCCCCCATTTTCCGGCCTTCCACAGGTCATTCCAGGCCTTATAGTACTTGATCTGCTCGGGTGTCTTAAAAGCTCCTCCCTCGACGCCATACTGACTCACATGGACCAGCCCGTTGGTCCCCTTAACCCCCACCGCGTGGAGGAAATTGGGTTCATCCATAAAGGTATTAGCAAAGGGGAGCTTAATACCCATCTGCCTCGCCTGCTTGAGCAGGTTGGCCGCGTCCGGGATCCAGTCGCCGGTATAGATGACCTCGGCGCCGGAGGCCTTGATCTTCGTCAGGTACGGGGCAAAGTCGGTCAGAAAGAGCCTATGGTAGTCCTCCCCGACGATCTTGGCATCCGGATAGTACTCCTTCAGGCCCTTTTTGAACCCCTCGGCCATCTGGTGGCCGAAGAGGTAATCCTGGCAGAGGATATAGAACTTTTTCTCCTTCTTTCGCATCTGGCCGTAATAATAGGCGAAGGCACGGCCTATCTGCTCGGTCGAAAACGAGGTCATGAAGGAATAGCGGGAAAAGTTTTGGGCATCATAGAGGTCATCGGAGAGTGAGGCGGCGCATAAGGCAATGACCTTGTACTTATTAGCCACCTGGTTGATGACCTTCATCAGATGGCTGCCGTCGGTGCCCCAGAGCACGTGGACCTTCTCCTGAAGCACCATCCGCTCGCACACCTTCTTGCAGACATCGACCCTTGACTGGTGGTCCGCCTTGATCACCTGGACGAGCTTCCTTTTACCGTCCACCAGGATGCCGCCCCGCTTGTTGATGTCATGGGCCGCCCACTGGACAGAGATCCAGTATATCTGCCCAACCACGGCAGCCGGCCCGGAAAAAGAGGCCACCAGTGCGATCTTGATGGTATCGCCGGTGGGGATTACCGGGTGGTTCGGATCAAAGTCGGACATGTCCGCCATTTTGTTTACGTCAAATGCCGCATTGGCAGCCATGGCCTGGGGCAGGCCAAGCAAACACAGAGAACATAAAACGATAATCGCCGAAGATATCCTCTTAGTCATCTTCATCTCTACCTCCCTCCTTTTAAACGGCTAGGTTAAACGGGTTAAACCGCAGAAGAAACACCGAAGATCTTTTACCTTTGTTCCGTATCACCCCCTTTCTCTAGGAATCTCCCGTGCATCTACTGTGTGCCTGTGTCGCCCCTGCCGCTAACTCCCCCCGCAGGCATGGAAACCAACAGGGTTGCGGCGGCAACAGTGTGCTCTAGCGCGCCTCTTTTTTTAAAGAGTTGCGCAAATGCTCGAACCCCTCCCTTACCAGTTTCCGGTACAGATGATAGAAAAAGAGGCTCATCAACTCTGTAATGTTGACCTCTTTTCCGGTCGGCTCTTGTGAAATCAATCGTCTCAGGTCGGACTGGTAGTAGTCCCTCTGGGTGGTCTGCACATAGTTCCGAACAAAATCGGAGATACGCTTTATGTTCTCGGGATCATAACCATCCTTGGGGCCAAAGCCGAGGCGATCCATATCCACGAGCAATTTGCCGATGATGACATCATCCTGGGAGTAAACCGGGTGCCCGTCCTTAATTTGCGCCGTGATAACTTCCCACTCCTCCATCGTGGTGAGCCATTTACTTGAAAGGCCTGTGGCCTCCCGAAAGGCGTCCCTCCCTGTAATCTCGGCGTTGAGGAGCCGTTCCAGGGGCTTGAAATATTCATTCAACAATTGAAAAGAGGATTTTTCTGAGGGGGATTGTCTTTTCTGTTTTTTAAGGATTATCTTGATGACGGAGAGGGGCAGGAAGTAGTTGTCCTGGAGTCCTTTGATGCTATGGATCTGCTCCACATAGCTTTCGCTATACTCCGTCTGGTTTTTCCCTTTTTTGTGAGGTTTACGAAGGACCCCTGCGCGGAGGTAATAGTGAATGGTCTCTTTTGGGACGCCCGTGCGTTCGGCAAGCTCGTGTATTTTCACTTTTGCACCCCCGGTTGAGGCCGGATTCGATCCCAAAACGCTATTATACTAGACAGCTTCTTTGTAACTTGTCAATAAAAATTAAATTATTTTTTGTCTAGAATTTGATTTATTGTCTGTGAAAATCGCGACGCCCTATCCAGCATTCGATCCCGCAATCGGAAAAAATGTTAATTGTCTTTATTTTCAATCAGTTACGCAGCGATGCTTTTTTAATGTGGGCGCACGCGCGGAATAATGATGCGGTATTCGGTCATACCGGCCGTTGAGTGTAGAGCAAGACTATATGGTGAGCATGGAGCGCTGCTATAAGGTATTCCTCGCTTCGGGCTTTCCTGCAAACCCCTTCTCAGAGGAGGGCCAATCCAGCTGCCAGCGGAAGAGCACCTTCTGCTGGTCCACATCGATGAAGACCTCTTCCTCCGCGAAGCGGAACCCGCCATGGTGCGCGAACCGGAGCTCCCAGGCCTTTCGCAGGGCTTCTTTGCCTCTGACTGGCAAAATACGGCCCGCGATCATAGAATATAATACCTTGGATCGCGTCTCCCCTTTTTCTTATAGTTTTTACCTGTCTATTTTGATAACGCGGAAGGTCCCTTGGGCCATGGCCACGAGCCTCTCCTCGGCATCCCGCACCTCGCCCTGCATGAAATGGATCCGGCCCGCTCGAAAGACGGTCTTTGACACGCAATAGAAACGCTTGCCTTTGGCCGGTGCAGTGTACTGGATGTCCAGGTGGATGGTGGCACAGTTGTACCCGCTCTCCAGCCCTGATAAGATCGCCCAGGCCATGGTGGTGTCCATGAGGGTGTAGAGTATGCCGCCATGGGGCTGGCCCGGGAAGGGCCAGCACACGATCTCCGTCGGTTCCAGCAGGCCGCGGGCAGACCCTTTCCCGACTTCCAGGATGCGTATCCCCAGGGTCCGATACAGGGGATTCTCATTGAACTGCTCCATATCCGTGCTCGTTATCTCCATGGAAACATTCCTTGGCTCCCTGAACGTACAACCATAGACGCCCCTTTACGAGGCTCGGGCTTCAATCTGACAAATGAAAAGCTCAGCATCCTCCGGGCAGGTGATGACCCGGACCTCCAGGCCCTCGAAGGGGCTCAGATCTGCGCAGGCGATGGGACATCCCTCCACCGCCAGGACCAGGGCGATTCCGTTGCTGTCTGACCCCACCAGTGCGACCTTGCCGCTCAGCCTCTCCGCGATCCCCTTGACGAGTGCCAGCCGGTCGTAGCCGGGGTTGCACCCCCCGCAGTACTTGACCCTGATCTTCAGCCGCTTGTCATTACGCTTCATCGATCCCACGGGGCGGCAATCCCCCCTCACCCCTGTATCGCTTAGCGATACATCTGGCCAAAGGGCCACCTTCGGGGTCAGGGGGGGTGAGGCCGGAGGTGGCCCTTTGGCCAGGGGATTTGAAACCTATTTTCTGAGAAATCGTAGTTATATTCTCGCGGCATTCACGGCTGCCGATTATGAGGGGACAAAGATCGATTCTCCCATAGTAAGGAAAGAACGGTCATAGTCCCTGATAGCCTGTATCTTCCCCAAGACCCTGGGAAGAAGAGAGCCGATATAGAACTTGGCAGTATTGATCTTGCCGGCATAGAATTGTTCGTCTTCGCTGCTTTTCGCCCTATTATCACAGGCTTTTTTTGCCTGCCAGATAAACATCCAGCCAAGGGCAATATCCCCGAATATCTCAAGATATGGTGTAGCCCAGGAGTATGCCAAGTACGCGTCATCGCCGGAACATTTTTCAAGCAGAAACTTGGATATCTCCTCGAGGGCGGAAACGGATTTGCCTATCTCTTCAGCATACAATGCCAATTCCTGGACCTCGGCCGCCTCTTTCACTGCGGCTTTCATCTCTGATATAACGGCCTGCAGCGCTGCTCCATTTTCCATCCTGATCTTGCGGCCGAACAAATCAATAGCCTGAATACCATTCGTGCCCTCATAGATTGAGGTTATCTTACAGTCCCTGGCGAATTGCTCCACCTTATATTCCTTGGTATAGCCGTAACCGCCGAGAACCTGAATTGCCGTCGCACACACCTCGAAAGCCTTATCGGTGGAATATGCCTTACAGATAGGCGTTAATAATCCTACAATATGCTGCCATTTCTTCTTCTCCGCTTCGTCAGTACATACTGACTCCCGGTCCATGCAATGTACTGTATAGAGAATAAGCGCCCTCAGTCCCTCGGTGTAAGCTTTCATCCACAAGAGGCTTCTCCTCACATCAGGATGAGTAATGATGGGAACCTGTTCAAAATTCTTAGAACCAAACTGATTTCCCTGCTTGCGCTCTCTCGCAAAATCTAAGGCATGGAGGTACGCCGTACTTGCCTGAGACAAGCCCTGCAACCCTACCTGAAGCCTTTCCTCATTCATCATATGGAACATGACGACGATACCCCTCTGCTCCGGACCTAATAATTCACCCCGGCACATCCCATTGTCGCCGAAGTTCAAAACACAGGTTGCAGAACCATGTATGCCCATTTTATGTTCAATGCCGCTACAACTGATATCATTGCTCTCCCCTACTGTGCCGTCGTCGTTGACCCTGCATTTTGGGATGATAAAACATGACAGGCCTTTAGTCCCTTCCGAAGCGCCTTCGATCCGTGCCAAAACAAGGTGAACTATATTTTCCGTAAGATCGTGCTCCCCGCTGGAGATAAATATTTTGCCGCCGACAATAGAGTATGTGCCATCCGGATTTTTTACCGCCTTCGCCCGCGTGGCGCCGACGTCGCTTCCCGCCTGTGGCTCGGTCAGGACCATGGTCCCGGCATATCTCCCCTCGTACAGGGGTTGCATATATCTTTTCTTCTGACCATCCGTTCCATAGATCTCTATGACCTTACCCGCGCTATGAGTAAGTCCCATGTAAATTGTCAATGACTGATTCGCAGCGAAAAATAATTCGTGGCTGGAAAAATGCACAGCAACAGGCGCATTCTGCCCGCCGAATTCATAGGCATCAGACAAACTCATCCAGCCTCCCTCACGGTATTTCTGAAAAGGGGCATGAAATGCTTCAGGAGCCTTGACTATTCCGTTTTCCCAGACACACCCGACCTCATCACCCTTGCTGTTGACTGGGGCAAACTCATTCACGGCAAGCTTCTCGGCTGTATCAAGGATCATGTCAAAGGTTTCCTTTGAATGATCCTGAAATTTCTCAGTTGCACACAAATCTTCGATCCCTAATTGCTCATAGAGAACAAAGCGGGTATCTCTTAGGTCGGCACATTTGTTTTCCATCTCTCTAGCCTCCTTGCAATAATGATAATCGGCAAAAACATCGGACTGTTACCTAAAAAACAAATCTCAACCCCCTGCTGCTAACCAAAAATCGGCAGACTATTATAGAGGCATGCCGATGATTACGCAACCTTTGTTCAGTGTGATACCATACCTGTAAGGTCTCGAGCTATAAAGACAGCTATGCGCTATTCAGTGAATAGGTGATCGTTTTCTCATCACCGAGCCTGAAGACCATTCCTTTTGCCTCAAGGTATATCAAGTGGGCAATCGCCTCTCCGGTAGCAAACCACTTTTGTGCCACGGGGAACCGCCCCCAAGACTCGCAGACAATATCCCAGGTCATCTCTGAGGCAACCTGAAAGGCGTGCTTTGCATCCTTGCCGAGGATAGAGAGGACCTCATCGGCCCTTTCTTGATGATGCCGCTTCAGCTCATCAATCCTTTCTTTACAATTTCTGAACAGAGACCGGTGTCCGGGCAAGGCGAGATCAACCTCCAACTCATAGACCTTGTCCAGGCTCTCCAGATAACTCTTCAGCGGATTCTCCTTGCCTGACCAACATTGAATGTTGGGGGTTATGTCATGGAGAATATGGTCCCCGCACACGAGGACCTTTCCGGCGGGCTCGTATAAACACATGTGACCCCTGGTATGGCCGGGGGTCTGCACGCAGGTGAATCGGTAATCTCCGTAGATGACGGCGTCTCCATCTTCCAGGATAGTCAGCTTGGGAACCCGCTCCGGACTGTACTTGTAGCCGGGATGGTTATGAAGGGCCGCTCGCAGCTCATCCTCCGGAAATCCGTTTCTGCCGGCATAGTCGAGCATGGATTCCCAGCCGCTCCAGCCCTCGACGGCTTCCGCATCCGGCCGGTTAAAGTATACCGTGCTGGTATCCGTGACCAGCCTGGCGACAAGGCCGAAATGATCGGCATGCATATGGGTGATGAAGAAATCCGTCTTCTCCAAATCCACGCCGAGCTCCTGCAAACCGGCCTCCATAGCCGCCAGGCACTCTTTACGATTCATCCCCGTATCGATGATTAGATTCCTCTGCGGGGCCTTTATCACATAAGAGTTGAGGGATTTGAGAGGGCTCCCCGGCAGAGGGATCTCGATCCGAAATAGGTTGGTTAGAACCTCTTCCATCATGGCCTTGTTCTTTCCCTTTCTAACGTCCCTTCCACTGGGGTGGACGCTTTTCGGCAAAGGCCTTCGGCCCTTCGATAAAGTCCTCGGAGGCGCGCATCCGCGCTATGCCCGGGAAGACCTTGGGGATGGCCTCTTCCAGGGGCATGCCGAGCCCCTTCACGGCTGCCTCTTTGCTTGCCCGGATGGAAAGGGGTGCGCCCTTCATGATCTCATTCGCCCACTGTTCTGCCGTCGAGAGCAGATCCTTTAGGGGAACGACCTCGTTAACGATGCCATACTGCAAGGCCTCCTGGGCCGTGAGGCGTTTGGAAGTCATGATCATGCCCATGGCCAAATGGTAAGGGATCTGCCGGGGCAGACGGTGTACGCCGCCGGCGCCGGGCATGAGCCCTACGCGGGGCTCCGGCAGGCCGAAACCGGCATTTTCAGCAGCGATGATGATGTCGCAGGCAAGGGCGATCTCGAAGCCGCCGCCAAGCGCCAGACCGTTGACCGCGGCGATAAAGGGCTTGAAACAGTCGAATCGGGCCGTGTTTCCCCCGAAACCGCCCTTGACCCCTTCCATGATCTTGGCCATGGCCTCGGCGCCGTGCCGGGCCTGATACTTCAGATCGTTGCCTGCCGAGAAGGCACGATCACCCGCCCCGGTAACGATGCATATCCAGGCATCAGGATCTGCATCGAATTCGTTGAAGGCCCTATCCATCTCCGCGCTGGTCGGCGGGCTAATGGCATTCATGACCTCAGGGCGATTGATGGTCACGATGGTCACGTGCCCCTTTTTCTCGACCTTGATTAGTTCGTAACCCATGATCTACCTCCTTGCTTTTTTGTGTCATAAGACCCTTTGGTATTCATCCTTGAGGTCCGCAGGCGGGCCCGCATGGCCTTGTCTCAGGCATGCGCCAGCCATTGTTGTATGGTCCGCGTGACGAGATCCGCGGCCTCGTGCTGCACGAAGTGTCCTGCCTCGGGGACGGTGACCAGCGTCAACCCTTTTTCCAGCCACTCCCACGTGTTGTTCAGACCGG
>MGQS01000073.1:38942-47383 GCA_001797905.1 Deltaproteobacteria bacterium RBG_16_54_11 | reverse complement strand
GCAAAGCTCCGCTTGTAGTAATTGAGCATCGCCTCAAGGTCCGATCGCTCGAAGGCCTCTACATATTTTTTCTTTGCCTCAGGATCCCTGACCCAAAAGGCAAGATCCGCGGCCTTGATCTTTACGTGAGCATCTTCTTTTTGGTAATCCCTGGCATACTGGCTGCTCCGCTGCTGCAGGGGATTATCGGCCAGCTCCCTGGCAAATCCCCGGGGGTGAGGCACATTCAGGATGATGAGCCTGTCGAGCATCTCCGGGCGAGTCAAGGCAAACGCCCACGAGATTGCGCCGCCCCAATCATGACCAACCAGGATGGCCTTGTCTCTCCCCAGATGTTTGATCACGGCCGCGACATCCCCCACGAGGACGTCCAAGGCGTAGTTGTCCACCCCCTTGGGCTTGTCGCTCAGGTTGTAGCCGCGCAAATCGATGGCAACGCACTGATATGCTTCTGAAAGCGCCTCCATCTGAGAGCGCCAGGTGTACCAGTAGTCGGGGAACCCATGGATCATCACCATGAGCGGCCCGGACCCAAGGCTTGCATAGTGGATCTTGACCCCGCCGCTGTCGGCGTAGCCGTGCTCCACGCGTTCTTCCAGATCCATGATGTCCTTCTCCTACCCGCGCTTCGATACCAGGGGGTTATCCGATACGATGGTGCGAAGGAATTATCTATATCTTCCTTCCCTTATCATCTTGGTCGGCTTAAAGATCTCCTTGTTAAATTTCTTGGCCAGCCCTTCCAAGCGCTTGGTCAGATCCGCCGGCTCCTGCCCCTTGGCAACGCTCATGGGGCCAACGGCATTACCCGTGCCGTTGACGATCGCCGTATCGACATCCTCGGCCGAGCAGACCCCCATCTCGATGAGCTTGGTGGCCTCGTTGATTTGCACGGCAATGAGATCCATGGGGTCCACCTTATCCGTGGCCTTGGACATGTCTATTTCAGGCCTGCCTTTGGACCAGTCAAAGAATCCTTTTCCCGTCTTTTTGCCCAGTTGGCCTGCCTTGAACTTTGCCTCTATGGTCCGTCCGGGCGCGAAGTCCGGATTGATCACCTTGGCATAGTAGTTACGGGCGTGATAACTAACATCGAGGCCGGTATAGTCCATAAGCTCGAACGGTCCCATGGGCATGCCGAGCTTCCGCATCAGGGCATCGACCTCTTCAGGCTGGGCAATCCCCTCATCGACGATGCAGGTCAACAGGAGGCCGCTCGGCGCCTGAACCCGGTTTACAATGAAACCGGGCACGTCTTTTTCCACGCGAACCGGAACCTTGCCGTTCTTCAAGACAAAATCGAAGGCCACCTGCATGGTCTCATCCGAGGTCTTTTCCCCCCTGATGACCTCCACGAGCCTCATGAGCACCGCGGGGTTAAAGTAGTGAAGGCCCAGGACCTTTTCCGGTCTCTTGGTGAGCGAAGCAATCTCGGTGATCTTCATGGTCGAGGTATTGGAAGCCATAAGGGTATGGGGCTTCGTGGCCGCATCGACGGCGGCGAAGGTCTCCTTTTTCAATTCCATGATCTCGGGAATGGCCTCGATAACCAGATCAGCCTCACGCACGGCCTCCTTCAGGTCCACGCAGGGCTTAAGGAGCTCCGCATTGATCTTTTTCTCGTGCTCCGCCGTGACCTTTCCCTTCGACACAAGCTTGGTTAGACTCTCACGTATGCGCGCAACCCCCCGATCCACGAACTCCTGGTTGATATCACGAAGATAGACCTTGTAACCCGCTATAAGGGCCACCTCCGCGATCCCGTGTCCCATATCGCCGGCACCGATTACCGCTACCGTCTTAATAATGTCTGCAACGTTCATCGCTCCCTCCTTATCGTTGACTGCCCTTGATGGTTGTCAACAGTTCCGAATCCCAGCACTCGGAAACCGTTCTCTCGCAACACCTGCTTTAATACTTCTCTCTCTCGATGATCGTGGCAACGCCCTGCCCTCCCCCGCAGCAGGCATTGGCCAGGCCGTAGCGGGCGCCTTTTAGCTGAAGGATGCGCGCGAGGGTCCCGACCAGCCGGTTGCCGGTGGCCCCCAGCGGGTGGCCGATAGCGGTGCCGCCGCCCATGACATTGACCCGGTCCGGATCTATCCCCAGTTCTTTGATGCAGTTGAGCGCAACGAGGCAGAATGCCTCGTTGATCTCCCAGTAATCGATATCCTTTGCCTTTAGTCCGATTGCTTCGAGGGCTCTCTTGCTTGCCGGCACCGGACCCACGCCCATGATCGTGGGGTCAACCCCGGCAAAGCCGATGGAACGGATGGTGGCCATGGGCTTGAGCCCTTTCTTTTTGGCCTTCTCCTTGGACATAAGGATCATGGATGTGGCCGCTGCATTCAAAGGAGAGGAGTTTCCGGCGGTGATCACGCCGTCTTCTTTAAATGCCGGCTTGAGATCCCTCATGCCCTCGTACGTGGCGCCGGCCCGTACGGCCATGTCTCTATCAACCACCATCATGGAGCCGTCAGCCTGTTCGGCCTCGATGGGAAGTATCTCGTCTTTGAAGAAGCCCTCCTTCTGCGCCTTTTCCGCCAGGTTATGAGAGCGGGTGCCCCATCGGTCCATGTCCTCTTTCGTGAAATCCCTCAGCGTGAAGAGTTTCTCCGCCGTAAATCCCATATTGGACAGGGTGGCATAGTCCCAATGCTGCATGGCCTTGTCGTTCAGAAAACGGGGGTTAGGGCTGATAGCGCCTTCCTTTGCCCGCAGCTTAGCGCCGTAATTCCGGGTCATGTGCTCCATCCCTCCCACGAGCACCGTATCCGCAAAGCCGGCTGCTATTTCCAGAAAGCCGATGTGGATGCCGGCCATGGAAGAGCCGCACTGCTGATCCACGAACTTGGCCGGAATGGTTTGCGGCAGATCGGCAAGCAAGATGGGGTACCTGCCGCCATAGGTCCAATTCTCGTTCACCCCCACTGCGGCCCCCACCAGAAAATCGTCCACCTCCTCGGGCTTCACCTTGCTCCTCTTGAGCACCTCCGGCAGCAGGCGCGCCAGGAGATCATCGGCCCTCAACTTGTAGAATACATCCCTTTCGGGCTCATTCGGTCTTGATCTGGATTGGGCCGTCCTCAAATATCCGACGATTACGACATCTCTCATCTCCTTCATAGATGTACCTCCTCTATTTTTTGGTTCTATCGGCACCCTGTGGCCGTTTTTCCCCCAGCTGGGCGGGTAGATATTTTGAGGGGAGCAGTATAGGAAATTTACCCCTGTGTGTCAATGACAGGGGGCTCTTTCAATCCATCGGGTATCCCAAGCTCGCCCACTTCTCGTCCCTCAGGTTTACCTTGTATCCGGCCTCCCCCTCCTGCAGAGGTATCTCTTTGGTGAACTTAATGGCCTTAACAGGGCAGACCTCGATGCACGCCTGCTTCCCGTGCGGACCGCCTCCTTTTTTATACCAGTGATAGGGCGCCTTGGCGCACAGATCACATTTTCCGGCCTTCTCTTTATTCTGGTATCTCTCATCCGCAGCCACGAGGGATCTGCTCGGCGTATAGGGACATGCCGCGGCGCATTCCCCGCAGCCCGTGCATCGTTCCCCATAAACCATCCGTACGTTGCCATAGTTCGGGTTAGCCTCCAGGGCATGTACCGGACAGGCTGCCACGCAGGCAGGATCGACGCATTGCCGGCATTGCTCGATGGTCAGGTCATGAGGCCATTTTTGAAATGGGTTTTGGATCACCTGTATCCTGGCCAGCGAGAGATTCTCCACGCCCTCATGAACCAAGGAACAGGCAAGCATACAGCTCATACATCCCTGGCACTTCTTGGTATCCACCAGGAGATAGCCTTCAGAGGCCGGAATCGCCGCAATGACCTCGTCAATCCATATAACATCCGGCAGCGCGTTGCCGACCCACATGCCGACGGCTGCCGCGCCCGAGAGTTTCAAGAAGCTTCGGCGGGTGATCTTTCCATTCGTGCCATCCTGTTTCGCCTGTTTTTTATTTCCCATTGAAGGAAACCTCCTCAAGCAGCGCGCACCGCGGCTTTTTAGCCTTTGCCCAGCTTTCCGTTTTTCTCCAGCTCGTCGGCCACAGTGCCCAGGTTGAGGGATCGTAAGGTACTTCGGCTCGGGTAACCCGTTTTCGGGTCCCATCCTTCAAGGTGATAGAAATGGGTCTTGAATTCTTCAAATTTCTCTTTGTCGATACATCGGCCGGATATATTGACGTATTCCCATGCCCCGTTTACCCTGCTGGTCATGAAGCAGGGACCGCCATAGGGCACCTGATAGATATAATCGGCGAAATGCACCATGTCCCGATGCCTGCCTTGCAGGGTCCAAATGGCTTGATCCAGATTCCATATCCTTCTTCCCAGTTCGATACCGTCCAGAAAACTGAAATGCTTACCTGTAACGGCATTAAAGAACTTTTGTTCCGATTCTCCGGTCGACCCGACCTTGTCAAGGGCATACGGGTTGATGAAATCCGGCCAACGAAAATCGCAGAGCAAGGCAGACTGTTTCCAAAACCGGGTGTAGTGCCGGTGCCAGGCGACGAGTTTCGCCATATGCTCGGAGTACATGTTCTCCGTGCCGTAATCCATCATCAGATGATCCCCCTGAAAGGGGATCATCTTTTCCGTGCAAATCTTGACGGTTTCTTCCGCAGTAGCCCTCGGTTTGCCGCCTATAAAGCGGGAAATCAAGACATCCCAAAATATGGTGTTGAAACAATGCTCATTGATGTCCCTGTCGCCGAGGATGGTGCCGTATCCCCACTCGAGCTCCGCTCTGGGCTCGTAGTGGTTGGGCAAACCCCAGTAGGGAAAATTAAGCCAGCCGGTCTTCAGGTCCCCTTCTTCGCCCTCCAGCCTGCCCCATTTCTCAGCCGCCCTGACAAATCCCTCCCCCAGGTCAGCGCCGGTCTGGCTCTTATGGCCATGACCGTCATTTCTGAAAGCGATCATCTTTACGAATTGTTCGACGAATTCATAGCTTCCGAAGTTTTTAAAGGTAAGGGGGAAATCGATCTTTTTGCCCGGGCCGAGGACACCCTCTTTATTCAGGACCCTGAGGTATTCAAGCCCCCTCCATGCCTCGAAGGCATTCACCCCGTACCTATTCAGCAAATCGGAGGACCTCCGTTGGATATCGAGGGAACTGGCCTCGCTATAAAACGCCGTGCCTGCACAGTGTGCTTCATTGCCCAGTCCGCTTTCGTATCTGCCGCGACAGCCGGCGTGACAGCCCACACACGCCACGGGCCGCTGCCCTTCCGAGGGCCTCTTCGATCCGCGGGGGGTTCCCCATAATGTTACCGGTCTTGGAGGAGCGTCAAAGACCGTCGATAATGGCCTCCCTTTTCGATTATCAAGATCAAAGGCGTACGTATTTGTTTGCCGCAGCCTGGCCTCCATCAGCGCCTTGGGGGCATGGACGTTGATACTGCCTGTTCCGATGACGCTGATCGCTTTCAGGTTCTTCGACCCCCAAACAGCGCCGAAACCGCCCTGTCCCGAGCTGTTGGCGGCGTCATGTATCAGGCACGCCATCCTGCTGAGATTTTCCCCGGCAGGCCCGATGGCCACAACCGCCGGCCGCTGGGTGGTCTTTCCTCCGCCTCCACCATCAAGCGTAAGCCAATCGCCGAATGCCCCTTTGCCGGCCACATAGTTCCAGATCCTTTCCTGGCAGGCCCAGGTATCCGTCCCCCATAACGACAGCGGACGGCAGTTCCTGATTTGTACCGTGCGATTGCGAATGTCGATCCAAACCGGCCCCTCCGCTCTCCCCTCGATCACGATTCCGTCCCAGCCGGCATGTTTAAGCATCGTGGAAAACCGCCCGCCGAAATTGCTTCTGGTAAACCAGCCGATCGGATAGGATTGCACCCCGATCCCCTGGACCTCCGTTCTCCCCGAACCTGCCGGGACCAGGGTCCCGCACAGCGGAGAGGTCATGATGGTAACCACATTGGCAGGATCAAACCCATCGATAGTCTTGTCTTTGACCAAATCGAAGAATATGGCAGATCCCATCCCATGCCCGCCGACCCATGGTTCGTATGCACGGGTCGGTATGGTCATGATCTTCCCGTGGGTCAGATCTACCCTCAATATTTCCCCCATGTATCCGTTCATGCCATGCTCCGGCGCGCGTTTTTACACTGTACCAGTCTTTCTCCCATCAGATCTCTGATCAGCCGGGTCCTCTCGTAATCAGTATGCCCTTGTTCAACAGCTTCCTCGACCTTGAGGGCAAGCTCTTCATCTTTCATGACTACCTGTAGCCACCTTTTTAACTCATCAAACTTCAAGACGGGGAATGTATCGTTGAGAAAATCGACGACCTCTTCAAAACTATACAGGGACTTTACCATCGGACCCGAACGCTCACGCATCTGGTAGCCGACGATGCGTTCTTTAAAGCCGACCTCCTGTAATACCCGGGAAGCTATTTCCTTATCGGGCTCAGATAGTTTCTCCACGTTGTATCTCCCTTTGCTTCATTGAGAGGATGACAGGGTTTAAGGTCTATGTCAATGAGGGCCCGGCCATATTCATATGTATAAAAGAAACGGCAAAAAACGTTGACCGATCTGCCTGCCACGGGCGGCGCTGCATGCCGCCTCAGCCGGATCTAAATTCATCAACCTCCTTCTTTAACCACTGCGCCCAATCCCCTATCCCCTGGCCTGTCTTGGACGATACCTCAAATATCTTGATCCCGGGGTTCAACCTCATCACCCTCTCCCTCACCGCCCGAACATCGAAATCGGAAAGTTGAAGATAGTCGATCTTATTTATGAGCAGTACATCGCACACCGTAAACATCAAGGGGTACTTCAAGGGCTTGTCATCTCCCTCAGGCACACTTAATATCATGGCGTTCCTGATCGCGCCGGTATCGAATTCTGCAGGGCAGACCAGATTCCCCACATTTTCGATGATAACGAGATCCAGTGAGCCAAGGTCCAAGCCTTCGAGGCCTCGTTCCACCATTGACGCATCCAGGTGGCAAAACCCGCCGGTCCTCAGCTGGACGGCCGTAATGCCGGTTTTCGCAATCTTTTCGGCATCGACCATGGAATCGATATCCGCTTCGATCACGCTCATATGGAGATCATTTCGCAAGGCCTCAATGGTTCTCAGAATGACGGTCGTCTTCCCCGCGCCGGGTGAAGACATGAGGTTTAACAAAAACGTCTTGTTCGCCATGAGCCGCTTTCGCAATGCGTCGGCTTTTGCCTTGTTGTCTGCATGGATTTCTTCTTTGACTTCGATGAGTCTGATCTCCTCCACTATATGACCTCCATGTTTTTTATATAGTACCCCTTGCCGGAAACAAGTTTGCATTCCGTGCCGCCGCACTCAGAGCAATGCATGTCTTGCAGCGCGTCCCTTGTGATCTCAAAGACATTCGCACACGCGTCGCACTGGAACGTGATAGGTATCCTATGAATAACAAGCTCTGCTTTTTCAGCTATCGTGCCTTTGCTGAGATAGTCGAAATAACGCTGAATCCATTCATCCTCCAGCTCCGAAAGCTCGCCGACTTCCAGGAAGATGCGCACGATACGGTTGACGCTTCCGGCAGGGGCGTGCCGTAACACAATGTTTAAGATGCTCTCCGTAACCGGCAGTTCATGCATGTCTCTGGTAACCTTCAAGCCTGCTATCGGTCATACAATCAGCGAGTTTTCATCCTGCCCCACGGCTGTGCCCAAAGCCGTGATAGGGCAGAAGTGGAGGTGAGGAGTTTCTGAATATAGAGGAGAGCGATCTTTTTTATCCGCCCCTCCCCGATGGGAGGGGCGGATATGGATGACCATACGAGACATCTATGGTATGCGGAAGCGGGAAGGCACTCAGAAACCTCAAGCCCCCCTCACAGGGCTGAATCTCGCACTGTTGAGAAGACACTGCATCTGACTAAAGGACGGAACAATCATGAAGCGGCCAAATGCTTGGGGAAATTTCTTACGATCTCCGTGGCTTCCTTCATGATCCGATCGACCACCTCCTGGACCGTGAGCAGTTCGTCTATCCTCTGTGCGCATTCGCCGCCGGCAAAGAGCGATTTGCTCTCGTCGCCTTCGTATACGGCACGTATTGCGTTAATCTCACTCTCATAAAGCTCCAGTGGAATGGAGGCCAAGTCGTCGGGCCTGCCCAGAAATACGCCCGGCGACATCTTGAGCGTATTTTCCTGATGCTTCAAGCTTGACGGCGTCTTGATCCATCGCGCCGGCCCGACAAAGCCCCTGGCAACCAAGGTGCCCCTGTCGCCGGCCTTCACGACGCCTTCCTTCCATATCTGGGCAAAATCGCTTTCTTTTGTAGCCAAAAACCTTGTCCCCATCTGCGCGCCTTCGGCCCCCAGGGCAAGGGCAGCGGCAAGGGACTTGCCGTCACAGAATCCGCCTGCACCAACAACGATAATGCCCGAGCCGGCCAGGGCGTCGACG
>MGQS01000073.1:38605-38924 GCA_001797905.1 Deltaproteobacteria bacterium RBG_16_54_11 | reverse complement strand
GTATGGAAGCCTCCTTCATGCCCGGATGCAACGACGAGATCCACCCCTGCTTTTTTACATCTCAGCCCACCCTTGACAGAGGGTATGACATGGAGCCACTGAAACCCGGCTGACTTGATCTTTTCCCCCCAGGGGAGAGGATCGCCGGCCGACGTAAATATCACCTTGAAATATTTCTTTATATCGGGATTCTCTTCTCTAACCTTGATGGCCGTGTCGATCAGGACTGCCGATTTTTCAACCAGCTCCGACGACACCATCACGTTGATGCCGAAGATGCCGCCTTTTTCCTTTGTCAGGCGATACGTCCTCTTCAATA
>MGQS01000073.1:35766-38552 GCA_001797905.1 Deltaproteobacteria bacterium RBG_16_54_11 | reverse complement strand
GCATTGTATACCCAGGGCTGCGTATCCTTATTAAAGAGGCCACTGGTTGAAAGGATCCCCAGTACCCCGGCGTTGGCCGAGGCAACGGCGAGGTTGTTGTTGCTGAACGGACCCATGCCGGCCTGTATGATCGGGTGTTTGATCCCCAGTAATTCAGTAAGTTTGGTTTTAAGCATTTTCACTCCTTCCTGATTTAGTTACTATGTGCTGCATTTTTCCCGGCTGTTTTTAATTATTACCGGCATGGTTATAGTTTACTAAAAATTTCACAATCAGGCAATCATTTTTTTCATTTCCCATCGAGATTTTCGGGAGAAAGCCCACGGCTCAGGCCGGGACAAAATCCTCGCCCCTGATCTCCTTCAGGGCGATCGCCCCGCTGGGGCAGGTTACGACGCACAGGCCGCATCCCATGCATTTCCCCTCGTCGATCCGCTCTGTATCATTCTCCATGTCTATGGCTTCAAAATGGCACCGTTCGAGACATACCTCGCATTCCGTGCAAAGATCTATGTCGCACACGGCCGTAAACCGGCTGGGGGCGGCAAAGTTTACACCCGAGGTCCTGGGGGCGGGCCAGTTGATGCAGCAGTCGTCGCAGCAATTGCAGATGACGTGCCCTATGGACCGGATGTTGTTCACCACGTGCACCAGGCCCGCCTCCTCACACATCTTCAACATTTTGAGGGCTTCTTCCTTGCCGATCTTCCTCCCCGTGCCGCGCTCCAGCGCATAATCGGCGGAACGGTTGCACTGGATGCAGACTTCCAGCGGCTTGCCGCAGGCGCCACTGACAAGCCTGCAGGTACAATTTGTGACCGCCAGGTTTTCGGCATTCTCCACTATCTGCTTGATATCCTCAAAGGCCGCAACCTGGATTTCGGGCTCCACCGCGATATTAACGGGGACGACCCTCACTACCGAATTCGGCAGGATCGATTCCAGTTGTCTGTGGTGCTTCTTGAATTCCGTTTCATAATATTCTTTCCATAACTGGAAAAATTCTTGCGGCAGGCCTTTCGTGACGATGGTGGCATCATGAAATTGAAACAGTTGTCTGACCCGATAATAACGGATCTTTCCCTCTTTTTTTGATTTGAAGATGAGGCCCTTGTTAAACAGGGGCTCCATCATTCTTGCCACGGCGTCAACCGGAAGCCCCGTTTTTTCGGCAATCTCCTCCACAGTGGCGGGTGGTGCTGCTGCCAGCAACACCCTGGCTTCATCCGCGTTTGCCAGGAAGGCAAAGATCTTTGGAATAATAACGGAATCCCCCACCCCGATCGCCTCGGCAAGTTGCTGATATAATGGATTCTGGATCATCGCTTATGTCTCCTCAGATCGATACGCTATACGCTAGGATACAAGGACAGCCAACACGTTCTTGACTCGCATCGGAAGAAGATCCGCAATGGCGAATCGCCGGCTTGGCTGGTAAGCTTCCTTTTTTCGGAATTATGTATTATAAGGCATTTGGCCTTGCAAATCAATGGGAAAGGGCCTGTAAATGGACGAGGGGGGGGAGAGTACGTGGTGCAGGTGTTATGGGTATGAGGTTAAGGAAAAGGAGGCATCCCCTATCCCCGGTTGTATATCTTCCGGATATCTTGACAAAAAAGGATGGGATAACTATTTTTAGGATACTAAAAAGAGATTTTATACATAACGTGTGATAACAATGCTGCCGCTTACCGAACGGGATAAGAATATACTCAGGATAGTTGTCAAGGACTATATCAATACCGGCGAGCCCGTGGGTTCGCGCACGGTGGCCAAGGAGTCCAATATCAATCTGTGCCCGGCCACTATCCGCAACGTGATGGCCGATCTGGAGGATATGAGCCTGCTTCATCAGCCCCATACCTCGGCAGGCAGGATCCCCACGGAAAAAGGGCTTCGCTTGTATGTCGATACGCTGCTCGATCGCCAGGAGCTCTCCTTCCCGGAGCAGGAGGAGATCAAGGGTACCTATGAGGCCTGTCGGGCGGACATCTCGCAACTCATGCGGGGGACCTGCCGGATCCTCTCCGCCTTTTCCCACTATACGGGGATCGTCATGGCCCCTCCGCTGCAAGAGACCATCTTCAAACAGATTGAGTTCATCAGGATCAAGTGTAACCAGGTCCTCGTCATCTTTGTGACGACCTCGGGCCTTGTCCAGAACCGCGTGGTGGAGATGGAGGAGGACCTCAGCCAGGACGAGCTCGGCAAGATCACCCAATACCTCAACGATGTGTTGATCGGCCTTACGCTGCGCGAGGTGCGGGAGCGCATCGTGGAAGAGATGCGGCGGGAGAAGGTAGTATACGACGAACTGCTGCAGAAAACCTTGCAGTTGGGGGGAGAGGCCGTAGAGGCGCAGGAGGAGCGGGACCTGTACATCGAAGGGCAGACGAAGATCCTCGATGAGCCGGCATTTGCGGACGTGGAGCGGATGAAGGAACTCTTTAAGGCCTTTGAGGAGAAGAGCGTCTTGGTCAAGCTCCTGGACCGCAGCATGAAGGCCCAGGGGGTGCAGATCCTCTTCGGCTCGGAGTGTGGGGTGACGGGCATCGAGGGGTGCAGCCTCATTACCTCCACCTATGGTCACCCCGGCCGCTTTCTGGGCATTCTCGGGGTCATTGGCCCCATGCGCATGAACTACTCCCGTATTATTCCGGTGGTTGACTATACTGCCAAACTCCTCACCGATATCTTGAAAGCCGAGTGGGGCAATCTTTAGTAATTTTGCGTGGCGGCGCTATCCGAGAATCATAAAAATCCCCCCTTGCCCCCCTTTAGAAAAG
>MGQS01000073.1:28900-35754 GCA_001797905.1 Deltaproteobacteria bacterium RBG_16_54_11 | reverse complement strand
GATTTAAAAGCTTATTTTCTAGCCAATTTAAGCATATATAAGGGGGGCTGCTGATGACGTAGGAAAAAAAGGGGCAGGGACGGGTTTCTGCCGATCACACGGAGCAAGAAGGCAAGGAAAAGAAGAAACACGGCAACAAGGAGGGGATAGCGGAACTGGAGGCCGCCTTGAACAAGGCCAAAGAGGAGGCCCGGGAAAACTATGACCGCCTCCTGCGGGCCACTGCCGACCTTGAGAACTACAAGAAGCGGGTGGCCAAGGAGAAGTCCGACCTGATCCGGTACGGCAATGAGGAGCTGCTCAAGGCGCTGCTCCCCGTGATAGACAACCTCGAACGGGCCCTGGGGCACGCCAATGCAGAAGGTAATCAGGAGGGGATCAGGGGCGGGGTCGAGATGACCCTGCAGCAGTTTCTCCAGATACTCCAGCGCTTCGGTGTCACCCCCATCTCCGCAGAGGGAGAGCGCTTTGATCCCACCAGGCACGAGGCAGTCATGGAACAGGCGACCGGCGATTACGCCCCGGGGCACGTGGTCTCGGAGCTGGAAAAGGGGTACCTGCTCAACGACCGGCTCGTGCGTCCCGCCAAGGTTGTGGTGGCCAAGGCCCACGAGGACGCAGAAGAGAATCCAGAATCTGAAACGGAATAAGGAGGCATAGATGTCGCGGGTTGTGGGAATCGATCTCGGAACGACCAACTCGGTCGTAGCAGTCATGGAAGGCGGGGAGCCAAAGGTCCTCATCAACGCGGAAGGCAGCAGGATCACCCCCTCGGTGGTGGCCTTCACGGACAAGGGGGAGCGGCTGGTCGGGCAGATCGCCCGCCGCCAGTCCATCACCAATCCCGAGAACACCATCTATGCCGTGAAAAGGCTCATCGGCAGGCGGTTTTCAGATGCCGAGGTGCAGAAGGACGTCGAGATCTGCTCCTATAAAATAGTAGAAGCGAGCAACGGCGACGCCTGTGTCCGCGCGCAGGGCAAGGACTACAGCACCCAGGAGATCTCGGCCATGGTCTTGCAGAAGATGAAGCAGACGGCCGAGGATTACCTGGGAGAGAAGGTGACTGAGGCGGTCATTACCGTGCCGGCCTATTTCAACGACAGCCAGCGCCAGGCCACCAAGGATGCGGGCAGGATCGCCGGGCTCGAAGTCCTCAGGATCATCAACGAGCCGACAGCCGCCTCCCTCGCCTATGGGCTCGACAAGAAGAAGGAGGCCACGATTGCCGTCTTCGACCTGGGGGGCGGGACCTTTGACATCTCCGTCCTGGACCTGGGGGATGGGGTCTTCGAGGTAAAGTCCACCAACGGGAATACCCACCTGGGTGGGGAGGACTTCGACCAGCGGATCATCGAGTATATTGCCGATGAGTTCAAGAAGGAGCAGGGGATCGATCTGCGCAAGGATCGCATGGCCTTACAAAGGCTCAAGGAGGCGGCGGAGAAGGCCAAGATAGAGCTCTCTTCCTCCTTGGAGACGGAGATCAACCTCCCCTTTGTCACCGCCGACGCCTCCGGCCCCAAGCACCTCACCATGAAGCTCACCCGGGCGAAGCTGGAGGCCCTGGTGGCCGAGCTCATCGATATGGTGGAAGGGCCCTGCCGACAGGCCATCTCGGATGCCAAGCTCTCCACAAAGGCAATCCATGAGGTGATCCTGGTAGGAGGAATGACGCGGATGCCCCGGGTCCAGGCGAAGGTGAAGGAGATCTTCGGCAGGGAGCCGAACAAGGGGGTCAACCCCGATGAGGTGGTGGCTGTCGGGGCTGCCATCCAGGCCGGGGTGCTCAAGGGCGAGGTCAAGGACGTGCTGCTGCTTGATGTCACCCCCCTCTCGCTGGGGATTGAGACACTCGGAGGGATCTTCACGAGGCTCATTGAGCGCAACACCACCATCCCCACCCGCAAGAGCCAGATCTTCTCCACTGCTGCCGACAACCAGTCAGCCGTCACCATCCACTGCCTGCAGGGGGAGCGGGAGATGGCGGCAAACAATAAGACTTTAGGTCAGTTCGAGCTGCTCGGCATACCGCCGGCCCCCCGGGGGGTCCCCCAGATAGAGGTCACCTTTGACATCGATGCCAACGGCATCGTCCATGTGACGGCCAAAGACCTGGGCACCGGCAAGGAGCAGTCCATCCGCATCACCTCTTCGAGCGGTCTCAAGGAAGAGGAGATCGATCAGATGGTCAAGGAGGCCACATCCCACGCCGAGGAGGACCACCGTCAGCGGGAGCTGGTCGAAGAGCGCAACAAGCTGGACGGGGTGATCTATGCCACGGAGAAGTCTCTGGCAGAGCACGGCGACAAGATAGACGCAGGGGACAAAAAGAAAATAGAGGAAGCCCTCGAGCGGGCGCGCAAGGCCGTTGGGGCGACGGATGTAGCCGAGATAAAAAAGGCCCATGACGAGCTCTCCCAGGAGGCGCACAAGCTGGCCGAGGCCATGTACGCCAAGGCCTCCCAGTCCCAACCGGGATCCCAGCCGGGACAGACGCAGGCGGAAGCGCAGTCAGCCTCCGGTGGCAAAGATGCAAAGGACAAAAAAGAGAAGGCGGAGGACGTCGTCGACGCCGATTTCGAGGAGGTAAAGGGGGATAAGGGCTAAGGCCTCAGTCTATCAAGGGCCCTCCGTGCGTGCGGGGCCAACGCAAAAAAACCCTCGAGTTTTTCACAGGCATACCCTTCGCAGGCAGCACAGTGGGCTAGCTCCTTTCCGACACAACACCTGCGAATCTCGCACATGTCCGCACAGTAGTAGAACTTTTGCCCGTCAGAGAGACATCCTTCACAATGGATCTGTTCCGGCTTGACGCTGATGCCGTAACGATTCGACCAATCGTTGGCAACTGCGGCGCGTTTTGCATCATCATTCTCCTGTGTGGCCTGATACGCTCCGCACTGCGAACAATCCAATCCGCAACAGGCAATCATCATCTGTCTCCTTCTATCTTTCCCAATGTAAAGCCGCCGGACTAATCTGCTAAGGCATTCCCGTCATCTGTCTTCTCTTCCATTGTAGATCTGCCATGGCAGCGCCGAACCTGATGCTCGCATCCATCAATGCCAGCCTAATCCCGTTGAACATGGACCGATAGTATCGAGCCCCCGGGCCGGATTTTGCAAAGGCCAGGTATTGCCCGAGCTCGGCATCGGATAAGGCGCCGTACATATAAAGGAGCAGGGGTATTATAAGCTGATCCACCCTCGGCTCAAGGAGCAGGCGGTTTTTTTCGGCCTCATCGAGGATCTTGGAAAATGGCCATTGTTCTGCCGAGGGGAAGGTTGCGCCGATAACCGTTGTCAGGACAAGCTGTGTATTGACGGCGATCTCCAGGGTTAAGTCTTTTGTCTTGGTAGCAGCAGCCAGCCCTTGTATCAGCTCCAGGCGGGCCGGCGAAGCAGGGGATTTTGGGAGATTCTTCATAAATTCCTGCAGATCCGCCGACGCCTGGGGCTTCAATGAGGCCGTAAAAAGGTCCGAACGCCTCTTGCCAACAGGTGCGTCGAGCCAGGCGCGTATCCGCTCCATCTCGTCCCGGCTCAGCTGGGCCTCCATCTGCCTGAGCACTATGGCGTTAAGACGCTCTGCGGCAAACGCATCCGCGAGGAGATTCTTGATGTTGAGATACACATCTTGCGGTATCTGCTGAATGCGATTATCATGGTTGCGCGCCTGATCTAATCCGCCTTGTATGGCAAGGGGCAGCTGCCGCATCTGCTCTTCCATCCCTGACCTGATGTAGAGGGCATGGGCCAGGTTATCGGTAGTGAGTGCAGAGGCCCCTTCGTGCGCCGTGATCTGCTCCATGTTATAACCTTTGTTCTTCAGAAGCTGCAAGAGGTTCTCCGACCCGACCAAATGCCCTGCCCCGACGACAACCAGGGTGGTGCCGCCTTGCGTCAGCAATTGTTCAATAGTGCCGGCCCATTTCCTATTCCTCTGCGTAATAAAGCGATCATAGATATCCGGGTAGTCTTTAAAGCTTATGTTCATGCTCGATTCGAACCGGGCGGCATCGCCGTCTTTCCATGCGCTCACCATATCAGGGAGCATGGTTTCAACAACATCGAGGTCTTGCAGCGTCTGCCTCAAAAGCGCTTCTGCCTCAACATTCCCTAGCTCGGAAAAGAGGGCCATTTGAAAGTCAAGGGTTTCCAAAAAGAGCATCTCCTTGCCGTCTCTTTGGGCCTTCTTAAAAAAGTATCTATCAAGACCGTACTGGGGATCGAACCCCATTTTTTTGAGTTCTAAGACAACAAGTGTCAAGGCACAAAACCACGGCTTAAAGCGACTAACCTGCGCCGTTGTAAGACCGACCTCGCTTAATCTTTTCTCGAGCAAGCCATAGGTCTCTTTGGATATGTTTTGCTCGATGGTCTGTCCCTCCGGATAAAGACCCTGGGACAACATTCTGGATTGAAACTCCGGAGCATTTGCACCGTCGATATCCGCTTCAAAGACGATCCTCCGGCAATCCCTGTAGGCTGCTTCCATGTTCTTATCCAGGGGATACGCCTCGCTCTTGAGCAGGTGGAAGGACCCGAGCAGGTAGACAGTCGCCCTATCGGTCTTTAGGGCCCACAGGAAGTCCTTCTTCTGCTGAGCGCCTGCCTGCGCAAAGACCGCGCTGACTGATGTTAAGAGCAATGCAAGGCAGATGACAAGGCAGATAACGAGCGCTTGCCATCTATTGCGCTTAACTATGCTATTGACACCCATGCTGCCCCCCTTTTGCTAAATGGTGGTTAATTCTTTGGCTCCTGCTATATGAAGTTGTCCTCAGTCAAGGCCGCACCCCAATTATGCTCTCAATATACCTCTCCCCTGAAAACAACCCTTCCTCCCATGCCCATGAGGAGGGCACCAGCGGGGTTGGTCTGCCTTCGAAGTGAATAATCTCTTGGGGGATGTCCCCACGACGTCCCCATCTCTGTCCCGACCTATGAGTGATGGCATTATTTAACACGAATCCTAATTCTATGGGCTTCTACTAATAGTAATTTCCCCGCAAAGTAGTTTATATCTGGATGGGATGATAGGAAATCTTTTAGCCTGGATATGAGTTGCGAGATAATTTCAGGATGATTTCTCACTTGCAGAGCGATGATACCTTTATACTGTGCCGGTGGATAGTTTGCAATATCAGCAAAGTCTCCATTCAATGAAACAAGAATGGCATCAAGCTCTTGTGCCTTCGAAATAACAACTGCATCTGACGACTCCGTGGGTATATGATCCTTAAGAAGCAAGACTTCATAGCCTGCATCACGAAGCGCTTGGATTATAGAATTGGGCACGCAGTGATCAGCAAAAAATTTCAGACCCATTAAGCTGCGACCTCAAATTCCGCTAAGTCACGAGCATAGTCTAAACACGCCGCAATCTGTTCCTTGTTGAGATCTGGAAACTCCGCCTTAATCTCATCGGCGGTATTACCCGCAGCAAAGTACCCCAGGATAAGGCTCACCGGGACCCTTGTGCCTTTTATGTGGGGTTTCCCTCGCAGAATATCAGGTGTGCTTTCTATATGATTTTTCCAATTTACTTGCATCTTCGCCTCCTGTTTCTTAAGGCCCAACAACATATTGCAGCAAAATCCTAGGCATATCGGATAGCTGCCTGGATATCCTCGCTCGTTAGCTTGGGATAGGCTTCCAAAATTTCTCTCTCGTTTGCCCCTTCGCTCAGCTTTCGGAGGATAAGCTCCACGGTAATCCGCGTCCCCCGGATTACGGGTTTACCTAGCATCACCTTAGGATTTAGCTCGATTCGATCAGTAATAGTCATCATAAACCTCCACAGCCATCAAATTACTTTCATCTTCACATCCTGTCTCGTAAGAAACAACAAAATATTGCTGTAATGCCCAATGCTGATGAAATTATCTAATAAATTTAATGTATTTGTCAAGAGAACTGGGGAGCGTGCTCTGACCTTGACCTTTGCACGTCAGTGTCCTATCATTGATTTTATCTGTTCACGTTATACGGAGGGGACCCCCTATGGAACCTATAGCAGGCGGCTTTAAGACGCAGATACTACCGCGATCGCGCCCAAAAAAAGGGATCCCGGCGTGGTACCAGGCCTCCGTTGCGATTCTGGAAGGATATGCCGAGGGCATGGAATATCCGATCAAGAAAACATACGCCATAATCGGCAGGAGCAGGAATGCCGCTGTTCCGCTCAAGGACCCTCTGGCTTCACGGGAGCATGCGGCAATCATGTTCCATGAGGATGCCTTCCTCCTGAAGGACCTGGACAGCACCAACGGCACATACATGCGGGGGGCATACATCAGGCAGAGAAGGCTATCCCACGGCGACAAGTTTCGCATCGGAAATACGGTCCTGCAGTTCATTCTCCAGGACGGCAGCAGGGGCAGGACCTACGAGATCAGATAAATGAGAATACTCTCCTCGACGCTACCGATCTTTATAACTATGCCGGCAGGGATGTATGGATTATCAATTCTCGTATAGAACTTGGGGTCTGACCTTGACCTGGGACAAGCCTCTGAAAACGCTTCAATCATTTTGCTCAACGATTTGTCATGTTTCATCTTCGAACTAACTAGTCATATTCTATATATCTCTCCCCCGAAAACAGCCCCTCTTCCCACGCCCAGGAGGAGGGCACGAGCGGGGTTGGTTTCCCTTCAAAGTGAATGATCTCCTGGGGGATGTCCCTGAGAAAGCGCGAGGGGATCCGGCGCTGCCCCATGCCGAAGAGGTGCCGGTTTACCGCGCCGGTCATGTAGAGCCGCTCCTGTGCCCTGGTCATCCCCACGTAGCAGAGGCGGCGCTCCTCCTCCAGCTCCTCGGCATTGTCCAGGCGCAGGTAGTAGGGGA
>MGQS01000073.1:16880-28886 GCA_001797905.1 Deltaproteobacteria bacterium RBG_16_54_11 | reverse complement strand
CCTCCTCCAGCCCCACCATAAAGACGATGGGGAACTCCAGCCCCTTGGCGCTGTGCAAGGTCATGAGGCTCACCCGCTGGGCCCCTTCCTCATATTCGTCGAGGTCGGTAATCAGGGCCACGTGATCGAGGAATTCCTTCACCCCTTCTGCCCCTGATCCTGTCAGCCCGCCGATCAGCTCCTTGACGTTCTCCACCCTGGTCTGCCCTTCTGGCCCTTGCTCCGAGAGGTACTCTATATATTTTGTTTGCTCCACGATCAACGAGACCAGCTCAGCCAGGGAGAGGGCGCTCATCTGCCCCCGCAACCCCTCGAACAGAGAAAAGAGATCCTTGGCCTTTTTCCGCACTGCCGAAGAAAGGCCTTCCATCCCTTCGGCCTCGCGCAGGGCCTGGCACAGGGAGCACTTCCGCTGACCGGCGATCTCCTCGATGTGTGCCAGGGTCTTGGCCCCGATGCCCCGGTGGGGCACGTTTATGATCCGCCTGAGACTCACCTCGTCGCCGGGGTTCACGATGACCCGGAGGTAGGCCACGAGGTCCTTGATCTCCCGGCGCTGGTAAAATCGGATTCCCCCTACCACGGTATAGGGGATGCCCCAGCGCATGAAGGCCTCTTCAATGGCCCGGGACTGGGCGTTTATCCGGTAAAAGACCGCGCACCTGCCGTACTTCCCCTGCGTCTCGTCGGCGATGCGCCGCGCCACCCAGTTCGCCTCCTCTTCCTCATCCTCGGCCAGGCAGAGGGTGATGGGGTCCCCCCCTGCGTTGTCCGTCCAGAGCCGCTTCTCCTTGCGCCCGCGGTTTTGGCAGACCACGGCGTTGGCCCCATCCAATATCACCTGGGTTGACCGGTAGTTCTGCTCGAGCTTGATCACCCTGGCCTCGGGGAAGTCCTGCTCAAAGCCCAGGATGTTGGCGGGCTCCGCACCGCGCCAGCGGTAGATGGATTGGTCGTCATCCCCTACCACGCAGAGGCAGGCGTCCGGCCCGATGAGGTCCTTGATAAGGAGGTGCTGGATATAGTTGGTGTCCTGATACTCATCCACCAGGATGTGGCGAAACCTTCGCTGGTAATAATCGCGCACCTGGGGCTCGCGCTGAAACAGGAGGTGGGTAAAAAAGAGGAGGTCGCCGAAGTCCAGGGCATTGGCCGCCTGCAGGGCCTCCTGATACAGGGGGTAAAACTGGGCCGCCTTTTTCTGGTAGGGGTTGAATGCCTGCGGCTGGTACTCCTGCGGGCCGATGCCCCGGTTCTTAGCCCGATCGATCTCCTTCAAGATGGTCCTGGGGGGATAGGCGTGCAACCCCACCCCGGCGGCCTTGAGCAGCCCCTCCATGAGCCGCTGCTGATCATCGTCGTCGTAGATGACGAAATCCGATGCGCGGCCCAGGTCGCGGATATGGGCGCGCAGGATCCGCAGACAGGTCGAATGAAAGGTGCTCACCCATACTCGATCCCCTTGGGGACCCAGCAGGGAGCTGACCCGCTCCTTCATCTCGCCGGCAGCCTTGTTGGTAAAGGTAACTGCCAGGATCTCATCCGGCGCGGCCTGGCCTGACTGGATGAGGTGGGCAATGCGATAGGTCAATACCCTGGTCTTGCCGCTCCCTGCCCCGGCAAAGACCAAGAGGACCCTTGCCCTGGCAACCACCGCTTCCTGCTGGGGCGGGTTGAGTTGGCGCAGCAAGTCTTTTCCGGTGTTTTGATCAATCATCTATGTTGTCTTCTGGCTGGACCCGTTACTCTACGGTAACGCTCTTGGCGAGGTTGCGCGGCTGGTCCACGTCGCACCCCCGCCGCACGGCCAGGTGATAGGCAAGGAGCTGCAGCGGCACGACATTGACCACCGGCGAGAGCAACGGCGATACCAAAGGCACAGAGAGGCAATAGTCGGCCTTGGCCGCGATTGCGGCATCCCCCTCCGTTGCCAAGGCGATTACAATGCCCCCGCGCGCCTTGACCTGCTCGATCTGGCTGATCATCTTTTCATACACGTGGTCGCGCACCGCAATGGCGACAACGGGCATCGCTTTGTCGATCAGGGCGATGGGACCGTGCTTCATCTCCCCGGCCGGGTACCCCTCAGCGTGGATGTAGGAGATCTCCTTCAGTTTGAGCGCCCCCTCCAGGGCGACGGGGTAGTTGATGCCCCGCCCCAGGTAGAGGAAGTGCTCCCGATCGTGGAACTGGTTGGCCAGCATGTCGTACTCATCGCCGTGCTCCAGCACGCGCCCCACCAGGTCGGGGAGCAGCGCCAGCTGGTCCACCGCCTCACGCAGTTGCGCGCCAACCAGGGTGCCGCGCAGCTCACCGAGGTAGCAGCCGAGCAGGTAGAGGTCCACCAGGCTGGTGGTGAACGCCTTGGTCGAAGCCACGCCTATCTCCGGACCGGCGTGCATGAGGATGACGCCGTCGGAGATGCGCATCGCCTGGCTGCCGATGACGTTGACGATGGACCACAACCGCGCACCTTTACCTCGCGCCTCCTCCATCGCCGCCAGCGTATCCACCGTCTCGCCGCTCTGGGTGATGGCCAGCACGGCGGTGTTCTTGCCGACGATGGGGTCTCGGTAGCGGAACTCGGAGCCGTAGTCCACCTCCACCGGCACCCGGGCCAATGCCTCGATGATAAACTTGCCCACCAGCCCGGCATATGCCGAGGTGCCGCACGCAACGATGATTACTTTTTCTATGGCCTGAGCCTCTTTCGGCTTCAGGGTCAGATGCTCCAGGATCACCCGCCCCGCCTCAAAGTCGGCCCTTCCCCGGATGGTGTCGGTTACGGAGCGGGCCTGCTCGTAGATCTCCTTCTGCATAAAGTGGCGGTACGGTTCCTTGGCAGCCGCCACCGGGTCCCAGGAGATGGTGTGCACCTGAGCCGCCACAGGTTTTCCGGCCAGCGTGGTCACCGTTACCCCCTCCCGCGTCACCACCGCCATCTGCCGATCCTCGATGAAGATCATGTCGCGGGTATGCTCGAGGATGGCGGGGATGTCGGAGGCGACAAACATCTCACCTTCCCCTAACCCGATTGTGATGCCGCCGGCGTTGCCGATACGGGCGGCGATGAGACAATCTGGTTCACGGCTGCACAGGAAGACGAAGGCGTTTGCCCCCTGCACGTGGGTCAAGGCCTGGCGCACCGCTTGCTCCAGATTGACACCTGCCGCAAGATAGCGCTCGACCAGGTGCACCACCACCTCGGTGTCGGTCTCCGAGGTAAAGCAGCGCCCTTCGGCCTCCAGCTCCTGGCGCAGCGCCATGAAGTTTTCGATGATGCCGTTATGGACCACGGCGACCTCGACGGTGGCGCCGACATGGGGATGGGCGTTGCGCTGGCTCGGCTCGCCGTGGGTAGCCCAGCGGGTATGACCGATGCCGGCCCACCCCGTCAACGGATCGGCAGCCACCAGTTCTTCCAGTCTGATCAGCTTCCCCACCTCGCGCCGCACCCCGATGGTGCCGTCTAATTGCACCACCGCCAAACCGGCGGAGTCATAGCCCCGGTACTCCAGCCGTTTCAGGCCGCCAAGGATGATCGAGGGCGCATCCTGCGCCCCCACGTAGCCGACTATCCCGCACATGATCCCCTCATCCCTGCGGCCCTTTGCTTTTTGCCTTCTTCATCGCCCACTTCTTGATACTCTTCTGCCTGGCCCTGCTCACTGCCAGGGCATAGGGGGGGACATCCTTGGTGACGGTTGACCCTGCCGCCACCGAGGACCCCTTCCCGAGCTTGATCGGGGCCACGAGGGCCGTGTTGCTCCCCACGAAGACCCCGTCCTCGATGATGGTGCGGTGTTTATGGAAGCCGTCGTAGTTGCAGGTGATGGCCCCTGCCCCGATATTCACCCCTGCCCCCACCTCGGAGTCCCCGATGTAGGCAAGATGATTGGCCTTGGTCCCCGGGCCGATTCTGGATTTTTTCACCTCTACGAAGTTACCGATCTTGGCGCCCTTTCCCAGCTGGCTTTGGGGGCGCAGGTGGGAGAAGGGGCCCACGATGGCGTCGTCCGCGATCAGGCTCTCGGTGATCATGGTGCAGAATCTGATCTGTACCCGATTACCGATCCGGGAGCCGACGATCTCCACCTGCGGGCCGATCCGGCACCCCTCGCCGATAACGGTCTCCCCGCGCAGATAACAGTTGGGGTAGATGACGGTGTCCCTCCCGATGCGGCACGACGGCTCGATGTAGACGCTGCCGGGATCCTGGATCGTCACTCCCTCCGTCATCCAATGCCGACGCACCCGCTCCGCCATGATCCCCTCTGCCTGGACCAACTCCGCTCTGGTATTGATCCCCATGACCTCCACCGGGTCAGGGGCGGTGAAGGTCTCCACCTTCTTTTTTTTGCGAAGGGCGCTCTCGATGATGTCCGGTAGATAGTACTCCTTCTGGGCGTTGTCCGCGCGCAGGGCGCCGAGGGCCTGGAAGAGAAAGGGGGTCTGGGCGCAGTAGATCCCCGTGTTGACCTCCGTGATCCCCCGCTCCCGCGGCGTCGCGTCCTTTTCCTCCACTACCTTTTGCACCTTCCCCGCGGCCCCTTTGCCCCGTATCACGCGACCGTAGCCCGTAGGGTCCTCGCGAAGCGCGGTCAGGAGGGTAAGCGCCGCTTTCGCATCCCGGTGATGTTTCACCATCTCCGTGAGGGTTTGGACATGGATGAGAGGGGTATCGCCGGAGAGGATGAGGATGGTACCTTTGAAATCCTCAAGCAGAGGCGCGGTCATCGACACGGCGTGCCCCGTGCCGAGCTGCTCCTTCTGCTCGACAAAGGTGATCCTGGGGTCTGGAAAGCAAGCGCGGATCTGCTCAGCCTGGTGTCCGATGACCACAACGGTCTTTTCAGGCTGCAATCCCTCGAGGGCGATTTCCAAGGGGAAGCTCAACATCGGCCTGCCCAACAAGGGATGGAGGACCTTGACCAGCCCGGATCGCATCCGCTTCCCCTTTCCTGCAGCCAAGATGATGACAGCGAGATTTTCCATGGCTCACACCATATTTAAGGACTACGTTATAACTAATCGGGGACCCTGTCAAGGCGATGGAGGACCAGACGGGGACGGCCTTAAATTTTAAAGATTCATATTCTCAAGGTATTGATTTTTTGGACGATATCTGAGATTCTGGAAGCATTAGGAAAGCAGCTGTCAAAAAGATAGCAGAGCACATTAAGGCCCTCCCTGAAAGGGAGTTGGACGAGTTCCTTTCATGGCTTGAGGAATACGGAATGGGGCATTCGGACGCATGGGACAAGGAGATCGAGCGGGATTCCCAGGATGGGGGACCTCTCAGGTCGGTATTAAATCGAGTCTGCGCGGATATAGTCTCGGGAAAGACCAAGCCGCTTGATAGAATCCTCGACAACTCCCGACTTTTTGACATCCTATAAAAATCTATATCCCTTATGCGGATCGTAAATATCGGCTGCAATATACAGCGAAGGAGAGTATACCGCTGGTAAGGATTTCACACATGAGGTTAAAAATCAGAAGGCTGCGATTCTCATACGTGTGGGTTACGATATGTGTAGTCCTCGCCGCACTACTCGCCGCTACGTTGGGCTGGTTTCTGCGTTTTCACTTGTTGGGAGATAACCTTCATACAGTGATTCCGCATGAGGTGTATCGAAGTGCACAGCCGTCGTCAGCTGCGCTTGAGCGCTGGATACGAGAGCTCGACCTCCGTACCGTGATCAACCTGCGCGGGACGAAGGTTAATTCCCCGTTCAATGCTGAGCGCGCCGTTACCGAAGCCCATAGAGTGGACTTTTACATCCTACAGCTAGCAAGCGGCTCTATGCCTCATCGGAGGGCACTCCAGCAACTCGTGCACCACCTCGACACCGCAAAGCGCCCCATACTCCTCCACTGCGCTCAAGGCATCGAGCGAAGCGGCCTCGCCTCGGCAGTTGCAGTGCTCCTAGCAGGAGGAGACGTTGCGGAAGCACGGAAGCAATTCAGCCTGAACTATGGCTTTGTGCCCTGGCTCGATACCCATCCGAAGATGCTCGATGATTACGAACAATGGCTCGCTCTGCAGGGGTGGTCCCATACTCCCGATCGATTCCGACACTGGGTGGAGAACGACTACGTCCCCTATTTCTTCCGGGCCCGGATAGAACCCCTGAAAGTGCCGACCTCTATCGCCAAGGAAAGCACGGTGGTGTTGCGTTTCCGCGTCACGAACACGAGCCCACAGCCCTGGAGGTTCCGCTCAGAGCGCGACAGGGGTATCCACTTGGGTGCGAAAGTGCGTTTGCTTGAGCAGGGTGTTGAAGATGAGATCCAACTGCGCGGCGGCTTCCGTGATCTCATCGTTGCTCCTGGAGAAGCTGTCGTGCTGGAGATGGAGGTGCCCCCGTTCTCCAAAGCTGGATGCTACCACTTCTCTGTCGATCTCCTCATCGAGAATGTGCAGTGGTTCTCCTCCATGGGTTCGGATCCCTATATATTCGAACTTCTCGTTGAATCCTCGACAAAATAAATAGTGCACATCCCTATATTATCTGTATTTTGTTTTAACAAATTTTCAGCATATATTGACAGCTTGCCATTGCGCGCCACGTCTTTTTATGTCTCCCGGAAAATCAAAAATCAGATGTTTGCTACTCTCTATGATTCTTTCTTAAACCTCGTGTAGTGCCTCAGCCAGGCGCTGGAATTCAATGAGATCCAGTGTCTCTGCTCTACGGCGGGGGTCGATGCCGGCGGCAACCAAGGCCGCCTCGATCTCCTTGCCGGAACCAAGAGCCAAGGGAGAGTTCTTGAGGGCGTTCAAGAGGGTCTTCCTCCGCTGGGCAAAGGAGGCTCGTACTACCTTCTGAAAGAAGCCATCATCACCGATCGCGATGCGGGGGCGCTCCAGGATCTCAAACCCGACCAGGGCAGACTCCACCTTGGGGCTGGGATAAAAGGCCTCGGGGGGAACCCGCATCATGATCTTGGGGGAGGTATAGAGCTGGATAAATATCGACAGCGGCCCGTATTCTTTGTTGCCGGGGGAGGCGCTGATCCTTTGCGCCACCTCGCGCTGGAGCATCAGGGTGAGGTGGGAAAAAAACAGTCGGCTTTCCAGGAGCCGGAAGATGACGGGGGTGGAAATATTATACGGCAGGTTGGCAACCACCTTGAGCCTCCTGTCCGCGGCCTTGGCCGCCGTTGAAAAATCAAAGCCAAGGGCGTCCTGGCGAATGATTATCAACGACGCCATCCCCTGTGCCTTCTCCTTGAGGTAATCGGCCATCCCCGGATCCAACTCCACGGCTATCACCTTTTTAACCAGAGGGAGCATGAGGAAGGTCAGAACCCCCATGCCAGGGCCAATCTCCACTACGCAATCCTCAGGCTCGAGGGTAGCCAGGCGGACGATCTTCTGCGCTATCCCCTGATCGATGAGGAAGTGCTGTCCCAGCGCTTGCTTAGGTGAGATTCCCCGGCTTCTCAGCTCCTGCATCAACGAGGCCACGGGTCTAGTCCTTGTCCAATGGCCAGCGTGACAGGGGGCTCATATCGAGCCCGTCCCTCCTCCCCCGCTTAAGGAGGTGGTAGCCGGCCACCCCGATCATGGCCGCGTTATCCCGGCAGAGGAAGGGGGAGGGGAAATTCGCCTGGATGCCGAGCCTCTCTCCTGCTTTCATCAGCCGCTCCCGCAGACGATTATTGGAGGCCACCCCGCCGGCAACCACGGCCCTGTCCACCTTGTGTTGCCGGGCTGCCCAGATGATCTTATCCACCAGCACATCCACCACCGCCTCTTGAAAGGAAGCGGCGATATCGGCTATCCCATCATTGGAAGGGGGATGACTGCGTACGTGGTTTACTACCGCGGTCTTGATGCCGCTGAAGCTGAAGTCCAGGGAATCCTTGGCGATGTAGGCCCGGGGGAAGGAAATAGCCGCAGGGTCGCCGCGTTTAGCCAGTTGTTCGATAGCCACCCCCCCCGGGTATCCCAACCCCAGATACTTGGCCACCTTGTCAAAGGCCTCCCCGGCCGCATCGTCCCTGGTCCTGCCCAGCAGTCGAAAGGCGGTGAACCCCTCGGCCAGATAGAGGGAGGTGTGCCCTCCCGAGGCCACCATGCCGATAAAGGGAAAGGCGACCTCTTGCTCCAAGAAGATGGCGAGCAGGTGCCCCATGAGGTGGTTCACACCCACCAGGGGAAGATCCTTGGCATGGGCGATGGCCTTGGCTGCCATTATCCCCACTAAGAGGGAGCCCACCAGGCCGGGCCCCCGCGTCACCGCAACGCCATCCACCTGATCCAGTGAGATGTGGGCCTGATCGAGCGCTCCCCGCAGCACCGGCACGATGCTCTCCAGATGGCGTCGAGAGGCCAACTCCGGCACCACCCCCCCATAGTGCTTATGGACCTCATCCTGGGACGAGAGGATATTGGAAAGGATCCTGTTACCGTCCTCTATCAGGGCAGCCCCGGTATCATCGCACGAACTCTCAATGGCAAGAATTATCATGTATAACTCAATGCTTCGAAATGATTTTTCTTCGAACCCTGTGTCGCATTCCGACACATCCCGCTTCCATAAATCTATAGTGAGGGGCGGGATGGAACCCTCGACCCCTCCCGCTTTGCGGCCCCCTACTCCTGCCCCTAAATTTTTGAGTCTAAGGAAAGCAGCCGAAGGTGGCCCTTTGGCCAGATGTCGCAAAGTGACACATTCCGATATCTGTACTGATGGGGTGCCGCACAGCGACAGATCCCGCAGTCCATAAAATCTGAATTAAGTCCCCTTCCACCTTGTATAAAAATCTAGATGACGGGATGTCTGCCGCTTGCGGCATCCCCACCTTCTCAATCTGAATGGTAGGGGAGCTACGCGACAGAGCGGGATTGAACCCTATTTCTTTCATAGTACCATACCAACCCCAGGCGCTCAACCTTTGACATCATAACTGATCTATCTTAGAATGATGCGTCTTCGCATGACACCGCAGAAATTATAAGATGACCCCTGTGCAGAAAGATGAACGATATATGGGGAGGGCCCTGCAACTGGCCCGCAAGGGGATGGGGGCAGTAAGCCCCAACCCCATGGTGGGAGCGGTGATCGTGCGCGCCGGCAGGATCATCGCCGAAGGATACCATCGCAAATTCGGCGCCGATCATGCCGAGATAGATGCCCTCAAACAGGCACCGGGCAGTGTGCGGGGTGCTGCCATGTACGTCACGCTGGAGCCTTGCTGCCACTGGGGCAAGACCCCTCCCTGCGTCGACACTATGATTGAACAGGGGATCAAGCGCGCGGTGATCGGGACCCTCGATCCCAATCCCCTCGTAGATGGAAAAGGTGCTCAGATCCTGAAGGATCACAACATAGAAGTAACAGTAGGGGTCTTGGAGCAGGCTGCGCGCCAGCTCAACGAGGTCTACTTTCACTATATCCGCACAGGCCTTCCCTTTATCACCATCAAATATGCCCAGTCCCTCGACGGCAGGATCGCTACTGCGCAGGGCAACGCACGCTGGATCAGCGCAGAAAGATCTCGGAGGTTTACCCACCGCTTGCGTGCCCAGCACGACGCCATCATGGTCGGCATAGGCACCGTGCTGGCCGACGACCCCCTGCTCACCGTGAGATTGGTGAAGGGGAGAAATCCCCTACGCATCTGCCTCGACAGCAAGCTGCGTATCCCCCTCAACGCCCGGGTGCTCCGGGATGATGGGAAAACCCTCATCGTCACCACAGACGAGCACGGAAAGGAGAAAGTCGCAGCGATACAGAAACAGGGAAAAGAGGTCCTCGTGGTTCAGAGGAGCGCGAATGGGCAGGTGGGGTTGAGACCACTGATGAAGGCGCTGGCCGAGAAAGGTATCGCCTCGATCCTGGTGGAAGGAGGCAGGGAGATCATCACCTCCCTGTTGCAAGAAGGTTTGGTCAACAGGATGGTGGTCATCACGGCCCCCCTGATCCTGGGAAAAGGGATAGAGGGGATCGGTGATCTCGGGATCACCGATCTGGACAAGGCCATCAGGCCGTCCTCTTGCGAGATAAAACGTATCGGCGAGGATGTCGTCTTTGATCTGAGGTTGTAGGGTATCATGTTCGGCAGGCAACGCCCTTGTCTGCGCTGCATCCTTGAATCCCTCTTGCGAACGCATTATATTCTCGGTTAGTTGCTACATGAGACCCTTATGATGTGCAATATCTCAAAGAATGGAGGTTCGATCATGAAAAGGAAGGCGTATAAAAAGGCAGTGCCGGCCCTCATGGTAATCCTCGCCCTGGTGCTCGCGGGCATGAGCGGCATCTTTGCTCCAATCTCGATGGCCAACGCCGGTGAGCTAGGTCCCAACAGAGTTCAGGGCAAGGTCCTCTCCATCCAAACCAATGCATGGCGCCGCGGGACCATCGAGGTCAAGAGCGATCACACGGGCAAGATCTATACGTTCTACGTGGGGAACAGGACTGACTATTACCCCCGTCGGTATCCCGGTATTGGCGAGACGATCAGGGTCCACTACGTCAATGACCGGGGATATCTGAAGGCGACCCGGGTGGAGATTCTATAATCTATGGTGAGACTGCCTTCGCAAAGCCCCAAGACCACAATTACTCCTTGACATTTCAGGGGTATATGATAAGGGTGATACAGGTACGGAATGCGGTTCGGTAATTTCTATTTCTTCTTTTATTTTACTCGGGCTCACTCATGCCCCTGAGCCGAGATGCATAGTAAGGGGAGCCATGGGCGCGCCGGATGGACCCATGGCTTTTTTGTCCCTGCATACCGAAGGCCATGGCGGCAGATCCCATGGCCTTTTTAATTTCCGCGGTACAGTATAAGGAGCACGATATGGCCATTTCCAAAAAGGTGAAGCAGCTCATGGGACGATCCTCCTGGGTGAGGAAGATGTTTGAATCGGCGGCGCAACTCAAGGTGCAATACGGCGAGGATAATATCTTCGACTTCACCCTCGGGAACCCGGCGGAAGAGCCCCCTCAGAGATTCAGGGAGGCCCTGAAGAAGTTCGCCCTCGACCCCACTCCGGGGATGCACCGGTATATGCCCAACAGCGGCTACCCGGAGACCAGGAGGTTTGTGGCCCAGCAACTCTCCGAGGAGACGGGCATCTCCTTTACGGAAAACCATATTGTGATGACCGTCGGGGCCGCCGGAGGGATGAATGTCGCCCTCAAGGCCATCCTGGATCAGGGGGATGAGGTAATCGTTCCCTCCCCGTATTTTGTTGAATACGAATTTTACATCGAAAACCACGGCGGGGTTATGCGTCTGGTAGATACCGCAGAGGATTTCACCCTTGATCTTACCGCCATCGAAAAGGCCATCACCGCAAGGACCAAGATAGTCATTATCAACTCCCCCAACAACCCCACAGGGGTCGTCTATTCCGCTGATTCACTGCGCGCATTGGCCGATCTGCTGCGGGCCAAGAGCAAGGGGAGGAAAACCCCCATCTATCTCTTCGCCGACGAGGCCTATAAGACCATCCTCTTTGACGACATCCGCCTCCCTAGTGTGTTTGAGATCTACGAACCCTCCATCTCGGTGGTCTCATACTCCAAGTCCCTCAGCATCCCGGGGGAGAGGATTGGATATGCAGCAATCAACCCCCTGTACGCAGGGGCGGAGGAGGTCATGGGGGCCATGATCTTCACGAACAGGACCTTGGGATATGTCAATGCCCCTGCCCTCATGCAGCGGTTATTGCCCCTGGTTGGCACCGACCACGTGGCACCTATCGAATACCAGAAAAAAAGGGACCTGCTCTACAGGGCCCTCACCGAATACGGCTATTCCGTAGGAAAGCCTCAGGGGGCCTTCTACATGTTCCCGCGAACCCCTAGTAAGGACGATTTGGCTTTTGTCTCTGACCTGCGGGAGAATTTTCACATCCTGACTGTCCCCGGCAGGGGTTTCGGCAAGGAGGGCTATTTCCGCATCGCCTACTGCGTGGATACGGAGGTCATCGAGCGCTCCCTGGCGGGGTTTGACAAGGCGGCAAAGAAATACGGGCTG
>MGQS01000073.1:13389-16851 GCA_001797905.1 Deltaproteobacteria bacterium RBG_16_54_11 | reverse complement strand
TCAGCGAAATCCCGCCACAGGCGGGACGGCAGGGTGAGGCGTACTTGGATGTACGCCGCAACGACGAAGGATGAGAGTAATCCCGCGCCGCGCGGGACAGAGGGCGTTTTTCAGCAGCCTGTCAACCCCAATCGCTCCAGCAGCTTTTCCATATCAATATGCTCGGTGAATATCTGGACCAAGAACGCCCTGTTCCCCCTTACCCCTCCGTAGTCCCTCAGATAAGGAAAGGATCCCAGAAGGGGTACCGCACTGAGTTGGGTGACGACCTGGGCGTTGCTCTCTTCGGAAGGATCTGCATCCGGGGTCGACTTGCTCATGATCACGCCCGCCACCTCGAGGCCCTCTTGTTGACAGTAAAAAAGGGAAAGAAGGGTATGGTTGATGGTCCCTAGGGAGGACCGAGCTACCAAGAGCAGGGGGAGATCCATGAGCTTGATGAGCTCCGGCAACAAGACACCCTGAGCAACGGGCACCAACAGACCCCCGGCGCCCTCTACCACCATAAATTGGTGGCGTCCTTTGAGCTCATCGTACATCCCCTTGATCCTCAGCAGATCTATCTGCACCCCTTCTTTTTCGGCAGCCACCCCCGGGGCGAGCTGAGATTGGAAACAGTAGGGATTGATCAAATCGAGGTCGTCATGGACACCGGCAATCTCCTTGAGATACAGGGCATCCCGCGGGATGGGAGCGGATCCAAAAGAGGGGGCGCCGCTCTCCAGGGGCTTCATCACCCCCACATCGATCCCCTGGTCCTTGAGCACAGCCACCAGGCCGGCGGCGATGAGCGTCTTCCCCACGCCGGTGTCGGTCCCTGTAATGAAAATTCCATCCGCCTTCATAGACATAAGAGAGCCCCTTAATCCGGCTTGTGGATGAATTCCCGCACCATCTTGATGGCGCAGAACTTGCCGCACATGGTACAGACCTCATCCATCTGGGGCTTGCTCTCCTCCCGGTATCTCTTGGCTTTATGGGGATCGATGGATAGTTGAATCTGCCGCTCCCAATCGAGGGCCTTGCGCGCCCGTGCGATCTCATCATCCCACGCCCTGGCCTTCGCGAGACCGCGGGCCACATCGGCGGCATGTCCGGCGATCCGCGTCGCGATGACCCCCTCCCGCACATCCTCGGGGCTGGGGAGCTTGAGGTGCTCGGCCGGCGTCACGTAACAGAGGAAATCCGCCCCATGGTAAGCGGCCAAGGCCCCGCCGATGGCGCAGACGATGTGATCATAGCCAGGCGCCACATCCGTCACGAGCGGCCCCAGGACATAAAAGGGAGCGCCTTTGCACAGTTGCTTCTCCAATTGAATATTGGTCGCAATCTGATCCAGGGGGACATGGCCCGGCCCCTCGATCATCACCTGCACCTCCTCAGCCCAAGCCCGCTCGGCGAGCTCACCTAAGAGGAGGAGCTCCTGGATTTGGGGTCGGTCGGTGGCATCGGCCAGGCAGCCGGGGCGAAGCCCGTCCCCGAGGCTCAGCGTGACATCGTATTGCCGGGCGATCTCCACGAGCCTGTCGAAGTGCTCGTACAGGGGATTCTCCTGTTCATTGTAGATCATCCACGTGGTCAGGAAAGCCCCTCCCCTGCTCACGATATCCGTGATCCTCCCCTGGGCCTTGAGCCGCTCCAAGGTGCTCAGGGTCACCCCGCAATGGACCGTGACGAAATCCACCCCGTCCTTAGCGTGGCGCTCGATGACCTCGAAGATGTCGTCGGGGGTCATCTGGACGATCCCGCCCTTGCGCTCGGCCACCTCGATGGCAGCCTGGTAGATGGGAACCGTCCCTATCGGCAGCGGGGAGCGCTCAAGGATGAGCCTTCTGATGCCATCGATATCCCCGCCGGTGCTCAGGTCCATAACGGTGTCGGCGCCGGCTTCTCGCGCCGCCTCCAGCTTCTGGAGCTCCTCGGCAGGATCGGCGTGGTCCGAAGATGTCCCGATATTGGCATTGACCTTGACCGTCAACCCCTGCCCGATCCCTATCGGCCTGATGCCCCGGTGGCCCTTGTTGGCGGGGATAACGACCCTCCCCTGAGCCACCCCTTGCATGAGGGTTTGCAGATCAACCCCTTCCGCGCTGGCAACGGCCTCCATCTCCGGGGTGCTTTCCCCCCGGCGCGCCTTAGCGAGCTGCGTCTCTATCATTGAATGCTCCTGTTGATCTCGATGACCTTCCGCACTACCTCCCCTGGATCCCTGCCGAGGATGCGGATCATGGGCTCCTTGCCCCACCCGCCCTCGTCATAGATCACATCAGGCATTTTGCCCACCTTTCCCAAGGCATCCTCGACCCCCCAGGCGAGCGAATGCCCCTCCTCCGCTCTGACCTCCGGCGGCTCTTTTTCCCGGTCGAAGCCGAGGATGCTGAACCCCTTCTCCTTGCAGGCCTTCAGGATCGCGGGGGAATATCGGATGTTCATGGCTGAGCGGAAAGAGGGATCATGGCGCATGGCTGCCAGGATTACCGAGGCGATATGCTGCGAGGCGCCAAAGGCAGGGGCATTTATTGTCGCAATACCATTCCCTATCCTGATAATCCGACCGGGAAAAGCAGCTACATCCCCTTTTGCCCGGGCACAGAGGATGGCATAGCCGAGATTGGATGAGACCTCGGGAATGATGCCTCCTATCCGCGCCTCACCTTGCAATGCAGCAATAGCTGCATGCAAGGCCATAAGCACCGCATTGCGTTCCCCCTCCGCAGCCACGTAGGCATGGGGATTAGCGAACCTCCCCTTTTCCCCGATGTGTACGGCCGCCTTGATGCCGGCCATGGTCATTGCCCTGCCCCGCTGCACAGCCTCCTTGAGAGAGGCCCCCTTGGCCAGCTCTGTGGCGATGGCGGCGGAGAGCACGCATCCCGTCCCGTGGACATCAGGCATAGCAATCCGTTCTGAGCGAAACTCCGTGAATCCCGATCCATCGAGGAGGAGATCCACGGGGTCCCCCTCCAGGTGTCCTCCCTTTATTAAAACGGCCTCGGCGCCATACGCGCGGATCCGGCAAGCAGCCTCCCGCATCTCCTCAATGGTCCCTACCTCCATGCCTGCCAGCGCCGCAGCCTCGGGGAGATTCGGGGTCACCAGGACGGCCAGAGGGAGCAGTTCCCGCTGCAGGGCATCTTGCCCCTCCTCATTCAAGAGGCGGGTGCCGTCTGTGGCGGCAATGATAGGATCCACCACCACCCTTTTAACCTTATAGTGCACCAATTTTTTTGCGACGAGTTTCACCACCGCCGCATCCCAGAGCATCCCGGTCTTGGCGGCGTCGGCCCCTATGTCGGAGAAGACGGCATCCATCTGTGCCTCGATAAAGGGGAGGGGGATCGGATACACCGATTGAACCCCCAGGCTGTTCTGGGCGGTGAGAGCGGTGATGACGGTCATCCCGTGACCGCCCAAGGAGGCGATGGTCTTGAGGTCCGCCTGGATCCCCGCCCCGCCCCCGGT
>MGQS01000073.1:0-13333 GCA_001797905.1 Deltaproteobacteria bacterium RBG_16_54_11 | reverse complement strand
CGGCGATCAGGGCCGCTGCCTTCTCTCCTGAGAGCAGCATGCCCACGAAGATAGGCCCCATCCGATAGGCCCCGAAGGATGCGTTGGCGGACATGCCCGCCACAAAGACGCCGGGGAAGACCTCTTTGGTGTTCTCCAGGGTGCTCGACTCCGCCTTCTCCGCCCAGAGGGACCTCTCCCCCATGACCCTTCCCGTGGGGGTGAGCAAAGCGGCGTCCACCTTGCGCTCGATGACCTTGACCACCTCCGTCGCGTGCCCGGTAGCATCGATGACGTACTTACTTCGCATGGTCAAGGGATCGACGTGCAGCGCAGCCATCTCGACCGCCGTCCAATTCAAAACGAGCCCTACAACTCTTTCCTTACGCACCACCACATCCTCCACGCTCATCAAGTTGAATATCTTAACGCCTGCCTGTGCGGTCTTGGAGCAGAGGGTTGAGATGGACTCGACGGCATCGGCGGTATAATACCCCTCGCGGTAGAGCTCACTCCTGATGCCGAACTCATCGAGGATCCTCTTGCTTTCCTCCTGCACCACGATCTCATTGAACATCATCCCCCCGCCCCACATCCCGCCGCCGACGCTCAGCTTCCGCTCGAAGAGGGAGACCTTATAGCCTGACTTGACCAGATAGTACGCCGCTACCAGCCCTGCAGGGCCTCCCCCGACAACGGCGACGTCTACCTCGAGGGATGCAGTGAACTTCCGCAGAAACCTCTCGATGATTGCCCGGGAAATGATCACCTCGTCTAGCGCCATACCATCAACCCTCCTTTAGATGAAAATCCCAAATGAAAAGCCGTATATCCCATGATGGAAGATACGGCCTGTTACGTAAATTTCTGCCGCTTTCCTTCGCTGGAATTACCCATACAGGTTCACAGGGTCATCCCCTAAACGGGATTTCTCAGCCCTTGCGAGCTCCCCTAGCGACCGCTATTCAGTTGTTATGAGTATAGTATAAGCCCCCCGGCGAGGATGTCAACGAGAAACTGCCCTTAAACGAGAAGGCAACATTCAAGGCCAAAAGAAGCGCGATAGCATTTACCCAAGTTCTATTTGCCACGTAGCTTATTGTTCGGCAACGGGATAAGCGATCATTATCACCCCAATTCCCATTCCTCTCGCAATACTTTTTTAATTTCACGAGCGCCGTGCACAACGGCAAGTATCTCAATAGTATCATTATCGGTAAGCCTATAAACAATCCGATACTTTCTGTACATAACTTCTCTAAAGCCGTACCTTTCAAGCTCTGGCACTATACGACCACACAGTGGCATCATCTCAAGTTTTTCGGTTGCTTTGATAAGAGATTGTATGAACCGGGTTGCGTATGTTTTGGAATCTCTGGCAATATACTCATGAATTGCTTGCAAGTGAACGATGGACTTTTCCGTCCATTTTATTTTGCCCATTGTTCAACTCTTTTGAGGAGTTCCTCGGTGGTCAGCAGTCTTCCTTCTTCAGCGTCTTTTAGACCATCCAGAACTTGAGCAATAAAGTTTATTTCGTACATTATGTCCTCAAGAGAGCACTCATCAGGCAAGCGTTTTATCGTTTCAATTGAGGCTTCTTTGATTGCAACCATTGGAATACCTCCTTTCCTCAAGGAAATTATATCACAATTAAGATATTACTCAATATCCCGTGCCCTTAAATCTTGACATTTTCTCCTTATTCTAAGATAATCACCCGGAAAGGCCAAGGTATGCTGAAAAACAGGGAGATCATACTGGGCGTGAGCGGAGGGATCGCCGCCTACAAGTCCGTGGAGCTCCTCCGCGAGATGACCAAGAAGGGGGCGAACGTCCATGTGGTGATGACCAAAAATGCCCAGCAGTTCGTAACTCCCCTCACCTTTCAGACCCTCTCGGGCAACCCCGTGCTCCGTGATATGTTCCAGCTCTTGGAGGGATCTAAAATCGGCCACGTGGCCTTGGCCGATATCGCCGATCTCATGGTGATCTGCCCCGCCACGGCAAATATTATGGGCAAGATAGCCAACGGCATCGCCGATGATTTCCTCACCACCATGGTCATGACCACCAAGGTACCGGTGCTCTTGTCACCCTCTATGAACGTGAATATGTGGCAGAGTAGCTTTGTGCAAAATAACGTGGAGCGGCTCAAGGCCCACGGGTATCAGTTCGTAGATCCAATAGAAGGCGATCTGGCCTGCGGGAGCATCGGCAAGGGAAAGTTGGCCGATATCGAAGAGATCATCGAAAAGATCGAGGATATCTTTACCAAAAAAGACCTTTTCAATCAGCGCATCTTGATTACGGCAGGCCCCACGTTGGAGCCGATCGATCCGGTCAGGTATATCACCAACCGCTCCAGCGGGAAGATGGGATTCGCCCTGGCAAAGATGGCCCGCAGGAGGGGGGCGGAGGTAACCTTGATTACCGGGCCACATTCCCTCTCGCTCCCTCGAAGGGATATTCCTCAAATCATGGTCAGCGATGCCCGGGAGATGCACGAAGCGGTCATGCACTATTTTGAAGATAGCCACATAGTCATCATGGCTGCGGCAGTGGCCGATTTCCGTCCCCGAGATATCCTCACGGAAAAGATCACCAAGAGAAAAAACGGGGCCTATCTCTTAGAGATGGAGAAGAATCCCGACATCCTCAAAGAATTGGGAGAAAAAAAGAGCAACCACATCCTCGTGGGCTTCGCCGCCGAGACCAGTGAGCTCATGGAGAATGCGGAGGTAAAATTAAAGGAGAAAAACCTCGATCTGATCGTGGCCAACGACGTCACGCAGCCGGGGGCGGGGTTTGGGGTGGATACCAATATCGTCAAGATCTTAGACGCCGCCGGGAAGGTTAAAAAAGTCCCCCTCCTGAGCAAGGACGATGTCGCCCATATTATCCTGGATCAACTGGTAAAATTGGTGAAAAAAAAGGAGAAGGACCTTCCCTGGCCCCGCAACTGGTGAGCCGGATTAGGCCATACCGCACGTCGACTCGGCGCTTGCCAACTGGTTTTTCAATTTTCTCAGGGCCTCACCCTCAATCTGTCTGACGCGTTCCCGGGAGATCTGAAAGGTATCTCCCAACTCCTGCAGCGTCATGGGGTCGTCGGCCATAATGCGCTGGCTGACGATGAATCTCTCCCGCTCGCTCAGATGCCCCAGGGCCGCTTCCACCTCATCCTTGAGAACATCATCCTCTTCCGATTCTCCCAGAAGCTCTTCCTGGTCAGGTGAAAGATCGGGCAAGAGATCCAAAAAGCTGATGCCTTGATCGAAGTCCAGCTTGGCGTCTAAAGAGAGATCCCGCCCGGCAAATCTTTTCTGCATTTCCTCTATATCTGAACCGCGCACATTGAGCTCTTGGGCCAACTCCTCGATCTTTTCTTCTTGGTGCTCCTCATGAGCGATGCCCTTGATCCTCCCCATCTTGTAGAAGAGCTTCTTTTGAATCTGGGTGGTCCCCATCTTGACCAGGCTCCAGGACCTGATGATGAAGTTTTGGATATAGGCCCTGATCCACCAGATGGCATAGGAGATGAATCGATACCCCTTATGGGGGTCGAACTTTTTCAGGGCCACCATCAGGCCTATGTTCCCCTCCTGAATTATGTCGAGGAGCTTAAGACCGTAGCCCCTATACTCCAAGGACACCTTGACCACAAACCTGAGGTTGGAGGTGATAAGCTGGTGGGCGATCTCCATATCCTCCGTCTCGCGATACCGTGCCGCCAGAGCAAACTCCTCCTCTGGGCTCAAGAGGGGATACTGCTTTATCTGGGCCAGATAATGGCTCAGGTTATCGCTTACTACCGGCAAATTCTCTTTCATAGTCGCCTACTCCAAACCTTTATTAGCACTCATTGTAGTTGAGTGCTAATAAAAAAGCAAAGGTATAAATTCGTTATTAATGGTAAAAAATAGCTATTAATATGAAAATAAATGAAAATTTACGCACGGAACTTTAATTTTTGGCATAAAGATCAAAATATCTCTCTTTTTTAATGGAAAGGCCCTTGCCAGAAGGCCGGATATCGCGGCTATACTGTTACTTGAGACGAGGAGCACATCCATGAAGGGGCTTTTTGAGAAGACAGAGGGCGGTCATTTTCCATTCCTTCAAAAAAGGGGCTCAAAAGAGCCTGAGTGCAAGGGCATGTCAGAACGGGAGGTGAGGGCAGATCTTCATCTACCAAAGCTGCCTGTTCCTCGAACATATTCCCCCGGGGGCGCGTGGCCAAGGAAATAGCGTGCGATCTCATCCCCATTTTCTTGCCACCACCTATTATTTATAGTAAGATAAATGGTAATAATCGTGAAGGAGAATGGCATTCGGGAAATGAAGAAAGGGATTATTTATATCCTCTCTCTAGCGCTCATTGCTCTCGCCGCGGGATGCGCTTACATCCAAGAGTATCCGGCGGCGGGATCGTCCGAGACCGCGCTTTCAGGGGAAACAACTCCGCCTTCGGAGGCGCTCTATCACTTCTTGTCAGCCAGGATCAAGATGAGAGAGGGTGACGTGGATGAGGCCATCGCAGAGTACCAGAAGGCCATCTCCTTGGACAACCAATCCCCGTTACTATACGTGGATATCGCCGCCCTCTACCTCAACACGAACCGGACAAATGAGGCGATGGCTGCCTGTCGGGATGCCTTGACCCTCGACCCCGACTATCTCCCCGCCCACTACCTGCTCGGAGGGGTCTATTCCGCTGCGGGCAAGTATCGAGAGGCCGTGAGCGAATATGAGAGGGTCCTGACGATCGATCCCGACCATCTTCAGGCCTACCTGATGATCAGCTCCCTCTACGCCGAGCTGCGGGATTTTGAGCGGGCGGTGGACACCTTGCACCAACTCTTGGAGAAGCAGCCCAAATACCTCATGGGCCTCTATTACCTGGGCAGGATCTACGCCGAGATAAAACTCTACGATCAGTCCCTGAAATATTACCACGAGGCCCTCGATCTTAACCCGGAATTCGAAGCGGCCCTGATGGATATGGGTGTCGTCTATGAATTCAAAGGGGATGTAGCGCAGGCCATAAAAACGTACAAAGAAGTACTGGAACTCAACCCCCTCAACTTCCAGGCCAGGGAACGGCTTGGCCAACTGCTGCTCAAGGAGGATCGGCTTCAGGAAGCCCTTGACCAGTATAAGAGCTTCAAGGACCTCGATTCTGAGAACATAAGCATACGGGTGAAGACGGGGTTGATCCTCTTTCAACAGGAGCGGTATGAGGAGGCGGAGAGGGAATTCCGCTTTGTCTTGGCTGCCCGGCCTCAGCAGGGTAATGTTCGATATTACCTGGGGATAACCCTCTATCAAATGGGTAACTCCAAGGGTGCCTTGGCAGAACTTAAACAGATCCCCCCGGAGGGGGAATTCTTCTCCGAGGCGACGAAGTATATAGCCTTCATCCTGCAAAAGGAGGGGCGAACAGAGGAGGCCTTGACGATGGTGACAAAGGCCCTCGAGGCCAAGGCGGGTGATCAGGAGTTGCTCTACACCATCGCCCTCATCTATGAGGATTTGAACCGATACCCGGAAGCGGTGAAAAACCTAGAGGATGTAATGACCAAAGGGCCCAACAATACCGAAGCCCTCTTTCGCTTGGGGATTGTGTACTACAAGATGGGAAAGACCGAGGAATCCATCAGCTGCATGCAGAAGGTGGTAGCACTCGATCCCAAAAACGCCGATGCTCTCAACCACCTGGGATATACCTATGCTGAAAAGGGGATCCAGTTGGACGAGGCCGAGGCCCTCGTCAAGAAGGCGCTGGAGCTCAGGCCCGAGAACGGGTATATCACGGATAGTCTCGGTTGGGTATACTATCAAAAAAGGGAATATCCCCGAGCAATCGAGTGGCTGGAGAAGGCCCATCGTCTGGTCCCCGATGATCCCATCATCACTGAACACCTGGGTGACGGTTATCTCAAGTCGGACAAGAAGGAGGAGGCCTTCCGGATGTACCAACGGGCCCTGGAGCTGAAACCCGAAAAGGAACAGGAGCGGGCCCTGCGCAAAAAAATCGAGGAGATGAATGGAGGAAAAGGGCACGTGCCCTAACCCTCCTGCCACGGATAGCCCCCCAGGACATCTCCGTTTCTTCATCCCCTCATTTGCTTGATAACGCAGGGGTTGTTAACAACTATGGTGGAGCATTATGCAGGTGCCGACAGGACTCTTGGTGACCTTTGAGGGCATAGAGGGAAGCGGGAAGAGCACACAGATAGAGTTGACGAGGGCATTTGTGGAGGAGCAAGGATACTCCTGTCTGGTGACTAAAGAGCCCGGCGGATGCCCGCTCGGGGAAGAGATCAGAAGCTTTCTTTTGGACAGGGGAGATTTGAGGATAGATCCGCTGGCCGAGCTCTTCCTCATCGAGGCCGGCAGGACACAGCATGTGGCAGAGGTCATCAGGCCTGCCCTGGAAAAAGGCCGGATGATCCTCTGTGATCGCTATACCGATGCCACCATTGCCTATCAGGGATGTGGAAGGGGATTGGACATCACCGTTATCGAACAGATGAACCGATGGGCCACAGGGGGGCTTACGCCTCATTGCACCATCGTGCTGGATTGCCCGGTAGAGGTTGGCATGGCGCGTGCTCAGGGGGAGGATAGGTTTGAGCGGGAAGACCGAACATTTCACCAGCAGGTGCGGGAAGCGTATTTGCGGATCGCCCGACAGGAACCCGGGCGTGTGAAGGTGGTCTCCGGGCAAGGCGAGCAGTCGGCGATCCAGGGAGAAATCCGAAGGATCATCCGCCCCCTTTTCGATCGGAGATGACGATGGCCTTTTGCGACGTGGTAGGACATCAAAGGCCGCTCCAGATCCTCGGCAGGGTGATCGATACGGGAAGGGTACACCACGCCTATCTCTTCACGGGGATGGAGGGTATCGGAAAGAGGCTGGTGGCCTTGAACATGGCCAAGGCCCTCAACTGCGTCGATCAAACAGGCGAGGCCTGCGATCACTGCCGGTCCTGCCAGCTGATGGAAAAGGGGATGCACCCGGATCTCATCCTGATCAACCCCACGGGGGAGAGCATTAAGATAGAACAAATCAGGGAGCTGCAGCGATCCATCGCCTTTAAACCTTATGAGGCCCGCTGGCGGGTGATACTGGTGGACAGGGCAGAACAGTTGACCAGGGAGGCGGCCAATGCCCTCCTGAAGACCTTGGAGGAACCTCCTCCCCGGACGGTGCTTATCCTGGTAGCCATTGCCGTCGAGGGCTTGCCTCCCACGGTGCTTTCTCGCTGCCAGAGGATCAGGTTCAACCCTTTGAGCCAAGAGGAAGCAAAAAAGGTATTGATTGATCGTCTTTCCGCGGAAGAAATCAGTATCCTCGCCCCTCTGGCCGGCGGAAGCCCGGGGCGTGCCCTACAAATGAATAGGGAAGAAGTGACGCAGGTAAAGGGCCTATTATTATCCGCCCTCTCGCCCTCCCTCAATCAAAGGTTGCACGTAGCCCGCGAGCTTGCTCACGAGGAGGGGTGGGGTAAACTTTTTTTGGAGATCTTAGGAGGATGGCTCAGGGATCTTATTATCTATCACGAGACAAAAGAAGAGGGTAGGCTGCTCAATTGCGACCTGCTCGAGGAGATTAAAAAGGTTGCCCCTTGCCGGCAGATCGAGGGGCTGCTGCGGGATTTTTGGTCCCTCCACGAGATCCAGCAAGGCATAGAGGCCCACGGCAACCTTCAGCTATCCCTGGAGAACGCCCTCTTGGGAATAGGAGGATCATAACGCAATGAGAGCGGTAGGAGTCGAATTGGATAACAACGGCAGGGTGCAGTATTTTGAGGCTGCGGACCTGAACCTTGAAAAAGGAGACCTGGTGGTGGTCGATGCAGAAAAGGGCATCACCATGGGTACGGTCGTCATCCCGCCGCAGGAAGAGAAGTCAGGGCTCTTTAAGCGTTCCCTGAGCAAGGTCATCAGGAAGGCCACGGCCAAGGACGTGAAGGAGCAAGAGCGGTGGCGGAAAAAGGAGAAGGAGGCCTTCGCGCTCTGCGTGCGGCTCATAGGAGAGTTGAAACTGCCTATGAAGTTGGTTCAGGCGGAGTACCTCCTGGATGGATCCAAGGCCATCTTCTATTTCACCGCCGAGCACAGGATCGATTTTCGTCAACTGGTGCGGCGGCTTGCCGCCCAGCTGAAGATGAGGATCGAGATGCGGCAGATCGGCGTCAGGGATGAGGCAAAGATGGTCAAGGGAATAGGCTGCTGCGGGCGTGAGCTCTGCTGCGCTACCTTCCTGCAGGACTTTGAGCTGGTCTCCATCAAGATGGCCAAGGAACAGCAGCTCCCCCTGAACCCGGCGAAGATCTCCGGGCTCTGCGGCAGGCTGATGTGTTGCCTCTCCTTCGAGGCCGATGCCTATAAGGAGCTCAAGAAAAACCTCCCGAAGGTCGGCAAGAGGATCACCACCAAGTATGGGGAGGGCAAGGTGCTCAGGCAGAATCTCCTCCTGCAGACCATCACCCTGGAGATGGCGAGTGGAGGGGTCATTACCATCAAGACCGAAGAGCTCGAAAAATAGAGTCCCGCCCTGTGTCGCGGTGCGATCTCCTACCATTCGGATAGTTTTAAAGAGGGGATGTCGCAAGGCGACACAGGGCGGGACTTTGGGACAAAGATCTAACTAACGGCGAGGGTTTAACTCCCGGAATAGGTAAATAAACCAGGCAAGCGGCATGAAGCAAACCTTCTACGTCACCACCCCTATCTATTATGTGAACGACGTGCCCCACATCGGCCACGCCTATACCACCGTCGCCGCCGATGCCCTGGCCAGGTATAAACGGCTGAGCGGCTATGACTGCTTCTTCCTCACCGGAACCGACGAGCATGGACAGAAGGTGGAGAAGGCGGCCGAGGCAGCCGGCCAGACCCCGCTCGCGCTTGCCGATCAAGTGGTGGAGCGGTATAAGGAGCTCTGGAAGATACTGCACATCTCCGCCGATGACTTTATCAGGACGACCGAGCAGAGACACTACCAGGCCGTGGCCGCCCTCTATCAAAAAGTCTGGGATAAGGGGGACATCTACCTCGGCGACTATGAGGACTGGTACTGTACCCCCTGCGAGACCTTTTGGACCCAGACCCAGCTGGCCAACGGGAATAGATGCCCCGAATGCGGGCGCCCCACCGAGAAGCTCAAGGAGAAGAGCTACTTCTTCCGGATGTCGAAATATCAGGATGCCCTGTTGCGGCATCTGGAGGAAACCCCCGATTTTATCCAGCCCCCCGGCCGCTATAACGAGATCGTGAGCTTCGTCAAGGGCGGTCTGCGCGATCTGAGCATCAGCAGGACTACCTTCAAGTGGGGGATTCCGGTGCCCAATGATCCGGCTCACGTCATCTATGTGTGGTTCGACGCCCTCACCAACTATATCACGGCAATCGGATTCCCCGGCGACCAGAAGAGATTTGAGCGGTACTGGCCCGCCAATTGCCACATCATCGGCAAAGATATCCTGAGGTTCCACGCCGTCTATTGGCCCACCTTCCTCATGTCCGCCGGCATCCCCCTGCCCAGGAAGGTCTTTGCCCATGGCTGGTGGACCGTGGAGGGGCAGAAGATGTCCAAGTCCCTGCACAACGTGGTCGATCCCTATCAATTGGTGCAAGAGTATGGGGTGGACCCCATCCGCTATTTCCTCTTGCGGGAAGTGCCCTTTGGGGCGGACGGAGACTTCTCCCGTGCCGCCATGGTCAATCGAATCAATAGCGACCTGGCAAATGACCTGGGCAACCTCTTCAGCCGGGCACTCAGCATGGTCGTCAAATATCGCGCCGGCCTGATCCCGACCCCTTCCGATCTGCAGCCTGTGGACCGAGGGCTGGAAGAGGTCTCTAAAAAGATTCTTCCCCAGCTAGCCAAACAGCTGGATGATCTGGCCTTTAATAAAGCCTTGACGTCGATCTGGGAGCTGGTCAACGCCGGCAATAAATATATCGATGAGACCGCGCCCTGGGCCCTGGCCAAGGCGGAAAAGGATCAACCACGTCTCGGCACGGTGCTCTATCAGGCGCTGGAAGCCCTGCGCATCATTGCCCTGCTGATCGCCGCCTTCATGCCCACAACCGCTGAAAAGATGTGGTCCCAACTCGGCATGGAGGGGAATCTCTGGGAGCAAAATATAGGAGAGAACGGAAAGTGGGGAGGCCTAAAACCGGGAAGCAAGGTGGCCAAACCTCTCCCCCTCTTCCCCAGGATCGAGGCGTAACCATGAGGAGACAAAAGAGGGCCATGGATTTTAACGTCAAAGCCGTGGTGAAGGGGGCCTTGCGGAGGTTAGACCTCGATGCCAAGATGCAGGGGTATGCCGCCTGGGGGGTCTGGGAAAAGGCGGTGGGGGAGACGATAGCCCAGCAGGCCCAGCCTGCCTTCACGCGCGGCGGCGTGCTCTTTGTAAAGTGTGCATCCTCGGCGTGGATGCAGCAGCTCCAGTTTATGAAGGGGCAGATCTGCGAGCAGCTCAACCGGCTTCTGGGGAAAGACGTGATCAAGGATATCAGGTTTCAGATGGGGATGATCGATTCTCGCCCTCATGGCGAGCCATCTGCGAAGAATCAAGCGGTTGCGCTGGATGATGCGGAGCAGGCGCGGATCGATGAGGCGCTGCGCCCGCTCGCAGACCCCGAGATGAGGGAGATAGCCCGCCGCATCATGACAAAAGAGGCATCAGCAAAAAAGACCCTGCACCACTGAATCTCCTGGCAGCAGCGTCCGCTATGAATTCCGCCTTGGCGGGAAAAACCGATAATCCCCCTTCACCCCCCTTTAGAAAAGGGGGGATGGGGGGATTTGAAACCTATTTTCTAGATAGTCACACAAAGACACGGAGAGCATAAAGAATTAGCGGGAGATATTGAAAGATAAAAAATCTCTGTGGACTTTGTGGCTTTGTGTGAGAGAATAAAGATGAATTTCAATGGTGCGTATTTTCTGAGCAATCAGAAACTATTCGAGGAGAAATGGCATGAGCACTTTAGCGATAAAGGTTGATCCCCTGGCAGTCGAAGTGTCTGTCGGCACAGATGCTTTGCACGTGAGCCTTGCGGATGGCCGGGAAGTCTCTGCGCCCCTGGCATGGTTCCCCCGTTTGTTGAAGGCAACCAAAGAGCAAAGAAATAAGTGGCGTCTTATCGGGGGGGGCATCGGCATCCACTGGGAAGATGTAGACGAAGATATATCGGTGGAGAGCTTACTCTCCTCTAAGTGACTGCCCTCCAGCGCAGAAAAGAAAAATTATAGATGATCGCGGATGACCTTGAGGAGAGTCTGGATCTCCGCCGCGGTGAGCTTGCCGTCTTTTCTGAAGATCAATACCCCTTTTTTGTCAAAGACGAGAACATCACTGCTATCGTCCGCAATATTCCACGCCTGCACCAGCACTTTCTTGTAATCCCTCACATAAATGGTTTTGGGATAGCGCTTCTGTTTATCTTTCAGGGCGGAAGAAATGGCAAAATTGGGCATCCAGGTTGCTGCCATGTTAATGATGCCATACGCTTGAAACTTTTCGCCGGGAAACTTCTCTCTGTCCAGAGCATCACTGGCATCATTGTTCGTATCTTTTTCATCAGGATCGACGTAAAAGAGGACACTGACCTTCCCCTGCAGCTCCGCGCTGCTCCACGGCGTTCCATCCAGCCGTCCCCCCAGTTTCTCTTTTAACTCTGCCTTGGGAGGAATCGCGCCCATATCAATAGCCCGGGCAGACTGGTTTAGGAGAACGACGGCCAAAACAACAAACAACCATTTCACGAAATGCTTCATCATCCACCTCCTAAATTAGTGGCATAGCTTCGTTCAAGAACGTCTAGGGGGACATAGTTAAATTATTCAAATATTTTATCATCCCCTCTGGCGCCTCTCGGTCCTCGCACTGTGAATAATGTGAATATTTGACTCCATTAGTTCGCCTTCAAGCCGCTCCTGCCTCGGCATTTCCACACCTCTAAAACCAACTAGAGCTGGTTAACATAGTAAATAACGTTGCCCATTGTGCCCACAATTATTCCCTACAGTTAATTCAATATTAATTTATCTAGCTCTTCGGGTTCAAAAGAATCTTTATTTTCGAGATAAATATTTAAACATTTCCTGATTATTTCAGCTAATTCACAAAACATGGTTATATCGAATTTATTATAATCAGCAGAGTGAACGATTTTGCTTCTCATTTTATAAATATCTTTGATTTTCCTAAAGAAAAGATAACCATCTTCCTTGAATCTTTGTCCAAGTAATTTAGATGACCTAATGGAGAGTTTATATGTTAGATTATCAGGACTATCCTTAGCGAAAAGCATTTCTAATATTGTAGCTAGTTGTAAGAATCTAATGTCATAATGCTCACCTTTTGATTGCAAAGATCTTAAAAACAGAAAAGTCATTAGAGATAAATGGCCATCTGAGAAATCAATTCTTTCGTAGATATTTCTTAATCCATTGCCGTCAGCTTCGCCGAGGGTCAAGTAGCCGAAAGGGCCATTAAAAGGATTAAGATATTCGTCATTTCTTCCTTCTGAATGCTTGTCGCTATTAAACCAGATAAAGATTCCACTTGAAGTTAGTTTAAAGAGTTTTAAAGCAAGATTTATTTTCAATGCTTCCTCGTGAAAACGAGAAAGAAAAGGAGCTGGAAGCGTTAATTCTACACAGTGATTAGCTGCCAAAAAGTGCTTCAAATTATCACTCATTTCAGATAAGTAGCCCCCCCCGTGCGGATCTGTAAAAGATTCAATTTGAATTTTATCTCTGAATGGGCCTTCATCAACAAACTTATAACCTATCCTGTAGCCCCTAGAAATATCTTCTTTTTCTCCTTTTGTAACGGCACGAATTACCACTTGTTCCGATAATTTTATATTTTTTTTAAAATCTTTAAATACAATAGGACAAACTATTGTTGTCATTTTTAGTCTCACTTTTAATTGAAATCCATTTCACGGGCAGATAGTTGGGGACGTTGGTGCGCAAACGACTTTCTTATAACTGGATGTCCCTCATTTGCTCTCCTTCCCCCCTAACATATTCAGTCCTTTTGTTTAAGAGCTTCTCTCCCCTTGCTGATGGCTTCTTGGTAGACCTCTTTTAGCGGGACCTTTTTCTCTTCCGCTGTCTGGCGGCAGCTTTCATATTCCGGCATCAGGTTGATGACCTTGCCCTCGCAATCAAAGGCCACCTTTGTTTTGATCAAGCCGTATTTGGTCTCCACCTCCCGTTCCTCCCGGTGCAGGATCACGCGCTCCACCGGATACATCCTGATACCGATGGTGGTGGATTCGCGCAAGATGACTTCTGCCAACCTTTCCCGCTGCGCAG
>MGQS01000072.1:8898-9503 GCA_001797905.1 Deltaproteobacteria bacterium RBG_16_54_11 | reverse complement strand
CGCCTCACCCTTACCTACGGGAACTGACTCATGGGGGATGTTGGGTATGACAAGGAGAAATGCCTGAAGCTTTTCTTCCTTCTCCTTTAACACATCCTCTATTCCCTTAATTCGCTCGGAGACCCCACGCATCTGGGTAATCAGATCCCCGGCATCCCCCTTTTTTTGTTTAATCGTGCTGATCTCGTCCGATACCTGGTTGCGCTTGTTCCTGAGGGCCTCGACCTCCTGAATCAACTCCCGGCGTTCCTGCTCCAACGCGTTAAAGGGGCTGAGATCCAGGCTATCACCCCTCAAAGTCAACATCCTCTTGAGGGAATCTATATTTTCTCGCACAAACCGCAGGTCAAGCACGGTTGCCCTCCCCTTTCGCCTTTTCAAGTGATACTAGGGTAAAACGAAATCATCTGCAAGTCAAACGTGTTAGTGGAGAGACCACCTCATCGAATCACGCATTGGCGACAGCAATCCCCTCTAACCCCCCTGACCAACGGGTCACCTTCGGTTTAACAAAGGGGGGATGGCCGGAGGTGGCCCTTTGGCCAGGGGATTTGAAATCTATTTTCTGAGTAAGCATCATAGGTTCCCCCACAATGCCTTCTTGA
>MGQS01000072.1:8258-8603 GCA_001797905.1 Deltaproteobacteria bacterium RBG_16_54_11 | reverse complement strand
GCTGGGCCTCCCCGCCGGAAAGAGTGGGGGCGGGCTGCCCCAGCTCTATGTACCCGAGCCCCACATCGGCCAATACCTGGAGCCTCTTCTTGAGAGGGGGGATGTGCCGGAAGAACTCCAGGGCCTCCTCCACCGTCATCTCCAGGACCTCCGATATATCCCTGCCCTTGTAACGGATCTCCAGGGTCTCGCGGTTGAAGCGCCTCCCCTCGCACTCATCGCAGGTCACGTAGACGTCGGGAAGGAAGTGCATCTCTATCCTGATAATCCCCTCCCCTTGGCACGCCTCGCACCTGCCCCCCTTCACGTTGAAGCTGAATCTCCCCTGGGTATACCCCCTCACCC
>MGQS01000072.1:7942-8234 GCA_001797905.1 Deltaproteobacteria bacterium RBG_16_54_11 | reverse complement strand
GATCCCTGATAAAGAAAAAGATCCCTGTATACGTAGCGGGATTGGAGCGGGAGGTCCTGCCGATGGGCATCTGATCGATCTTGACGACCTTGTCCAATCCTTCAATACCCCGGATGGCTGCAAACTCGCCGGCGCGCTCACCGGCCCGGTGGAGGCGTTGAGCCAATGCTCGGTAGAGGGTATCGATGATCAGGGTGCTCTTGCCGGAGCCGGAGACCCCGGTCACACAGGTGAAGACCCCCAGCGGTATTTCCACCGTGATCCCCTTGAGGTTATTGGCCTTGGCCCCTTC
>MGQS01000072.1:7676-7888 GCA_001797905.1 Deltaproteobacteria bacterium RBG_16_54_11 | reverse complement strand
GAGACGGCCGGAGAGGTACTTGCCGGTGAGGGACTCTTCGTCTTCCAGTAACTTCGCGGGAGGTCCCGTAAAGATCACCTTTCCCCCATGCACACCGGCGCCGGGCCCCATATCGATGACGTAATCGGCGGAGAGCACGGTCTGCGGATCATGTTCCACCACGATGACGGTGTTGCCGAGGTCCCGCAACCGCTTCAGGGTATCCAGGAGTC
>MGQS01000072.1:2476-7501 GCA_001797905.1 Deltaproteobacteria bacterium RBG_16_54_11 | reverse complement strand
AAGCCGAGCCGCTCCCTGATCTCCCGCAATACGAGTCTGGCAATCTCCTCCTCCTGGGGGGTGAGCGCGGCGCCCTGAAAAAACGCGAGGGCCTCTTTGATGGCCAATTGCGTCACCTCAGCAATGGATTGCCCCTGAAACCGAACTGCCAGCGCTTCCTTCCTGAGCCGCTGTCCCTTGCATTCGGGGCAAGGAGAAGCGCCAATCTCCCCTTCTGTAGCTTCGAAGGCAGGGGATTCGCCACCGAAGGGGCGCTCCTGTGAGGGGAGAAAACCCAGTCCGCCACAGCGGGGGCACGCCCCATAAGGGCTGTTGAATGAAAAAAGCCTGGGGGATATCTCGGGATAGCTCACAGTGCATTCCAGGCAGGCAAACCGCTCGCTGAAGACGAGCTCCGCACCCCCATCAACCCCTACCCTCACCACCCCCTCGCCGTACCGCAGGGCCAGCTCAATCGACTCCGTGATCCTGTTCTTGACCCCCTCGCGCATCAGGATCCGATCAACCACCAGATCGATCGCGTGCCTCTTGTCCTTGTCGAGGGTAATCTCTTCTCCCAGGTCTCTGATCTCGCCATCGATTTTTACGCGAACGAACCCCTCACCCCTCAGCTGATCCAGGAGCTTTCGATACTCCCCCTTCCGCCCTTGTACCAGGGGTGCGATGACGATGAGACGGCTCCCCTCGGGTAAGGCCAAAAGCTGATCGACCATCTCTTGGGGGGTCTGCGATTTGATCTCCCGGCCGCAGATATAGCAGTGGGGATGCCCCACCCGGGCAAAGAGGAGGCGGAGATAGTCGTAGATCTCCGTCACCGTCCCCACGGTGGATCGCGGATTTCTGCTTATCCCTCTCTGCTCGATGGCGATGGCAGGGGAGAGGCCTTCGATGAGGTCCACATCGGGCTTATCCATCCGCTCCAAAAACTGCCTGGCGTAGGCGGACAGAGACTCGACATACCTCCTCTGGCCCTCGGCGTAGATGGTGTCAAAGGCGAGCGAGGACTTGCCCGACCCGCTGACCCCGGTGAGCACCACCAGCTGCCTCTTGGGGATCTCCAGGTCTATGTTCTTAAGGTTATGCTGCCTCGCCCCCTTGATGACTATCTTGTCCTCGCTCATGTGCGAACCCTCATGACGAGTATCGCTACTCCCTTTATGAAGATAACACATTCCCTCCTCAGGACTCAACGTGGAAGAGATGCGCCTTGTGGAGCACAAATAAATTGAGTAATTTGCATTTTGAAAATCCTACCCCCCTTCGGCAAGGAGGGATGAGGGGATTTGCGACCCATTTTTTTAGCCAAAATGAGATTGACAAAAAATGAGTTTTGGCCTTTACTGAACCATAGGCACGCTAAAAAAGGAGGATGAGGTGCTTACGGAAGTCCTTCAGCAAATCATAGATATCATCTACGGGGCGAGATTGTACCTCCCCGAGACCAAGATAGTCGTTGGGATCGCCATTGGCCTGGCCCTCTTGATCTACTTCAAGGGCATGGTGGGCGGCCTGGTGGCCTCCATATTGGTCACCATCCTCGTCGCCGACTCCTTCTTCTCTGAAAGCGACATCTACCAGATCTCCATGGAAAGGGCCTTCGCCGGCGCCGTCATTGGATTCATCGCCTTCTTTACAAACCTCTACTTCATCGTGCGCACCATTGCCGATTGGAAGGATTGACCGTTCCCCTCTCGGCGGCCTCCCTGCCCCTTCCCTTCTGACAGGGAGATTTCCGTGCCCTGTCCCGTGCATGGTCAATGGCGACAAAGTCATGCAGTCGCCAAAAAACACGGTTTAAGAACGTGATTGGTAAAAGGGCAAATGCCCTGTCTCCTTGATTTCCGTAGGACATGATGCTATTTTAATACCCGGAGGTGGCCCTGACCGAAGGATCACCGTAGGTTTGGCCAGAGAGAGCAAACAAAGGTAACTGCCTCAAGGAAAAGAGCGTATCAATGAAGAACGGTCATTTTCAAACAAGGATCAGAGGGATATATAAATATATCAGCGAGAACCTTTATCTCAACAGACCCGATATCACCATAAAGGACGAATCGTTCAACTCCACCCTTCTCTTTGGCCTCCTCACCGGCCTCAACAGGGGCAAGGAACTCATCATCGGGGAGCCTGGTCTGGGCAAGACCACCTCGGCGGAATACGTGGGCTCCATCCTCTATCGGTATCCCCTCGGGGTCATCTGGGGTAGCGAGGTCTCCGGACACCCCGAACAGACGGAGGAAAAGATCATCGGCAGGCCCCATCTCGGTGAACTCAACAAGGGCAGGGAAAGAGTGGTATGGAGCAACTTCGCGCAGATCCCGGTCAAGATCGTGGATGAAATAAACCGCCTGCCGGAGACCAAGCAGAGCATGATCTTGAATGGGGTCGACCGGGGCAACTGGGAATATCTCAACGAGATCTTGATCAATGACGAATACTCGCTCTTTGCGACGGCCAACTATCAGGATAGGGGAACGAACACCATCATCGCCCCCCTCATCGACCGTTTCGACATCCTGGTCGAGTCGAGACATCCGGGTTCAAACATAGCGTACACCATCGGTAAGGAGGCGCTATCACATAATCCCCTCCGTCACCCGCAGTATGAAAAAGAGCTTCAGCAGATACTGAGGGGAGACAATTCCTATGAGGAAAAGATGGCCCTGGCCGAAGGGGTCTGTGATCTCTTCGGCGAATACCTGAAAGAAAAGCTCGGCATCGAAGGTCTTAGCAAAGAGGAGCGGAGAAAAATTAATGAGGAGAGGATGGGATTGGATTTCGACATCGATGCCAACGCCTTTGTGCGCATGACGCTCGCCGAGCTCTCCTTTTGCCATAAGTTCGGGCAAAAGAGGTCGGTGGAGGTATGTGAGGACGGCTGCCATTATACCGGCTATCTCTGCCATCACACTAAAAACTGTGCCTCCAATCGGCTGCCCATGTCCATCAGGAACTACGCACAGACCCTGGCCTGGTTCTTAGAGGACGACGGGGTGGATCTTGAGCATATCCGGCTGATCATCCCGTATGCCCTTGCCCATCGCATTCAGTGGAAGGATTCCTACCTCTCCAAAAAGGAGGGCGAGGGGAGGAATGACCCCTTCCAGATATATCTGGTCAAGGAGGCTACAGAAGAGATCCTTCAAAGATACAACGAGCAGAGGGAATACCTTTTGGAGGCCTTGTCTGTGGGATATCGGGCCGTTGCAGGCGAAGCAATAACCCCCCTCGAAGGAGATCATCCCATTTACGAAGAGATAAAAAAAGATATCGGAGCTAAGGATGAAAAATCCCTTTGAGGCTTTTCACCAAGCCGGCATTCGCAAACGCGAGATACCCTTGGATAAGATCTTAAAATCCAAGGAAGAAACACTCACCAAGATCCTCTCGGGGTATGAAGACCTCTTGAAAAATGAGGCCAAGGACTTAGTGTGGCTGATGCAATATAGCACCGTCATCAAGGCCTATAGCATAGCCGAAAAGGGGATGGAGGGGTTAGAGTATACGGCAGAGGATATAGAGGAATTTTGTTACGCCCTCGACCACTCTGACCAGATCCCCTACCTGATAACCGGCCCGGCAGGGGTCTATATCTCCGTCCTCTGCAACCATGCCAAGGAGGAGGAGATCTGTCTCCACCTGCGGGACCTCAATGTCAAGATCAATCTCCTGGGATATCGCCTTCCCTCCAACAAAAAATTGATCGTGGAGGGTAATGTGGGTGACTTTACGGGGATCGGGCTGGATGGAGGGGAATTGATCATCGAAGGCAGCGGCAAGAACTATACAGGAGCAGGCATGAAGCGGGGAAAGATCGTCATCAGGCACAATCTCGGTTTTAACACCGGACATGGTATGACCGGCGGTGAGCTTATTGTGGGGGGGAGGATCAAGGGATTGGGCAAAATAGTGGGGGGAAAGGTCTACGAGAGAGACCAGCTCATCTTTCCCACCGAAGGGATAAAGCCCCTGTACGTCTGAAGAGCGGCAATGGAAGTCGAAGATATCATTCAAAAGCTATGGTCCCGGGTGAGAAGGAAGCACCTCTATCCACAACTGCCTTTACCCGCGGTGATCGAAGGGGGTGAGGATGTCGCCCTGGAGATCAAGAGCAAACAGATGTCCATCAGCAATGCCTTTTACGAAAAACTCAAGGGAAAGATGGACGGCGAAGAGATCGTCGAGGCTGTTCTCGACCATGGCATTACCCACTATATGTATTGCCCGTGGGATTTTCATACCCACATCACGCTCTACAACGAGGCCAAAAAGGTGGTGCGGCAGAAGGATCAGGCCCAAAGGGCAACCACCTATTTTATGGATGTGGTAACAGATACCTACTGTGTAAAGCAAAAAGATACAAAAATTGCCACGCTCTACAAAAACCTGCCTAAATCCGGCGTTCACGAGGTGCTGGCTGCCCTCTATGAGAAGATCTGGGGAGAGGATCTGGGCACGGGAGGGCATGAAGAGCTCGTCAATCGTCTCTCCCGCATCCCTTATCTGGAGCGAAAGAGATGGAGGGAAAGCATAAAAAAATTCACCGAGGTCATCCAGGGCATCCTCGAGAAGGAAGTGGCAAATGAACAACAGAGCTCTCGCAGAGAGCCCAACCCCATGGGGGAACACTCTCTGGAGAACTACTCACTGGAGGAAATCGATCGGGGACTGAGGGAATTCGCCAGCGCCGTCGAAGATCTGCAGGAATTCAAGGAGACGGTGGAGGATTTAAAAGAGGAATTGGAGGGAAAGGGATACAGCGCCGGAGGAATGGGAAGGGGAAAAGGCAACCCGATTGACGCCAACCTCCTCTACTACATGAAACTGGCTGAAAGCTATACCCTCCCCATCAGAAAACTCCCCATTGAAAAGAGGGGGTATCTGCATCCCCATGCGCATAAGCCCTGGGAAATAGGGAAACCCTTCGCCGATATCGATCTCTGGACCAGCTTCGGCAAGATCATACCGGGGATAACGCAAATTTGGACGAAGAGAGAGGGGGAGACCCATGGAGAATTCGAGGGA
>MGQS01000072.1:0-2447 GCA_001797905.1 Deltaproteobacteria bacterium RBG_16_54_11 | reverse complement strand
CTCCAGAAGCATGATTAATCCTCGAGAGAAGTTATCGTACGCCGTCCTGGGGGCGGTCTGCGCATGCAACGCTTACCTCAAGCATGAAGCGAGAGCTGCTGTCTATAACTTCAGCGACGCCCTGAGGGGAAATAAGGTCGTCTTGGAATTCAACCACGACAAAGAGCGGATTTACCAGGCCATATGTCGATACTTCGGCGGTGGCACAGCCCTTGATCCGGATGACATAACCTACCTCCTCTCCTGTGCAAAAAAACCCGATATCTTCATCATCACGGATATGCAGATCACGAATCTTGAAAAAATAATTGATTTCTTTAAAAAAATCGAAAACCGGGTAACTGCGGTTCATTTGGGCACCAACGTCCATACCGCCCGTTTTAAGGATGGCACGGACAAAAGGACGAACATCTCCCTCTTCAACGTTAAAAACAAAGAAGACATACCGAAGATCGTCCTCGGGAAGGTGAAGGAATATCTCACCTCCTCTTCGGAATGGAGGTAGGATACCAGTAGCTGCCCCCCTAGCCCCGCCTTTGTTTGCCGATGGAGGAAGGAATGCCTCCGCGGAGATATAATCCACAAAAGGACGGCATCCTTTTGTGCCTTAAAACTATAAAAATATAGTAGTTGACAGATAGAAACGACATGATTATGTTTTACGCGTGACCTCAGGGAGTTTTCCGAGGTCACCAAGAGGAGGAAGAGATGATATTCGTACCGCGATCAAAAGGTGAAAAGGGAAAGGAGAAAGTCTTCATCCCTAACCACCTGCCCATTTTGCCTTTACGGGGGACCGTTCTCTTCCCTGAACTCATCCTCCCCATCATGGTAGGTCGGAAGAAATCCGTTAAATTGATCGATGAAGCCATGGAAGGGGACCGGATCATAGGGGTTGTTACCCAACATAGCTCAGAGGTCGAAGACCCGGATCCCGGCGAGCTTTATACCATAGGGGTTGCAGCGCATTTGGTCCGCATGGTGAGGGAGATGGATGGAACGCAGCGGGTCATCGTCCAGGGGCTCGAGCGCATTAAGATCTTACGGTATAGCCAACAAGATCCCTATGTTGTGGCAGATGTAAAGGTGCTCGCCGAAGAGGAGGCCAAAGGAGTAGAAATCGACGCCCTGGTCATGAACCTGAAGAATCTCTTCCAGAGGGCGGTAGAATTGGCGCCCCACCTCACCGTAGAATTGAAGAACATGGTCCTGAACATCAAGGACCCCGGCATCTTGGCCGATATCATCGCTTCCAACCTCAATATCAACCCATCGGAAAAGCAAGAGGTGTTGGAGATCGAAAAGGCTAAAGACCGCCTCAACAAGGTCCACCTTCTGCTCGCCCGGGAGGTCCAGGTGCTGGAGTTGGGGGATAAAATTCAATCGCAGGTTAAAGAGGATATCGACAAGACGCAACGGGAATACTATCTGCGGGAGCAGATGAAGGCCATTAAAAAAGAGCTGGGTGAAATGGATGAGTACAGTACGGAACTGAAGGAGTTAAAACAAAAGGTCGAAAATGCAGGGATGCCCGAAGAGGCGCGCAAGGCCGCTGAAAAGGAGCTCGACAGACTTACCAAGATGCCGCCTGCCTCAGCAGAATACACGGTGGCCAGGACATACCTCGATTGGTTGGTAGAGCTCCCCTGGTCAAAGAGCACCGATGACAACCTCGCTATCGACCATGCCCGGAAGATCCTGGATGAAGATCACTATGACTTAGAAAAGGTGAAAAAGCGGATCTTAGAGTATTTGGCCGTACGCAAGTTGAAGAAAGACATGAAGGGCCCTATCCTCTGTTTTGTGGGCCCCCCGGGGGTCGGGAAGACCTCCCTGGGGATGTCCATTGCGAGGGCCATGGGGCGCAAGTTCACCAGGATCTCCCTGGGCGGGGTGCGGGATGAGGCGGAGATCAGGGGGCACAGGAGGACCTATGTCGGCGCCCTGCCGGGCAGGATCATATTGGGAGTCAAAAAGACCGGGAGCAATAACCCCATCTTCATGCTCGATGAGGTGGATAAGATCGGCACAGATTTCAGGGGGGATCCGTCCTCTGCCCTGCTGGAGGTGCTGGACCCTGAGCAGAACTTCTCATTTTCAGACCACTACATCGACGTCCCCTTCGACCTCTCAAAGGTCATGTTCATCACGACCGCTAATGTGCTCGAGACCATCCCGCCGGCCTTAAAGGATCGCATGGAAGTCTTGGAGCTGCCCGGGTACTCCGATGACGAGAAGCTGATGATTGCCAAGCAGCACCTCATCCCCAAACAGCTCGGCGAACACGGGCTCTCTGATGAGTTCCTAGAATTCAAAGATGAGCCGATGCTGGCCATCATAAATTCCTACACCAGGGAGGCCGGGGTGCGCAACCTCGAGCGTGAGATCGCAGCCATCTGCCGGGCGGTTGCCAAAGAGGTGGCCGAAGGAAAACAGGAAAAGGTGAC
>MGQS01000071.1:24144-26408 GCA_001797905.1 Deltaproteobacteria bacterium RBG_16_54_11 | reverse complement strand
GCAACAACCTGAGGAAGACCCGCGGGAGTTCTCCCGTAAGGCACGCATCCCCTATCACCCCCTCCCCTCTCTGCGCCGTGATATCTCCCCTGTGCATGATTGTCTCTCCCTGCTTCAGATAGTCGCTCTCATCCGCAGGGTAAGACCGGCCATCCTGCATACCCACACCACCAAGGCAGGCATCCTGGGGAGGATCGCCGGGGGGATAACCTGTACGCGGACCATCCACACGCCCCACGGTCACCTCTTCTACGGGTACTTCGGCAAGGGGAAAGAGCAGCTCTACGTCTTCCTCGAACGTTTGGCTGCCCGATTCTGCGAGCGGATCATCACCATCTCCGAGGACGAGCGCAGGACATACCTCAGGCGTGGGATCGGCAATAAGAAAAAGGTGGTTACCATCTACAATGGCATAGATATAGACAGATTTCCGGGGGATGGAAAGCGGGTGAGAAGGGAGCTGGAGATAACGCAGCAGATCCCGCTCGTGGGCTATGTGGGGAGACTCGAAGAGGTCAAGGGGCCACACCTCTTTATCGACGCCGCAATGAAGATAGGAAAGGTCTACCCTCAGGTCCACTATCTCATAGCAGGGGATGGCCCCCTGAAAGATGAGTTGCGGAAAAAGGCCCGGGGCGTGCCTCACCTGCACATCCTGGGGTACCGCGAGGACATCGCCGATGTCATGGCTGCCCTCGATATCCTGCTTATCCCTTCCCTGAACGACGGCTTCAACCTGGCTGCGGTGGAAGCCATGGCCTCATTCAAACCCATCGTGGCAACTGCCGTAGGTGGGCTGCCCGAGGTGATCGGTGACGGCGGCATCCTCATACAATCGGGTGACATCGACCAAATGGCTGAGCAGACTACCAAACTCCTCAACTCGCCGGGTCTGAGGAAAGGGATAGGTATGAAGGGGAAGAGGCGAGCCGAGCGTCTCTTTGATTGGGGCGTATGCCTGCAAAAGACCCTCGATATCTACCATGAGGTCGCGGAGGTCTCTGGGTGAAAAAAGATATCTCTTTTTATGCACAGACTTCCCAAAACCTCATCCTCATCCATCATCTCAAAGGGTTGATCGAGCGTCTTAAAAAGGACGGGCCGGAGATCCTCTTCTTCAGGGGGATCAGCCTGCTCGGCGATGTCTACCCCTCTCTGGGGGATAGGGGGATGCTCGACGTTGATATCCTGGTCAGAAAAAAGGACCTAGGAAGACTCGAAAAGGTCTTGCGAGGGACGGGAATGGAAGAGATCGAGCCGGGGAACTTCAGCAAGCGAGGTCTTCTCCTCGATTTGCATACCTCGTTCCTCAATCCTTCCCGTACTGTCCTTGAGCGCTCGTGCCTCAGCATCTCCATAGACGACATATTCAAAAGAAGCGTTACCAAGGAGCTAGACGGCATAACGACCAAGATCCCCTGCCCTGTCCACCTCTTCATCTCCACAGCCATCCACCTCCAGAGCCATTCCTTTGGTTCTGATAAGGGATGGGAAGACCTGAAGCGGATAATGAAATACTATGCTCTTTCCGATAAAGAGATCCTCTCTGAGGCCAAGCGAGTGGGGGCGGAGCGGACTCTGTATTATCTCAATGCCCTGCGTCCGCAGATATTCCCTAACTGGAACAGGAGGCTTTCCCTTTGCGAGCGATGGATCCTGCGGAGGATCAGAGGGGGGATGTACAACCAGAACTTCGGCGACCTCCTCTTTCTCTTTTCCTCGCAAAAAAAGGGAGCAGCCTTGAAAGAGATATTCTTCCCCCGCGGCATCTCTCTCAGGGTTATCGGCGATAGGCTGAAGAAGTGCATTAAGCTCCTGAAGGATACGATTGCGTGATCAAAGATAAAAAATGCGGACGTTGGAAATCAGTATGAGTCAATCGAACCTGGCGCCTTGCAGGCAAGCAGATTATATGATAAAATTGTAACAAATTACATAATTTTTAAGACATTAAATGTAAATCACCGGTCTCAGCCAAAAATAATAGAGGACAATAACAATAACAAGGATGGCGGCGAAAACCCAGAGATTGTACCACCGCTACTATCACATTGCCGGTATCACCATCAGGATGGAAGCGGACTTGCCCATAACCGATACGACCTTTCACCCTAAGTTTAAACACTTTGAGGCAAATGGACCAGGGAAGGACACCATTACCATTAGACACCACTTCTCCCTACCGGATCTGAATGGTTGGGATATAGGAGAAGAGGTCTATCGGAAGCCCCCTTGGGCCATCTACAAAAAGAGGCGTTCCTGGG
>MGQS01000071.1:9674-24114 GCA_001797905.1 Deltaproteobacteria bacterium RBG_16_54_11 | reverse complement strand
GGGCGATCAAGCGTCTGTGCTCCAGAATACGGCACCGCTTGTATCCTCTTACGCTGAAATCTCGACAAAAAACAAAACGAGCCGAATCTATCTTTGCACGCTCTGTTAAAGGGGGCAATATCTACCAACTAGCGGTATTTAACCATGACTATAGAGACGTCAAGATATACAATAAAACTGGGAAGTCCTTCCAAAGAGGCAACCTCCACTCCCTCACCCTCTTTCCGACTGATCAGATCCTCCTTGCCAGGGTTTTGGCCGACAGGGAAGGCTGCTATATTCATGCAAGCGGCGTAGTGCTTGACGGCAAGGGCATCCTCTTTGTGGGGCATTCAGACGCGGGCAAGTCCACCATGGTGATGATGTTACAGGACAAGGCAAAGGTTCTCTGCGACGACCGGATCATTGTAAGACGATGGCCTGAGGGCTTCAAGATCCATGGGACCTGGAGCCACGGTGATGTCCCAGATGTTTCAGCGGACTCCGCCCCATTGAAAGCTATTCTCTTCCTGAAACAGGCCCGGGAAAACCGCCTCATCCCGATCGACCACAAGCAAGAGATCATCACAAGGCTCCTGGCCTGTTTGATAAAACCCTTGAGCACTGCCGACTGGTGGGAGGAAATGCTCGCTTTGGTGGATCAGATGGCCCGTGAAGTCCCCTGCTATTCCCTCCACTTTACCAAAGATGGAGGTGTCATAGATCTTTTAAGGCATCTTTAATCATAGCCATGGCGATGCCTGATTTTTTGATTTTTCAGTCGAGGTTGAGAAAGAATGGGCAAGCGAGCTTCTTATGCCGTCAAAGTAAGGGCCGATGAGATCTCCCTCCGGAAGGGTAATGCCCCTCCTCTAGCTTCGCTTGACTTGGAACTCACCGAACGCTGCAACAATAACTGCATCCACTGCTATATCAATCTGCCTGCGGAAGATCTTAATGCCCGACAAAGAGAACTTTCCACAAGGGAGATACGGGAGATCCTTCAAGAGGCTGTTTCCTTAGGCTGTCTGACAGTAAGATTCACAGGGGGGGAACCTCTCTTGAGGGAAGATTTTGAAGACCTCTATATCTTCTCCCGAAAACTCGGCCTTCGAGTGATCCTTCTTACCAACGCCACGTTGATCACCCCCGCGCTCTCCAAGGTATTTGCACGCGTCCCGCTTCTTCAGCCTATCGAGGTTACCGTTTATGGTATGAGACGGAATTCCTATGAAGCAGTTTCCAGAGTTGCAGGTTCTTTTGAGGCAGCCTGGCACGGTATACATGTGCTATTAGAGCAAAAGGTTCCATTTGTGGTCAAGGGCGCGCTCCTACCGCCGAACAGGGAAGAAATGGAGGAGTTTGCATCGTGGGCCGCCACCGTACCTTGGGTGGAGAACCCTCTGTCCTACTCCATCTTTTTTGATCTCCGCGCTCGCCGTGACTCCGGACATAAGAACATTTCTATTAAGAAGCTCAGACTCTCACCCGAGGAGGTAGTAGCATTCTTTTTCAGGAGGCGAGAAGAATATCTTAGAGAGATGAGGGAGTTCTGCTCTCAGTTTACCAGGCCTTCGGGGAAAGGCATCTTCTCCTGTGGAGCAGGGGTGGGGAGCGGATGTGTGGATGCCTATGGGTATTTTCAGTTGTGCATGCTGCTGAGGCAGCCGGCAACCGTGTATGATCTAAAAAAGGGCTCGCTCAAAGATGCCCTGATAAATTTTTTCCCAAGGATAAGAGAGATACAGACCGAGAACCCCGACTACCTTAACCGCTGTGCTTGTTGTTTTTTGCAGGGTCTCTGCGAACAGTGCCCGGCCCGTTCATGGATGGAACATGGAACGCTGGATACGCCGGTAGCGTATCACTGCGAGATCGCGCACGCGCAGGCACGGGCCCTGGGGTTGCTTGAAGAAGGCGAGCTGGCATGGCAGATAGTGCAATGGCAAGAAAGGATACGCAACTTTTCAGAGGGCAAGCCGGTCTGTCAAAAAAAAGCTGTGCAGAATTCAGGTCATGTACGAGGGGTCGACATCGAACCCACAATGGAAAAGAGCAGGAAATCAGAGTGAAACCATGAGACCGAGGATCATCTTCGGACGTTTTCTGATTCGCTTGGGTCGTTTCATCCAGTCGCTGGCCCTTATGGTGATGAGGCCCAATGATTTGGTGGAGTTCAGCCGGCAGACCTATGCCACAAGTAGGATGGTGGAAGGCTGCGGCCGTCAAGCCCTGGCGTACCCGGTCCTGCATCCCGATGAGCAAACTCTTCTGGAAAGACTTCACCTAACAAGAGGCAGGCTTCTCCTCCTCGGCGTGGGAGGCGGAAGAGAGGCCATTCCCCTGACGCAGATGGGCTTTGAGGTAACAGGCGTTGACTTTGTCCCGGAGATGGTCGAAAAGGCTAGGGAGAACGCGGTCCGCCACGGGGTAAAGATAGAGGGAATTACCCAGGAGATCTCAAAGATCGACGTGCCTGCGGGATCCTACGACGTCGTCTGGCTCTCTGCAGCCATGTACTCCTGCGTCCCCGCCAGGGGCAGGCGGGTAGAGATGCTCCAAAGGATCGGCAAGGCCCTTAAACCTGGGGGATATTTCATATGCCAGTTCCGCTGGGATACCGAGGCTGGGGCTTCGCGCATATGGGAGCTTGCCAGAAAGATCGTCGCCTTCCTTACGCTGGGTAATCTCTGGTATGAAAAGGGTGACACGCTCTCGTACAATATAGAGTTCATCCACGCCTTCTCACAAGAGGATGAGGTCAAATCGGAATTTGCAGAAGGCGGATTTGAGGTGATACATATGCATATTTCCGAAGAGATATTGATAGGAGGGGCAATGCTGAGGAAGCCCCTCTCCAAAGCACCTCTTTCCAAATGAAAAGGAAGTTCAGCCTCGAGTCATACGATAACTATGTAAGGAGGTCTGTATGAAATCCAAGGTCAACTTTGATGCCGCCTATATCCCGTCGGAGGACCTGGTGTGCCGGGAGATTGAGGGAGAACTCATCATCGTCCCCCTGGTTGCCGGCATGGGGGATATAGAGGACGAGCTCTTTACCCTGAATGAGACCGGAAGGGCCGTCTGGGCAAAGCTGGACGGTAAAAAGAGCTTGAAGGCGGTGACAGAGGAACTCTCTGCAGAATATGAGGCGCCGCCCGACGAGATCAAGAGGGATGTAATCGGGCTTGCCGAGGAACTCCTCAAAAGGAAGATGATCGTTGAAGCCTCGAAGAAGTAATATAAAACACGCTTCAATGGTCGCCTCACCTGACCATCAGGTTAAGCCTGCCCTCTTTACTAAGAAGAGAGAGGAGTTATCTCTTTCCAGCCAACAGCTCGAGAAACTCATGCGAGGTGTGCTGAGCAAGGGGGCGTGCTTCAGGTTTCAAGGCAAGGGTTGCAGTATGTCCCCCTTTATCAAGGATGGCGATGTCCTCACCATTGCCCCCGTGCAGGCATCTGCCCCCTGCTTCGGTGATGTGGTGGTCTTCACGCATCCCAACACCGGCAAGCTCATCGTCCACCGAATAATAGGGAAAAAGTCTGGCTCTTATCTCACCAAGGGGGATAATGCTCCCGAGGGAGACGGCTTAATCTCCGGAACAGCAATCTTGGGACGTGTGTCCAAGGTGGAGAGAGATGGGAAGAAGCCCTTTCTTGGCCTCGGCCCGGATCGTTTTATTATAGCCTTCGTGATTCGCACAGGGCTCTTACCCCTCCTCAATCCTGCCTGGCGTTTTGTGCGTTTCTTTATAAGGAGTCGACCCGGTGAGTGAATCGTATATTTCATCCGCTGCTTTACATGACCTCCCCCTCTGGAAAAAGATGAGAGGCAAAAGGGCGCTTATTTCCTTTGACCTGGAGATTACCGCCCGCTGCAACAACAACTGCCGTCATTGTTACATCAACCTGCCGGCTGGTGATAGGGAGGCAAAAGAAAAGGAACTCTCTCTGGAGGATATACAGGAAATAGGAAATGAGGCCGTCGCCCTTGGCGCCGTGTGGTGCCTCATCACCGGAGGTGAGCCCCTGCTGAGGGAGGATTTTCCCGATATCTATCTCTACCTCAAGAAAAAGGGGCTTCTGATCTCGGTCTTTACCAATGCCACCCTGGTAACCGAAGAGCATATCAAACTATTCATGGAGTATCCGCCGAGGGATATCGAGGTCTCGGTCTACGGAGTCAGCAAGAAATCCTATGAGAGTGTAACTCGGAGGGCAGGCTCTTTTGCAGCCTTTTGTCGAGGGCTCGATCTCCTAATCAGAAGCGGGCTGAACATGCGTCTCAAGGCCATGGCCCTTCGCTCCAATCTCCATGAACAGCCCGCGATTGCTCGCTTCTGCAGAGAGCGAACAAAGGACTACTTCCGCTTTGATCCCTTGCTGCACTTAAGATATGACGGGGACCCGTCAAGGAATGCGGAGATAAAGGCCGAGAGACTCTCTCCCGAAGAGATCGTAGCCCTGGAGCAGTCTGATCCCGAGCGGTTTCAGACATTAAAAAAAGGGTGCGACAAACTCATTGTTCCGCAGTTTTCCCATATCTCATGTAACCATCTCTTCCATTGCGGTGCAGGGAGCGAAAGTTTCAGCCTTAGCTATGATGGTCTTTTCCGCCCCTGCTCCTCCCTCTGGCATCCCGATTGCGTCTATGACCTGAAACAAGGAACCCTCACCGATGCCTGGCAAGGCTTTATCCCACGGGTACGGGCAATGCAATCCGAAAGAGAAGAGTTTCTAAAGGCGTGCCGGGTATGCCCTTTGATCAACCTCTGTATGTGGTGTCCCGCTAACACCTCGCTTGAGACAGGGGAACTCGATGCGCCGGTTATCTATTTCTGCCAGGTCGCCCACGCCAGGGCTGAAGCCCTTAAGGCAGCGGGAGCCCCCTGCTGAAACTGGAGCGCTGGCAGAGGGTTATTCCCAAGGCACAATGCTTACTCAAAAGATGGATCAAACAGTGCTTATCATGCAGCTAAAAATATGCTATAATTATAACAATGGGATGTCTTGGTGCTACAGTAATCAGCTCCAAGTATCAAACATGGAGGGCATAAAAGATGAAGACCAAGATTTGGACAAAGCCCAAGCTGGTAGTGTTGGTTAAAGGGAGACCAGAGGAAGCGGTACTCCAGGTGTGTAAGAGACAGACCGTACGTGGTCAAGGTAATCAAAACAACTGTGGGGTAGCATGGATTAATCCCTGTCAAAATGCGAACACTAACCCTTCCTAAATTTTTATTGTGTCGCTTTTCCCGCTTGGGGATCCCGCCGTCCTTACTTCTATATTGTGGCCAAGGGGCCACCTTCGGGAGAGCGGGAGCGACATCTGGCCAAAGGGCCACCTTCGGCTGCTTTCCTTAGACTTTAAATTTAAGGAGCAGGACAAGTTGGGACCTGGCATAGACGAGCGTCTCATCTCAGCAACAAGAACGATTATCTCCTCCGCCTGATATACCTTACAAAGAGATAATCCTTTCATGAACCCATTAATCCGTGTATATGATTTCCATAAAAAAGAGTTCGGATTAGAGGATAATATCTTTCTTCAGCTTTTCAAAGTATTACTATTTACCTCCCCCTGTACCATATTGGAATGTTCAGTCCGGATCTCCCCCCAAGGCACCCATGCAGGAAGATGCAGGTTGGGATATGTTCAACAAGACATCCGGGAGGGTCTTCATGCAATCCATGATTTTTTGCACAAGATCGCAGGGTGCGAAGACGTATTTTTGAACCGTGATATTTTTGGTCAAATCGTCAACAACGATCTCGACGTATCAAAAATTATAATCCTGGGCGTCGGTCTCGATTATACAAAACACGCTAAGGATTCGAAGGTCAAGTGCTATCTTATGGTCAGGGAATGCCCTGAAATGATAGATAAGGTCCTCACGCTTCACCCGCCCCTCGATGGCATCCGCGACTACCTGGTCCATGAAGAATTTACGTTTGGGCTTGATATGTATTTCGACGGGAGAACCGGCATAGAGATATATCCTTTCCTTGACCGTCAGGACCTTAACAATACTGCACTTATGGGCAAGCTTAAACTTCGAGATGTCATAAGGGGGGACTTTGAGAAGTGCAATCTCGTAGATGTTTCCTTTGAGGATGGTGGAAAGCGTGTATTGCATTGTCATCCGCAAAGCCCTACCAGATTTGTTCGTTCAATTGGCAACCGTCAGCTCAGTTTGACCTACAGCAGCGTGCAAATCTTGAACAATCTTTTAAAGCGCTCATACCAAAAAGAAGCTGACGTGATTTTCTCGCTTGTAGAAGACGAAATACTACTCGGGGACATAAGGAATATAAAGCTGCATTACAATTTATCATCAAGGCCTTAGAAAGGCCGCCAAGACACCTCACTTTTGTGGAACCCATATCCTCAAAACGGCGAACTAAATTATGAACAGATCGAGAGATAAAAAATATGACGTCATCATAGTCGGTTCCGGCCCTGCCGGTATCTCAACAGCCATACATCTGACTAAGCTCCTCCCGTCTATAAGAAATCGTATGATCGTACTAGAGAAGGAAACCCATCCTAGAAAGAAAATCTGTGGGGGCGGGATTGGTGCATATACTGACTACTGGTTGCAGCGCCTTGGCATTACAATGACGATACCATCCTTAGTGCTTAAAAGAACTCGCATTGCCATCGATCAGGATGGCTATGTGGAATATTGCCTGGACTCAGGCGGTTTGCGAACGGTAAGACGGGAAGAATTCGATGAGGCGTTAGTTTGCGCGGCCCTGGATCTAGGCATCTCAGTTGTTCAGAATGAGCCGGTGCTCTCCTTTTCTTACAGCGATGAAGCAGTTGTTGTGCAAACTTCCCAACGAAGCCTTACTACCCGCATCTTAGTAGGAGCCGATGGTACGCAAAGCATCATACGCAGAAAACTGTGTAGAAACAGTGGGATACGGGGGCCAAGGAACACTTGCATGACGCTGCGTTTTATGACACGCGCCGATAGCCGCAACCTTTCTGATCAAAGAGGGTTGGAAGCAGTAATAGATTTCTCTTGTACATTCCGGCATGGAATTCGAGGCTATGCCTGGTCCTTTCCAGTGGCAATCCAGGGTCAAGCATGGCTTAACACAGGTGTCGGCGGTTTTTCCACCTCACAAAAGGAAGGCCCCCTTCTAAAGAAAATCCTCACGGAGTTTTTGGCAGCGCAAGGTATTTCATTAAATGAAAGTCCGGTTGAGGGATGGCCGATTCGGTGGTTTCATCCTGAATCGCTCTTCTCAGCCACCAGGGTGCTCCTGGTCGGTGATGCCGCAGGGATTGATCCTTTGTGGGGTGAAGGAATTTCGTTCAGCTTAGGGTACGGGCACGCGGCAGCCGACGCCATAGTGCGTGCGCTCAAGAGCGAGGATTTTTCTTTCACCACGTACAAGGACCAATTGTTTGGACATGAGATTGGCCAAGAGCTGATGAATCGTTTGCAATGGGCCGACAAACTATATCGGCCGCATAACAACAAGAATGTAAAAGATATTTTATTATCCCTCATACTGCCCAGAAGGAACGGATGAGTATTGTCCACATGGTGATAGCCACCATAAGCTTTTTCGCAAGGGGGTTACTACTGTAAACATGGATGAGCAAAAAACTGCTTACCCCCTAGGAAAAGGACGTGATATACTGAAAGGCATAATCTGATGCAGATATAAAGTAATAGTTTGGATGGCGGACAAGTTGCGATTAAGGCCTTAAAAACACGGAGGCAATAAAAGATGAAAACCAAGGTCTGGACAAAGCCCAAGTTAATAGTGTTGGTCAAGGGGAAGCCAGAGGAGGCGGTACTTCAGGTGTGTAAGAGACAGCGAGGATATGGCCCATCCCATAACAACTGTAGGTGGGCAATCAATTGTCAGAATAGAATTCCTTCCTAGATTTTTATTGTGTCGCTTTGCGATCCCCTACCACTTAGATATCTATATGGATGGGATGTCGCATACCGGCACATCTCCCGCTTGCGGGACCCCGCATTCTGCCCAAAGGGGCACCTCCGGCTTATTTTGTGTTGCGGGGTGGGGCTGCTTTCCTTAGACTTTAAATTTAAGGAGCAGGACAAGTTGGGACCTGGAATAGAGAGGTCATCAACTCATTAACAAGCCTGCTCCAAGATCTCCGTTAAAATCTACTAAACTCCGTGCACCGGGGACAGACGGGGAAATAGCCCCTCTGCTTGAGAAGGCAGCGGAACTGGACTGCCCGCTCGCCGTTCCATATCTCCTTGAAGGAGGCCTCATGCAGATCCCCCATTGCATAACCCAGGCTCAGGCAGGGCTTGACCCTCCCGTCGGGCAGCACGTAGGCCACCATCCAGGGGCTCAGGCACCTCTGCTTATATGAGGAGGGAAGGAAATTAAATGAACTATAATATGACCTGATCTCCTCGTCGGTGAGATTAGGATAGAAGAAGGCCGGAACGGCGGTCTTTGCCTGTTCAATCAGGCGCTTCTGCGCGATGATCCGCTCCGGGTCTATCCGGGGCAGCTCATCCAGGATGAAGCCGGCCCAGTCGGGTGATCCAAAGGCGAGGGCGACCTGAGAGATTTTCTCTGTCTCATCAAAGGCCTTTTGGTCGGCAAATATGAGGTGATGAAAGGTGATGGTCTGGGCCCCGAAGCAAGCAGCCTGTTCCACGATCTCCTGCAGTATGGCCTGGTTCTCCTCCCAGATGACCGTGTTGACGTTCACCAGAGGTCTTTTTTTCCCATATCTCTTTTTCACCCGCTCAAGCTGCCGGAAGCCTTCCAACGCCCTGCGAAATGCCCCCTTGCCGCCCCTGATCCTATCGTGTACCTCTGCCGGACCGTCCAGGGAGAAGATGATCTCGTCCAAACCCAATCGCACCGCCTCCTCGGCTCTCTTCTTGAGCAGGATGCCGTTGCTGATCATATTGCACCGAAGCCCGGCCCCCTTGATCAGCTTGACCACCTCCTCCCATTGGGGATGGAGCAGGGGCTCCCCGCCGAAGAGGGTAATAGTGGGATGAAAGGTCTTTACCTCCTTGATGAGCCTCTCAATCAGTGGAAGCTCCAAATACCTCCTCGTGATGACTGACAGGAGCGATTTTAAGCTCCCCCGCTCCCCCCATTGACCGCACATCCGGCAATGCAGATTGCATCGGTAGGTGAGGAGCAGCGAGATGGTCTCCGGCAAGGCGCTTTTGCCGTCACGAAAGCGATAGCTCAGCGCGGACAAGATGCGCATCCGGGCCGCATGCAGGGCGTAGCCCGGTTGCTGAGAGGCCTTGGCGATGATCCTCCTTATGTTTTTAAGGGGTATCATAAATTAAAATTCTACTTTTTTTCTGTTCAATGCGTCAAGCTTTTTACAACGCTATCCTCTTTTTCTCTTAACAGGTTTAATGATGCAATATCTTTGCCATAGACGCCATGATCTGGTATAACGTAAACTACCCCGCCAAGGGCGGAACTTTAGGGGTCGAGGATTCTATCTCACTCTGTCGCTCTGCGACATCCCGCCATTCAGATCGTTATACAAAGTGGGGCGGGACTTATTTAGATTTTATGGACTGCGGGATCTGCCGCTATGCGGTATCCCATCCATAAAAATATCCGAATGTGTCACTTTGCGACATCCTGCTTCCCTTAAACTTAAAATTTAAGGAGCAGGGGTAGGGGACAGCAGGCGGCAGGGTTCCAGTGAAAAGCCTTCAAATAACCAAAGGGTCACCTCCGGCGGCATGACGGATTCGTTATCCATAAATCCCCCCTTTGCCCCCCCTTAGAAAAGGAGGGTTGGGGGGATTTGAAAGCTGTTTTCTAAGCCATGAAGATTACGAGCGCGGAATTTCTCAAAAGCGTCTATCCCCGGGATGAGTACCCTCCGGGCCGCTATCCGGAGGTGGCTTTTGCCGGCAGGTCCAACGTGGGCAAATCCTCCCTCATCAATACCCTGGTAAATCTCAAGGGCCTAGCCCGAACCAGTTCTTCCCCGGGGAAGACACAGTCCATAAATTTCTATCTGGTCAATCGATCGGTTTGCCTGGTGGATTTGCCCGGATACGGGTATGCCAAGGTCCCGCACAAGGTGCGCAAGCAATGGAGCCCCCTGATTGAGGACTATTGTCGAAACAGAAAAAACCTCTGTGGCGCGGTGGTCATCATCGATGCCCGAACAGGCCCCACACCCTTGGACCTTTCCCTCATCGAGTGGCTTAGAACTCTCTCAAAGTCTTCTATAATCACCATGACGAAGGCCGACAAGCTCTCGAAAAATAAGATGGCCCAAGCCCTGCGGCAGACAGCAGAGGCCCTCGCCATCAACCCGGAACAGATCGTCACCTTCTCCGCCCACACAGGGGAGGGGAAAAAACAGATGTGGCAAAAAATTTCTTATCTCATCGACCCATCGAATCCTTGACAGGTAGGGGAATTTTGTGATAGTTCACACAAAGCAAATAACAGGTGGAGGGAGGAAAAACCTTGTTTAAGATCGTGGAAAAGCGGGAGATGGCGGGTAACACCGTCTGTCACTTCAAGATCGAGGCCCCCCTGATCGCCAAAAAGGCCCGACCAGGGCAGTTTGTGATGCTCAGAGCCAATGAAACAGGCGAGAGGATACCGCTGACCATGGCCGGCACCGATCCGGCCAAGGGCACCATCGATATCATCTTCCAGGTGGTGGGCAAGACCACGGCCCTGCTGCGCACCCTGCAGAAGGGGGATGCCATCCTCGATATCATCGGCCCCCTGGGTAAGCCGACCCACGTGGAAAAGCTGGGCACCGTCATCTGTGTGGGAGGCGGGACAGGGATCGCCGTGTTGTACCCCATCACCAGGGCCTTAAAAGAGATCGGAAACCACGTTATATCCATCGTCGGGGCCAGAACCAAAGATCTCCTCATCATGGAAGATGAGATGAAAAACGTAAGCGATGAGTTCTTTATCACCACCGATGACGGCTCTTACGGAAGGCACGGCTTTGTCACCGATGCCCTCAAAGACCTGCTCGATGCGAAAAAGGACGTCAAACTGGTGGTGGGGATTGGACCGGTCCCCATGATGAAGTTCGTCTGCAAGACCACCAAGCCCTACGGGGTGAAGACCATGGTGAGCCTCAACACCATTATGGTGGACGCCACCGGCATGTGCGGTGCCTGTCGCGCCACGGTGGGGGGGAAGACGCAATTTTGCTGTGTCGACGGCCCGGAATTCGACGGACACGAGGTCGACTTCGATGAGCTGATGAAGCGTCAGGCCGCCTATCTCAAGGAAGAACGGCAATCATACGATCATTTTCAAAAAGAGCAAGGACGCTAGAAAGGGATACCATGGCTGAGAAAGAGAAGAAAGAAAAGATACCCAGGCAGCCGATGCCTGAGCAGGACCCCAAGGTAAGGAGCAAGAACTTCGACGAGGTCCCCTTCGGATACACCCCTGAGCTGGCACAAAGAGAGGCAAGTCGTTGCTTGCAGTGCAAGAAGCCCAAGTGTATAGAGGGCTGCCCCGTCGGCGTCAAGATCCCCGAATTCGTCAACCTGATCACCGAAGGGGATTTTATCGGCGCGGCCAAGAAACTCAAGGAGGACAACAGCCTCCCTGCTGTCTGCGGCAGGGTATGCCCGCAGGAAGCACAGTGCGAGTCCTTTTGCATCCTTGGCAAGAAAGATGAACCCGTGGCCGTCGGCAGGCTGGAGCGCTTTGCAGCCGACTACGAAAGAGCCAAAGGTACGGTCGAGCTTCCGCAACTCCCCCCTCCCACAGGGAAAAAGGTGGCAGTGGTTGGCTCAGGCCCGGCAGGGCTCACCTTGGCCGGCGACCTCATCAAGTATGGACACCAGGTGACCATCTTCGAGGCCCTGCATAAGCCGGGAGGGGTTTTGGTCTACGGCATCCCGGAATTCAGGCTCCCCAAGGCGATCGTTGATGCCGAGGTGGACTACCTGAAGCGGCTGGGGGGGGAGATCAAGTACGACTACGTCATCGGTAAGGTCCTCACCGTGGACGAGCTCTTTGAGATGGGATACCACGCCGTCTTCCTCGGGGTGGGGGCGGGGCTGCCCGTCTTCATGAACATCCCCGGCGAAAACCTCTGCGGGATCTATTCGGCCAATGAGTATCTCACCCGCTCCAATCTCATGAAGGCCTATCTCTTCCCGCAATATGACACCCCCATCGCCAGGGGGAAGAATGTAGCGGTGATCGGCGGCGGCAATGTGGCCATGGACTCGGCGCGCACCGCTCTGCGGCTGGGCGCGGACAACGTCCATATCGTCTATCGCCGCTCCAAGACGGAGCTGCCGGCCAGGGCAGAAGAGGCCCACCATGCCGAGCAGGAAGGGGTCCAGTTTAAGTTCCTGACCGCCCCTACCCGCTATATCGGCAATGCAGACGGCTGGGTAACGGGCATGGAGTGCATCGAGATGGAGCTGGGTGAGCCCGATGCATCCGGCCGCAGAAGGCCGGTGCCCAAAGAGGGCTCCAACTTCACCTTGGATGTGGACCTGGTGGTCATCGCCATCGGCACCGGCGCCAACCCCATTATCACCTCCACCGTCCCCAACCTGGAATTGAACAAATGGGGGTATATCGTCGCCGACCCCGAGACAGGCAAGACCTCGCGCGAGGGGGTCTATGCCGGCGGCGATATCGTGACCGGCTCAGCCACCGTGATCCTGGCTATGGGCGCGGGGAGGAACTCCTCCAAGGCCATACATGAGTATTTGATGAGCAAGGGGTAAAAGTCCCGCACTGTCGCTTTGCGACAGAGGGGTCGAGATTCTAAGTGCCTAAAGCAAAGCCCCGCTGTTATAGCGGGGCTTTCTTGCTCACAAAAAGAATTCCCTTCTACTAAATAATCCTTTTCTTTTCCTTCCTGTCTCCGCTTGAGTTTGTCAATATAGTCAACACTGTCATCGACGTGCCCTTACGCCCTTAAGGACCGCCCATTATGAAGATGCCTTTTCTCCGGCGGTTTCAGGAGGAAATTTTTCTAACTTTACTTTTGAAATTCTTTGCCCTATCATTCCCACAATGGTTATTCGTTTCCCATCTACGACGACGACATCCCCGACGTGCGGAATCTTTTGTAATGCCGCTAAGAGAAATCCACCCAGGGTTTCATATTCAGACGATTCGGGAAGCACCACGTGATAGTCTTCCCTTAAATCCCTCAGGCTGATCGATGAATCAATGAACATGGCTCCGTCCGTGGCTTGGACTACGGGGCTCTCCACATCGTGTTCATCTCTGATTTCTCCTACGATCTCTTCGATTAAATCCTCAATCGTCACCAAACCTGCGATCCCGCCATGCTCATCTACCACCAGGGCCACGTGAATTCTCTTCTTTTGCATCTCTCTCAGAAGCAGGCTTATTTTCATCGTTTCCGGGACAAAAAAAGGGGGCTTGAGGATTTTCCTGATATCGGCCTGCCCTGTTTTTGCAAGGATGGTGAGGAAGTCTTTTGCATAAAGAATCCCTCTTATGTCGTTCAGCTCCTTGCCGAAGACAGGATAGCGGGAGAACTGCTCCTCCTCAATGAGTGATATGGTTTCTTTCAGTGTCTGATCAACCTGTATTGTTACCATCTGCGTAGATGGAACCATCACCTCCTTTACCGACATGTCCGTAAATTCAAAAACACTTTGGAGAATCCTTTCCTCTGTGGGCTCAAAAACACCGTGTTTCCTACCCTCTTTAATCAACATCTTCACCTCTTCTTCTGTCACAGAGGCCCTCTCGGTAAACGGCTTGCTGCCAAAGGGGCTGAGCACGATGGCTGTGCTGAAGGTGAGAGCTTTAACGAATATGGATGCGATCTTTGAGAACGCGTCAATTGACCTTGCTGTCCAAAGCCCGATTGCCTCGGGGTACATCAATGCGATCGACTTCGGCACCAGTTCCCCGAATATCAGAGAGAAATAGGTAATGATGGCCACAACAATTCCTAAGGCGATAGGCTCGGCAGCAGCCGAGATGAGCCTGACGGGGATCTCCTGAATGGCGGGTTTGATGACCTCGATCGCAGCCGCACCCCCGATAGCAGAGGCAAGGACACCGCCGACAGTGATGCCAATTTGGATCGTAGCAAGAAATCGATCCGGTTCTTCTTTGAACCTTAGAAATACCTCCGCATTTTTCTTTCCCTTTTCAACCATCTGTTTAATATGACTTTTTCTTGCCGTCACCACTGCGATCTCTACCCCGGCAAGATAACCGTTACAGAGGATAAGTAGGAAAATAAAAAAAATCTCCCAAAAAAGCTCTTGCATGTCTTCCCTCCTACCTCCTAGACTTCCCGGCTCCCTCCTGCGATTTTAGATTTTAAAAGATTTCAGGAGGAGGTTCGGGGGAACGTTGTTGACCAGCGTGACTAATTCCATCCGTTCTAACGTTCCCCTTCCCTACTCATCGCGTAGTATTCGAGAGAGAATCCTTTTTTATCGTTATACCTCAAATAGGAAAAATC
>MGQS01000071.1:1524-9553 GCA_001797905.1 Deltaproteobacteria bacterium RBG_16_54_11 | reverse complement strand
CGTGCAAACCTCTTCAGCCGCGCGATGACCTCAGGGGAGCGCTCCATGTTTCTCCCCCTGCTCCCTGCGCTCCATCGCCGGGCAATGTCCATGACAATGCGGGGGCCCAGCAAGGATATCAGCAGATAGGTGACCCTGTTCCGCAAGAGCAACGTAAGTATCCAATGGTCCAGCGTCGGCAAGACCCTATCCCCATGTGCCAGGTAGATCCGCCTGCCGTCGAGCTCTATCTCCGCCGAGCGATCATAGACCTTTATCCCCAAACGCTCGCTCATATACGATCCCAAGGAGAAGTCGTGGTTCCCCTCCAGATAGATCACCTTGACGCCGGCTGCCCTGAGATCCTCCAAAAGATCGAGGATATCACCATACTCTCTTTTCAGGGATGAGAGATTGCGAAAGCCAAACCAAAAGTCGAAGAAGTCCCCCATGATGACCAGCGTATGCAGTGTGTGCAGGTTTTTTTTGATGAACCGGGAGAGGTGCTCCCGCCGCCCCCTATCCCCGGCGGCGAAGTGGGCGTCACCCACAAAGATCCAATCCATTACCTCCCCACCCCGCAGTACCGAAATCCCAGCTCCCGCATATGGAGAGGTTCGTAGACATTGCGTAAATCAATAAAGACCGGCTCCTGCAACAATCCCTTGATCCGTTTGAGGTCCAGGAGGCGAAACTGGTTCCACTCGGTGACCAATACCAGGGCATGGCTCCCCTCGGCCGCCTCGTAGGGCCCGGTGCAGTAGATCACATCCTGCAAGATCTTTTTTGCCTCTTCCATGGCCTCCGGATCATAGGCCTTGATCCGCGCCCCTTTCTTCTGCAGCCCCTGGATGATGGAAATGGAGGAGGCCTCGCGCATATCGTCGGTATTGGGCTTGAAGGCAAGGCCCAGAACGCCGATGGTCTTGCCCCGTACGTCCCTCATCATCCCTTCGATCTTCTTGATCATCCTTTCTTTTTGCCTCTCATTGACCCTGATGGTGGATTGGACGATCTCCATATCGCAGTCGTATTTTCTCCCGATATGGACCAGGGCATGGGTGTCCTTGGGGAAACACGACCCTCCGAAACCAGGGCCCGGGTGAAGGAACTTGCGCCCGATCCTCCCGTCGAGGCCCATGGCTCGTGACACATCGTGGACATCCGCTCCCACGTGCTCACAGAGGTTGGCTATCTCGTTGATGAAAGAGACCTTCGTGGCCAAAAAGGCATTGGAGGCATACTTGATCAGCTCGGCCGTCTCGATCGACGTGATGACAAAGGGGGCCTCGATGAGGTAGAGCGCACTATAGATCTCCTTCATTGCCTCTATGGCCCGCTCGCTCTCAGCTCCGATGACGACGCGATCGGGCCTGAAGAAGTCTTCTACTGCCGCCCCTTCGCGCAGAAATTCTGGATTGGAGACCAGGTCAAAGGTGCAAGCGCCCTTGACCTCTTCCTCTATCACGCCCTTGGCCCACTTGCCGGTTCCTACGGGGACGGTGCTCTTGAGGACGATGATCTTATATTCATTCATAGACCCGGCGACTTCCCGCACAGCCGCCTCTATCTGAGACAGATCGGGCGAGCCATCCTTGTTGGCAGGGGTGCCCACCGCTATGAAGATCACCGAGCTGGCTACGACCCCCTTTCGCGTATCGGTGCTGAAGGTGAGTCTCCCCTCCTTCATGTTTTTCTCTATCAAATCAGCCAGGCCAGGCTCATAAAAAGGGCTTGCTCCCTTCCGCATCATCTCTATCTTGGTCTTGTCTGTGTCGACACAGATGATCTCCATCCCGAACTCAGCCAGACAGACACCGGTTACCAAGCCCACATAGCCGCTCCCGATCATGCAGATCTTCATCTATTCCCCCTGCGATCAAAATAATCTTGCAAGGCCGTTTGCCAGGGCCTCATCTCGATATCCGCCTCCTGCTCAAGCCTCTGACAATTGAAGACGGAATAGAGCGGCCTCTTGGCCGGGCGATTGAGATCCGCTGAAGAAACAGGTACGATCTTCACGCCCGACACGCCTGCCAACCGCACGCTCTCCAGGGCGAAATCATACCACGAGCAAGACCCCTTATTACTGACGTGAAACGTACCCTTAAGATCTTTGCGTATGAGGGCAACGATGACCTTGCTCAGATCAGCCGTATAGGTGGGGGAGCCCTTCTGATCGTGCACCACTTCGATGATATCCCTCTCACGGGCCAAGGCGAGGATGGTCTCGACAAAATTACGGCCATGCTGCCCGTAGAGCCATTGTGTCCTGACGATGAGAAAGTCGTCCAGCAGGTCCTCGATATAGCGCTCGCCCATCAGTTTGCTCTCGCCGTATATATTAAGCGGGTTGGGAGTGTCGCTCTCACGGTACGGGGTCTTCTTTTCCCCATCGAATATGTAATCGGTGCTGATGTAGACTAATTTTGCGCCGTTATCGCGGCACCCCTTCGCCAGATTCCTGGCACCCTCACCGTTAACGGCAAAGGCCTTGCGCATCTTCTTTTCACACCCATCGACATCGGTGTAGCCGGCGGCATTGATAACTACGGTCGGGGCAATCTCCTTGACAATCTTTAGTGTTGCTCCCTGGCGGGTGATGTCCACCTCCTCCTTGTCCACCCCGATCACCTCGTATCCCTTCGCGAAGACCTTCAGGAGATCGTGTCCGAGCATTCCCAGCGCCCCTACGATTAAAACCTTCTTCATAATCTCCTCATCGATAAAAACCCCGGATCAAAAGGATGATAAACAAAACCGTCTTAAAAAGCAATCCCTCGTGTCCGAGCGAATAGATCATTTTCTCACAGTTGCCAAGAAAATAAGTTTCAAATCCCCCCATCCCCTGTATCGCATAGCGATACATCCCGACTTCTCTGATTTTTGTATAGCAGGGCGGGACCTTTTCTAAAACCGACGGTGGCCCTTTGGCCAGGGGGGTGAAGGGGGGATTATCGATTTTTTCCGCAAAAGCGGAATTTCCGCCGAAGGTGACCCTTTGGTCAAAGGTGGCTCCGACCAAAGGGTCACCTTCGGTTTAGCCAGAGGGTGGCGAACCCATCATGAGAGATTGTCTTGAAATAGCGTGCAGATCTATTCATACACGAAGGGCCCCGTAGGGATGCAGGGCCCACCACACATGCTGTATCTCGTTCTCGACAGCTATTATTCATCACTCCATTTTGCATACCTCTCCCGCACGATTCGATGAAGGACCTTACCGGTGCCGGTACGCGGCATCTCTTCGTCCTTGATAAAGTCCAGGGACTTGGGACGTTTGTAGCCCGCAATCCGTCCCTTGCAGAACTCCATGATCTCCTGAGCCAATTGGTCGCTCGGTTCGTAGTTCTTGTGCAACACCACTACTGCCTTGATTGCTTCACCCCACTTTTCATCAGGCACCCCAATGACAGCCACATCTTGTACCGCTTCGTGGGCCCCAACCGCGCCCTCCACCTCCGAGGGGTAGACGTTCTCGCCACCGGTTATGATCATGTTGGCCTTCCGATCGAGGAGATAGTAATATCCATCCTCATCCCTCGTGCACATATCGCCGGCGGAAAACCACTCGCCTTGGAAGGCCTCTTTCGTCTTTTCGGGATCCTTCCAATATTCGGTAAAAACCTGGGGTGTGCGGGAATAGAGCTCACCGACCTCGCCATCGGGCACTTCTTTGCCCTCTTCATCGAGAATCTTGATCCTGTCGATCCCGAAGATCTCCTTTCCGATGGAGCCGAGCTTCTTGAACTGATCCTCAGGACGCAACAGCGTCACCATACCGGCCTCGGTCGATCCATAGGCCTCCCAGAGCTCGGCGTTCTTGAAATAGTCCATGATCGCCATCTTCAGATCCTTCCGGGCCGGCGCCGATGAGATGAGCAATTGCCGGATGCTGCTCACATCGTACTTCTTTTTTACCTTATCGGGCAGGGCCAGCATCATGATGTAGTGTGTGGGCACCAGGGAGGTAAAGGTGATCTTGTACCCGGCAATAGTTTTCAAGAGATCCTCCGGATCGAAGCTGACCATATTGTAGACCATCACCGGCGCGCCGACCATGGTGTAAGGACCGAAAAAGAAGATGGAGTTGACGTGGCACATCGGCATCACCAGTAGCGCCTTGTCCGTGGGGAGCACTGCCATGCTGGCTATATCAAGCAGGTACTCGGCGATGTAGCTCTCATGGCTTCTGACCACCCCCTTGGGGCGCCCCGTCGTGCCGGAGGTATACATAATAGTCCACAGGTGACCGGCATCCACCATGAGATCGGGCTCTTCACAAGAGGCGCTGGACAAGAATTCTTCGTAGCCGACGTAGCCGTCAGGTGCCTTTCCCTCCCCGAGGTATATATAATTATCCTTGGGTATGGTGGGAAGCTTATCGCGAATGCGGTTGACGGTATCAATAAAGGGTTTTTCCACGATGAACGCCTTGCTGTCGGAGTGATTGACGATATATTCGATCTCAGGAGGTGAGAGACGAAACATAATCGGGACCATAACCTGGCCGCCCTTGCCGCAGCATCCATAAATCTCCAGCCACTCGACCCGATTGTAGGCGAGTATGGCAAAACGCTCCTGATACCCCACCTCAATCTTGGCAAGGGCATGAGCGAGCCGACAGCTCCGTGCGTTCCACTCCTTGAACGTAAGACCCCTGTGCTTATCCTGGCATCCCAGTTTGTCCGGATAGTTGCTTGCCTGCATCTTCAGAAGGGTCCCAATATGCATCCATTTACTGGCAGTCATACTACGTCCTCTTTATTGTAAAAGATATCATCCACCCCTTAGTCCATCCGACACCAAGGATTATGCCGCTCACTCCTCCCAGATCTTGCCGGGATTGAGGATATTGTTGGGATCGACGAGCCGCTTGATGCCCTTCATAATCTCCAGCGCCATCGGCGGCACCGTCTTCATCAAGAACCGCTTCTTCTCAAGACCGATGCCGTGTTCCCCCGACACCACCCCGCCCAGCGCCACGGCGGATTCGATAATCATGTCCATGGCTTCTTGGGCCTTTTTAAAATGTTCTTTATTCTTTTTATCCGTCACCAGGCTTGGGTGGAGGTTGCCGTCACCCGCATGCCCGATAACGGTGTATTCGATCCCCCGCGGCTCGCAAATTTCCCTGACCCGTCTGATGAGATCGGGGATCTTGTTCCGGGGAACGGTCACATCTTCGGCCATGATGGTAGGACCCGCGCTGAAGAGGGCAGCAAAGCCCGCCCTGCGGGCCAGCCAATAGCGGTCAGCCTCAGCCTTGTCCTTGGCGATCCTGATTTCTTTGGCACCATGCCTTTTGCAAAGGCCCTCGATCCGCTCGGCATCCTTCTCCACCGCTTCGGGGACCCCGTCCACCTCGAACAACAGGAGCGCCTCGGCATCTTTGGGCAGTCCTATGGGCTGGAGCCGCTCGATGCTGTTTATCACCCAATTATCCAGGAGCTCTATCTTGGAGGGTATGACCCCGCTGGAGAGGATATGATGTACGCTCTCGCCGGCAACAGCCACATCATCGAACGCCGCCACGATGGTCTTCGTGGCTTGCGGCAGGGGTTTGACTGCCAGGATTGCCTTGCTGATGATACCGAGGGTGCCCTCCGAGCCGGTAAAGAGCATGGTAAGATCATACCCGACCACGTTCTTCATGGTTTGCGAGCCGACGTCGATGATGTCACCCCTGGGCAGGACCACCTCAAGACCCAAGACGTACTGTTTCGTTACCCCATATTTGACGCATGCGGGTCCTCCGGCATTCTCCGCGATGATGCCTCCCATGGTGGCCCCGAGAAAGCTCTGCGGGTCAGGGGGAAAAAAGAGGCCCTCTTTGGCCAGGGCGGTGTTCAGGTCCATCAAGACCACCCCCGGCTCCACCGTTGCCGTGAGATTCTCCTTGTCGATGCCGAGGATCTTATTCATCTTGGTGGAGCAAAGGACAATCCCTCCTTGTATGGGAATCGAGCCGCCGCTCACGTTGGTCCCTGCCCCGCGGGGGGTAACGGCTATCCGCTCTTTATCGGCGAGCTTCAGTATCTTTGATATCTCCCGGGCACTTGTGGGGAAGACCACCACGTCCGGCTCATGGACCCACGAGGTCGTCCCATCGTACGAATAGGCGACAAGGTCCTCTTTCTCAGTGAGGACATCCACTTTTCCTACTATCTTTATGAGATCCTTGACAATTTTCTTTCTTATCATCACCCTCTCCTCCCCTCGGAGAAGCCTTCTCTGAGGGCTAGTTTATACTATCGACCCTCCCTGTCAAGTTTGCCAGGGGACGCGAATGACAAGAACGACAATAACTGCCCTTGAAGAGATTGGTGGCGAATGGTTATAGAGTGTGATAGATATAGAGCACGTGAATAAGCTTGTGGTTAGATTCAAGAAATAAAAGAATCCCGAACGGTTATGGGGGAGGGTAATACATCATGGATGACTATCATGTGATTATCATCGGAGGGGGGGCGGCAGGGCTGACAGCGGGCCTCTATGCCTCCCGGGCTCAGCTCAAAACCATCCTTTTGGAGTCCATGATCCCGAGCGGGCAGGCCTATATGACGGAGAGGATTGAGAACTATCCGGGTTTTCCCGACGGCATCGCCGGCAGGGAGCTGATTGAGCGGTTTACCCAACAGGCGACCAGGTTCGGCCTGGAGATTCAGCAGTTCACCGCAGTGGACAGGGTGGAAGCGGCGGGAGAAAAGAAAGTAGTCCATGCGGGTGAAAAGCGATTCTCAGCCTCGGCACTTATCATCGCCACCGGCGCCCAGTGGCAAAAACTAGGGATACCCGGCGAGGAGGAATTTACCGGAAAAGGTATCTCCTATTGCGCCACCTGCGACGGCGCCTTCTTCAAAGACCAAGCAGTCGCCGTTGTAGGAGGAGGAGATACCGCGCTCGAGGATGCCCTCTACCTCGGCAGGCTCGCCCGGAAGGTATACGTGATACACCGCCGCGATCAGCTGAGGGCGCAAAAGATCCTCCAGCGCAAGGCCTTGGAGGAACCCAAGATCGAGTTCCTCTTGCATACCGTAGTCAAAGAGATCAGGGGAGAAGGGGTGGTAAAGACCCTCCTACTGGAAAACCTCAAGGATGCCGAACAAAAAGAGCTGGCCGTCAGCGGGGCCTTTATCGCCGTCGGCCAGAGACCGAATACGGATCTTGTCCGCGGTGTGCTCGCATTGGACGATATAGGTTATATCATCACCGATCAGGACTGCGCTACCTCAGTGGCCGGGATATTCGCAGCCGGCGATGTGAGAAAGAAGGGATTGCGGCAGATCACCACCGCTGTCGGTGACGGCGCCCTGGCCGCCGCCGCTGCCGAGCGATATATCGAGGTAAAAACATGACGCATAAACTTTTTGAAGAAGATCCTGTTTTATATGGAACATAATCCTTACAATTTCCTCTCCCCACTTCCGTCCCGAACTATGGCAGAGAGCCGGGGTGGGGAGAGGACTAAGGTGAGGGGGAAAGTTACGGTCATATCCACTGGCCAAAGGGCCACTGGCCAAGGGGTCACCTTCGGCTTCGGCCTCACCCCGACCCTCTCCCGCCAGCGTGAGAGGGGGTAGACGATATTGTCATCCTTCGTTGTGCCCCTCTGCTGGCATGAGGGTAGTGAGGAGCTGGCATGACCGAGAGGGAAGAAGAACTCATTGCACAGGGTTGGCAGAGACGGTTTGTCGCCGCAGAGCCCAGATTGAGCGAGATGGCCGCGATGTACGAGGAGACCGGCTTCGAGGTACATCGAGAGCCCCTTTCCACGGTGGAAGAGCGGGATAAGGATCGTGAAGGGTGCGCAGAGTGTATGATCTGTTTCAAGGGGTTCGAGGATCAGTACCAGGTGATCTACACCAGATCGAAAGAGCGGGACAAGAGGAAGGGAGCAGGGGTATAAAAAGACGGTCAGAGGGCAGAGGCGCTTCCCTCATGCAGGCCCAAAACCAAGAGAACCCGTAATCCGGAAGGCTATGTTAAAGGCAAGGTTCACCCCCCCTGCGGGCTATCAGTTCCGGCGAGAGGGGGGGGAAGAGATCTT
>MGQS01000071.1:0-1493 GCA_001797905.1 Deltaproteobacteria bacterium RBG_16_54_11 | reverse complement strand
CAGGGGCTTCTGGACCCCGCAGGGCTCTGGAAAAGGGCCTCTCAACCAAGCCATCTGATCGGAAGGGGTGAGGTGCTCATCAGCAAGGGGCCCGGGGGTGCAGTAGCCATCAGAAGATATCGGCACGGAGGGCTGCTGCGTCGCTTGACCGGCGACCTCTTCTTCTTCGGCAACCGCCCTTTTCAAGAGCTCGTTGTCACCGAGGAGGCGAGGTCAGCCGGCGTACCCACCCTGAAGATCCTGGCAGCCATCAGGCAGAGGGACTGGGGGGGCTGGTATAGGGGATACCTCATCACCGAATATCTCCCCGCAACCTTAGATCTGATCCACTACCTCGACCGGCAGCCCGCGGGGACAAAGAGACATCAGGTCATCGAGCAGGCCGCTGAGGCAGCGCGAAAGATACACCAGAAGGGGATATATCACGCCGACCTGCACCTGAAGAACTTCCTGGTCGAGGAAGGAAAGAGGATAAAGGTCTATCTCATAGATTTTGACAAATCCACGGTCTGCTCCCGTCTGAGCCCCTCACGAAGGATGAAAAACCTCCAGAGGCTGGACAGGTCGGCGGAAAAACTCAAGAGGCTTGGGCTTGCCCTGACTGAGAACGATAAAAGGATATTCTGCCATGCCTATGCCGCGCGTGATCAAGCGATCCGTCCCTACCTGAAACGCTTTGCAGAGCGATATTGGTGGCATAGCCTCATGTATCGATGGGGGTGGTGGATTGCCGGGATCTTCTATCCCCGTCACAGACCCTGGAGAAAATCGATTACGTAGTCCGCGACTTGTTCTTCGATCCCCCACCAGAAATGATCGGCCTCGTCGACGATGTGGAGCGCCTTAGGTTGGGGAAGGGAGACAAAAAGCTTTTCCAACGGGGCTACCGGACAGATGAGATCCCGCTTGCCGGCGACGATGAGCTTCGGCCTCCGCTCCTCTCTGAGCGGGGCAAAATCGTATATGGCCATTGGCGGCGAGATACAAGCGAGGGCCTTGACCCGGTCATCCGCCGCAACACCCCGCACCCCTGCATACGCCCCGAAGGAGTAACCCGCCAGATAGAGAGGGCCATCACCCTCCCCGGCACCGAATGCCACGGCTGCCTGCACATCCTCCACCTCTGCTGCACCCTCGCCATAACAACCCTCACTCCCCCCCACCCCGCGGAAGTTAAAGCGGAGGGTAGAAAACCCCTTGCAAGCGAGAGCGCCCTGCAAGGCCCCGACAACATTGTTATACATATCGCCGCCATAGAGGGGATGGGGATGGCAGAGGATGATGCACCCGCGCCCTCCTTCCTCTCCCCTGGAGAGGAGTCCCTCCAACTGCAAGCCGTCCCGGGTCGGAAAAGATACCCTTACCTCCGTCAATCCTTCTCCTTATAGGGAAGGGCCTCGTCGATGAGCATCACCGGGATGTCGTCCTTGATAGGGTAGACGAGTTTGCATGACTTGCAGACAAGCCCGGTCCCCTTTTTCGCCAGGACGATT
>MGQS01000070.1:5636-5719 GCA_001797905.1 Deltaproteobacteria bacterium RBG_16_54_11 | reverse complement strand
GGAGGTGGCCTGACCAAAGGGTCACCGTCGGCTTTGGCCAGTGGTGAAAAATTTTTGAAACCCAATTTCTGAGCAATTGAGAA
>MGQS01000070.1:1647-5575 GCA_001797905.1 Deltaproteobacteria bacterium RBG_16_54_11 | reverse complement strand
ATCGGCGAAAAAGGGGTTGTACTGCCTTTCCCGTCCCACCGTGGTCTCAGGTCCATGCCCGGGATAGACCACCACATCGTCCCCAAGGGTGAAGATCTTGGTCCGGACATTGTGGAGGAGCCCTTCGTAATCCCCTCCGGGAAAGTCGGTCCTGCCGATGGAGCCGGCGAAGAGGGTATCCCCGACAAAGACCGTCTTATCGGTGACCAGGGAGATCCCGCCGGGAGAGTGCCCGGGTGTGTGGAGGACCTTCAGCGAGATATCCCCGAAGGTGATGATATCCCCTTCATCGATATAACGATTCGGGGGAGGGGAATTTTGAATCTCCATTCCCCACATCGCTCCTCCCTGTTCCTGATGCATAATCATAGGGGCATCGGCGCGGTGGATCAAAAGCTCGGCATTGGTTGCCGCCTTGAGGGGCTTGTTTCCGCCGGTGTGGTCGAAGTGCCCGTGGGTGTTGATGATATAGACCAGGCTCAGCTTGTCCTTGGCCAGGGCCATCAGGATGGTGTCCACATCCCCGCCGGGATCGATGATTGCCGCCTGCTTGGTCCGCTCGCAGCCGAGGATATAACAGTTCGCCTGAATAGGTCCGACTACCAACATCTTCAGTATCACAAAAACCTCCTTAAGACCCGCTCTGTCGCACAGCGACATCCCATCCTTAAGATTTCTATGAAAGCGGAGCGGGACAATTTGTATAATGATGCTCCTTTAAATCTTTTAAGGACATCATGCCGCAAGGCGGCAAAATCTGAATGACAGCCCCGCACCTCAATATGATTTTTGTGGACGACGGGGTCCCTGCCACTCTGCGGCATCCCCTCATTAAGACTCTGAAAGGTAGGGGAGTAAACGGGAGATGTCGCTGTGCGACATAATGCGGGATTCAAACCTACATCAACGCTTTAATCCCTGTCGATCCAAAGTAGAGCCCCAGGGCCATGAGAAAGACCCCACATATGCCGATGAGCCAGCGGTAGGTCCGGTCATTCATGATCTTTTTCCCCACGGTTATGGCCGCGGCGACGGAGAAGTACCAGACGCAATCAGCCATGATGTGGCCTGTATAGAAGGAGCCGAGACCCATGATCCCCTGCCGCTGGGACAGGGCGATATACCAGAGACCGATGGTCGCCCACCAGATGATGAAGTATGGGTTGGATACGCTGGTCAGGAGACCGGCGAGAACGGGTCTGCTGCGTTCCCCCTCTTTGAGCTCAAGTTTTAAGGTAGCCTCCTTTAACCCCCGCATCATGCCCACCCCCATCCAGATGAGGACCATCGCCCCGCCGATCCCCACGATGCCGAAGACGAGGTTGTGTTTGAGCAGCGACCCCAGCCCCAGGACTAGGGCGATAAACAGGGAGAATTCGATAATCCCATGGCCCAAGACGATAAGAGGGCCTGCCCAAAATCCGCGCCTTGTGGCCTCGGCAATGGTCACCGTGAGCACCGGTCCCGGCATCAAGGCCCCGGAGAGCCCGACCCCAAAGGAGGTTACAAATATCTCTAATAAAGACCACATGGCCGCTTCCTTAGACTAACTAGGGAATATAACAATGATGGGATCAAGCTGCAAGGAGGGATTGGCCCTGAGGATCCCCGGGGCATGCAACGAAGGAGGAGGGTTTTAGGGATCAATGCCGCTCATGGCGGAATAAATCTCCCCAACCCCCCTTTGCTAAAGGGGGGCAAGGGGGGATTGGAAAGTTAGTTTTTCAGACAAATGTTAACGGTGAGACGCAGCATCTTTATCGCCTTTTTTATTTAGGTCTATGTACGGTATTTTTAATTGCTCAATGATAAGATGTCCTGCCAAATCAAAGACCCGTTCGCTCTGATCGATGAGGGCGGTATCGCTGGTGGCGATGATCCCCTTATATCCGGCCATCATCCGTTCCGGGACCTTGACTGCCAAGGCGTCTCCCGAAAGCTCACGTTCCTTCATCAGCCCCCTGATCCGGGCAGCCAGTTCACCGCTCCCGCTGATAGGTGCGTCGAGGAGGAAAAGGATCTCAGCTGGTCCGGCGGTGAGGAGCAAATCGATGATCAAGCCCAAGGCCTGCTTTGTCTGCTGGGTCTCCTTGTATCCGCCGGAGACCCCGGAGATGTCCCTGATAAAGGCATCATCGCTCAGCAAGACGGCCTTTGCCTTCAGGGCGCTCTCCAGGGTAATAAGGCAGTTGTAGCCATCGATGGCCAATGCCTTGCCCCTGATCTCCTCCAGGGAGACCTTTTTGTTCCTCCTCTGTTCGACTACGGAGGAGGCGAACACCCCCCTGCGCAAGAGGTGCCGATGGTCGCGATCAAGGTTGTATCGGTTGCCGGCCAATTGCAGGGAGGCATCCCTGGGATAGCCCCGGTTCAGGAGAAAGCGGAGGTCCTGAGCAGCCTCCCACAGGTCAGGTGATATCTTCATGGCAATCCTCTGGCGGCAATCCCCCTTTTCCCCCCTTTCGCAAAGGGGGGATGGCCGGAGGTGGCCCTTCTGCGGGAATGCCGCCTTGACGGGATAAATCCCCCTCAATCCCCCTGACCAAAGGGTCACCTTCGGTTTGCGAAAGGGGGATGAACCCCTCTGGCTAAAGAGCCACCTCCGGCCTTTTTTATAAAGGGAGGTGGGGAGGGATTTTATAAACCTATTTTCTGAGCAGATTGCCTGAGTTCTTTATCCTTAGCTCTCAGGTGAAGGCCATGCCGGCGAAGGTAACTGCCCCCTTGCCCTGGGAATCATGCCACTGTTGATAATGTAATAGGTGTCCCCTGACCAAAGCCGATGGTGACCCTTTGGTCAGGTCACCTTCGGCTTTTTGAGCCTGTATCAGATGCATCAGGGCATACAGGGGCGGCAGGCCGCAGATGTTTCTCCTGTCCTTCTCGCGGAGGATGAATTGGTAGAACTCCTCTGCCTTGAGCTCTTGCACATAGCCTAACATCTCGAGATCTTTTGCCCTGACCTCCGCCAGGACCCCGGGGGTGACTGTCTCTTGATGGCCGAACTGGGGCCCGACGTGGGCCAGATCGGCGCTGGCCACCAGGCATACCTTGTCGAGTTGGGCGCATCGCTCGGCCAGGAGGGCAATGGCTTCGTTATAGATGGGGTCTTGCATCGGGGAGATCCCCTGCCGGATCTGCTCGTGAAAGGAGTTGCACAGGATGGGGAAGATCGTGAACTCTCTTTTTCCCAGAAGATATTGGAGGAAGATGACCTGGAACTCGATGGTATGCTCGTTGCGGTGGCAGAACTCGTCGAGCAAGGGGTCAAAGGGGAGTTGACAAGCGATATCCGCAATAAGTTCCTTGTGGGTCTCGACCCGCCCCAAAGGGGTCATGAATGACTTCAGGGTGAAGGCAAAGGCGTTCTGCATAGGGGTATGGCAGGTGCCGAGGATGATATAGAGGTCCGCGCCAGAAGATGCCTTCAGGGATTCCCCCAGGGCCTTATAGGCGTGGGCATAGCACTGCCCTCCCCGGGCAAGGTCTATGTGCGGGGCCACGATCCCTTTAATTGCGCTCTTTATGCCTTCCTCTGCGGGAAGGCCCGGACCACCCTTTTCCGTAAAGTACCCCCGGATTGTAGCCTTCAGCTGCTCAGGGTCCGCCTCATATCCCTTGCCGGCAAAGGCGGCCTCTCTCGTTTCCGCGTTTTTGAAATCCTCGCGAATCTTACGCAGGTGGTCCTGAAATTGGCGGTTTTCCAGGAGATGGCGGGAGTTCAGTTGCTCGATAAGGTCCTCAATTTTATCCGTGAAGAGGAGGGCGCCATATCTGCGCAGATAGGCCGCCTGCAAATCGCGCAGGGTATTGGTCCCATCCATGAGGGAGATGAGGAAAAGGGTCTCGTGAGAGACGAAGACGATTTCGGGCGAGATCCCCGCCGGGTCTTTGATCCCGATCATTTCCTTCCCCTCAATCTGCATGG
>MGQS01000070.1:1135-1628 GCA_001797905.1 Deltaproteobacteria bacterium RBG_16_54_11 | reverse complement strand
GGGATTTTCTATCAGCGCCTTCTCTTCCATTGCCGTATCTCCTCAGCCTTGACTAGAAAATAAACCTCCACTTATATTATATTCCTCTCCCCCAATTGTTAGGGGAGAGGGTAAATCCCGCACCCCTTATCTATAAATCAGGGAATTCGGGATGTCGCAACGCGACAGAGAAGAGATTCTTCCCGCCTTAGTGGGATTCCCGTCGAAGGATCGCCTCCTCATAGCATCTCTCGCAGAGTTCGTCAATAATCGCGAAGAGGGTTGGTGATTCCTCATTGAGTAGCTACCCGATGAAGATGCGTATGGTGCTCTATGCTTTTTATGAGAGAAGGTTTAGAATGGGGCGCACATGCTTTACTCCTGAAATAAAAACGTTGGCAGGCAGGAGGATTTATCATGTCCAAGGCAAAAAAAGGCGGCTTTTTTGATGCATTGGAGGGGATGACCCTTGAGGCAAGGGAGCGATATCAGAGCAAGGGGTTGCGAGAGATCA
>MGQS01000070.1:893-984 GCA_001797905.1 Deltaproteobacteria bacterium RBG_16_54_11 | reverse complement strand
CTATGGTGGTTTTTTGGCTGTTCCCCTGGAAGAGGTCGACCGGGTCTTCATTACCCCTGGCCCCATCTATGGACCTCATCAGATTGAGGGC
>MGQS01000070.1:508-779 GCA_001797905.1 Deltaproteobacteria bacterium RBG_16_54_11 | reverse complement strand
CGGGCCTGCGGGGCGACGGTGGTTCCCACCGGTGTGGGGAATACCGATGCGCAGATCAAGACGATGCTCGATTTGAAGGTTACCGGATATACCGGCATGCCCAGTTTCTTGATGAGCATCATCAAGCGGGCAGAGGAGATGGGTCATGATTTTCGCCGTGCATTCGCCCTCAAGCGCGCCTGGTTTACCGGCGAGATGCTGGGTCCTGCTCTCAGAAAGGAGCTTGAAGAGAGATACGGCATTGACACGTACCAATGTTATGCCGTGACCG
>MGQS01000070.1:0-226 GCA_001797905.1 Deltaproteobacteria bacterium RBG_16_54_11 | reverse complement strand
GCATGTTCGTCATAGCCAAGCAAGCGGAACAGGTAATCGCCGAATTCGATCAGATTGCCCAGTTTCAATTGGTTGTCAGCCGCACCGGCGAGCGGGACGAGCTTGTCGCGAAAATCGAGTTAGCAGATGCGTCCATCGACACAGCCCGGCTTTCAATCCTCGTGTCCGAGCGATTCCCGCAGGTCTGCCGCGTGAAGCTGGATAAGATTGAATACGTGCCCAAGGG
>MGQS01000069.1:5759-6356 GCA_001797905.1 Deltaproteobacteria bacterium RBG_16_54_11 | reverse complement strand
GGCCATGGTCTCACCCACCGACTTCATGGAGATACCAAGGGTTGGATCGGCGCCGGGGAATTTCTCAAAGGCGAACCGGGGGATCTTCACCACGCAGTAGTCGATGGTCGGTTCGAAGGAGGCCGGGGTTTTTGTGGTGATATCGTTGGGGATCTCGTCCAGGGTGTAACCGATGGCGAGCTTCGTGGCCATCTTGGCGATGGGGAACCCCGTGGCCTTGGAGGCCAGGGCAGAGCTGCGTGAGACCCGGGGATTCATCTCGATGATCACCATCCTCCCATTACTGGGATCGACGGCAAACTGGATGTTGGACCCGCCGGTCTCCACCCCGATCTCCCTGATGACGGCGATGGCGGCATCACGCATCAACTGATATTCCTTGTCGGTAAGGGTCTGGGCAGGGGCCACGGTGATGGAGTCGCCGGTGTGGACCCCCATGGGGTCGAAGTTCTCGATGGAGCAGATGATGACGACGTTGTCTTTGAGATCCCGCATCACCTCCAGTTCGTACTCCTTCCAGCCGATCACCGATTCTTCGATGAGGATCTCGCTGATCATGCTGCTCTGCAGCCCCCGTGCGGCGATGGCGTCAAACTC
>MGQS01000069.1:4584-5741 GCA_001797905.1 Deltaproteobacteria bacterium RBG_16_54_11 | reverse complement strand
CCGCCGGTACCCCCCAGGGTGAAGCTGGGGCGGACGATGATCGGAAACCCGATCTCCTCAGCCACCTGCCTCGCCTCTTCCATGGCGTAGGCAAGACCGCTGCGGGGCAGGTCCAGGCCGATGCGTGCCATGGCCTCCTTGAAGAGTTCCCGATCCTCGGCCTTGCGGATCGCCTCCTGATTGGCGCCGATCATTTTAACCCCGTAGTGATCCAAGACCCCTCCCTCGGCGAGCTTGACAGCCACGTTCAAAGCGGTCTGCCCCCCCAGGGTGGGCAGGAGCGCATCTGGCCGCTCTTGCTCGATGATCTTGGCCACGACATCCGGGGTGATAGGCTCGATGTAGGTCCGGTGGGCCATCTCCGGATCGGTCATGATGGTGGCCGGGTTGCTGTTGACCAGGATCACAAAGAACCCCTCCTCCCGCAGGGCCTTGCACGCCTGGGTTCCGGAGTAGTCGAACTCGCAGGCCTGGCTGATGACGATGGGGCCGGAGCCGATGATCAAGACCTTGTGGATGTCGTCCCGCTTAGGCATCTCAGTCGCCCCGGTACTCCTTCATCATGGTGAGGAATCCCTCAAAGAGCCCTTGGGCATCGTGAGGGCCGGGGGAAGCCTCAGGATGGTACTGAACCGAATAGATGGGGAGCTGCTTGTGGCGCATCCCCTCCAAGGTCCCGTCGTTGGGGTTGAGGTGGGTCAGCTCCACCTCTGTTTGGTTCATCGAGGCGATGTCCACACAGAAGCCGTGGTTCTGCGCCGTGATGGCGATCTTCCCCGTCCGGAGGTCCTTGACCGGTTGGTTGCCCCCCCGGTGTCCGAACTTCAACTTAAAGGTCCGCCCGCCGAAGGCGAGCCCCAGGATCTGGTGGCCGAGGCAGATCCCGAAGATCGGGCGTTTTCCCAGAAGCTTGCGTACCTCCGCGACGACATAGGGTACCCCGGCAGGGTCACCCGGCCCGTTGGAGAGGAAGACCCCATCGGGGTTGAGCCTGAGGATCTCCTCGGCGCTGGTTGCTGCCGGGACCACCGTTACCGCACACCCGAGCCCTTCCAAGATACGCAGGATGTTGTGCTTGGCGCCGAAGTCCATGGCCGCGACCTTGAAGGCGGAGGAGCCAGGGGCATGCTGTGCTGCGGACCAGCGGTATTGTTCCT
>MGQS01000069.1:337-4432 GCA_001797905.1 Deltaproteobacteria bacterium RBG_16_54_11 | reverse complement strand
ACGCCGATAATATTGTGCTGCTGCAGGAATGCCTCCAAGCTCCCCTGAGCACGCCAATTGCTATAGTGGCTGACGTACTCCCGGACGACAAACCCCTCCACGTGGGGTCGGGAGGACTCCACATCATCGGGGTTGACCCCATAGTTGCCGATGAGGGGGTAGGTCATGGTGACGATCTGCCCTTTGTAGGAGGGATCGGTCAGGATTTCCTGGTAGCCGGTCATGCTGGTGTTGAAGACGATCTCCCCATACCGCTCCCCCCTGGCCCCGAAGGCCTTACCCTCAAAGACCCTCCCATCCTCCAAGGCGATGATGGCCTTTACCGTTTTGGCTGACATCCTCGTGTCCCCATTCGATCCAAAAAAAACCCCCTTCCGGGGGTCCCCTGTGACTTCACAAACCTTTCCCTTCCCAATTTTTCATTCTGTCTATTTACTATCATACTTTAAGGGTAGAGTCAATCACTGTTTCCCCTTTTTCCAGGCCCACTAAGAGGGCAAGAGTGTACCCCACAATACTTAAAGACTTCTAATAATGAAGAATCTTTGATCTCTATCCAGATCCACAACCCTGGGTTTGTCGTATTCTCGATCGTTCTTATCGTGCGTGATCTTCACTACAGGGCGCATCGGGCTGGCCATGTTTCCCTCTACCACCTCTGCTGTTTCCCCGTTGTTCAGCTCCACGCGGCTCCCCACCGGGAAGAGGAAAGAGGCAACCAAAGACTTGAGTACACTTGAGGGGAACCTTTCCTTTTCCTTTGTCACGATCTCCCGTATCGCTTCGAAGGAGGAATACCGTTTCTCTCGGTAGGGACGGATGTGAATAAGGCTGTTGTATATGTCAGCAATGCCTATGAGGTAAGCGAATTCATGGATGTCCTTCCCTGCAAGACCTTGGGGGTAGCCGGTGCCGTCCATCCTCTCATGCTCCTGCAACACCACCTGAGCGACATCATCTATCGGCTTGAGAAGCTCGTCTCCATAGAGGGGATGTTTCCTTATCTCACCCACTTCTGAGGAAGAGAGGGCTTCCTTCTTTATCCATATCTGTGCTGGAATTTTCTCCATCCCCACATCGTGCATGAGGGCTGCCAGGGCCGGCCGCTTTAACTCATCATCACTGTAACCCATCCCTAGAGCCACCTTTACCACGAGAGCCGCCACGTTTATGCCGTGGTAAGGAAGGTACATCTCAGGTTCTTCCCCGAATAGCACCTTCTCCATGATCCCCTCGTCCCCCTTAATGGACGTGATAAACTGGGGAAGCTGCGGTTTGAGCCTCTCTCCCATCAGGTCCAGCGCGCTCTTTCCCCCCTTTGCATGGCCAAATTTGTTCCATATATCTATCAAGTGGTTGTAGAGATCTTCCCCGATGACCATTTGTCTCTTGCCGTGACGAGCTCTTTGACCGGAGTTCATGAGATCTCTCTCCAGCAAGGTATCTCTTTTTGCGCGGATAGCGCAGGTTTCGGAACAGGATGACCCACATGTGTGGCCCTTGGTGGACTTGCATTGGTAAGCAGTCGGTTATTGATTAACGAGAAGATGCTTTTACCTCTTAGGCAGACATCCACGTATTCCCATGCGATTCAACAAAAACCCCCTTCCGGGGGTCCCCTGTGACCTTAGATACCTTTCCCTTCCTATTTTTTTTCATTCTCTTATTACATATCATACTATAGCTATGGGCGCGGCGTCAATCGGTTTCCCATCTTACCATTGTCCTCCCGAGGCGGATGTGCTAAGATTTTTTCTTTTTATGTCTATAAAGGAGACATACCATCTATGGCAAATGAAGACCTCTCAAAGCTGAAAATAGATAAGGACAAAGCGGCCTTTCGGCCGAGACGGAAAAAAAAGTTTTTCTATCCGGTGCTGATACTGATGGGCCTGCTGTTAGGGTTACTCATCATACTGGGCATTCTAAGACCCACCATGAAGGTCCGGACAGCTACGGTCACACAGATCTATCCCTCTCAGGCCTTTACCATCCTTAATGCGAGTGGCTATGTCGTCCCTCAGCGCAAGTCCGCCCTCGCCTCCAAGGTAACCGGACGTCTCATCTGGCTGGGGGTTGAGGAAGGAAACCGGGTAAAGAAAGACCAGGTGGTGGCGCGCCTCGAAAGTCAAGACGTGACAGCGGCCAAGGATCAGGCTAATGCTCATGTCAAGGCGGCCCGTTCGAACCTTGAACAGGCAAAGGCCGAACTTCGGGAGGCAACCCTTTCGTTTAACCGATATAAGGAACTGCTTGCAAAAGGCGTCATCGCCCGGGCAACCTATGATACCGTCCTTGCCCGTTACGAAAAGGCGGTGGCCGCTACCGGGGCGGCAGAGGCCACGGTGAAGGCCGGCCTCGCCGCACTGGATGGTGCGAATATCGCGCTGGAATATACCTTGATCAGGGCCCCCTTTGCCGGGGTGGTGTTGACCAAGGATGCGGATCTCGGGGATATTGTCACCCCCATTGGGGCAGCTGTCAATGCGAAATCGGCAGTTATCACCATCGCGGACATGGAATCGCTCCAAGTCGAGGTGGATGTATCGGAATCGAATATCCAGCAGATCACTATTAATCAACCCTGCGAGATCCAGCTCGATTCCCTGCCGGAGCAGCGGTTCCGCGGCGTCATCCACATGATAGTCCCCACTGCCGATCGAAGCAAGGCGACGGTCACGGTCAAGGTCCGGTTCCTCGATAAAGACAGCCGCATTCTGCCCGAGATGAGCGCCAAGGTGGCTTTTCTTTCCCGTCCGGCGACCCCGGAGGAGCAACGGCCTCGGATTGCCGCCAGCCAATCGGCTATTGTGAGCCGGAAAGGCAAAGAGAGCGTATTTCTGATTCAAGGGAACAGGGCAACGGAAACTCAGGTGCGTTTAGGAGCCAAGATTGGGGACATGGTCGAAGTCCTTGACGGGGTGAAGGCCGGAGATAAGGTCGTGCTGAATCCTTCCGAGCGATTGAAGAATGGCTCAAAAATAAAGCTTGAAGAACAGTAGTGGCAAAGAAAACAAAGATTGTCGAGATAGACCATGTGAATAAAGCCTACCACAGGGGGACACAAACGATCCCCGTGCTGGTGGACATCTCGCTCGATATTGCTGAAGGGGAATTCCTGGCCTTGATGGGGCCTTCCGGTTCAGGAAAGACCACCCTGCTCAACCTGATAGCCGCCCTTGATCACGTGGATAGCGGCACCATCCGGGTTGGCGGCATTGATATCACCTCCCTCTCCGAAAGTGAACTGGCTGCGTGGCGGGCGATCAACGTGGGTTTCATCTTTCAGTTTTACAACCTGATTCCGGTGCTGACGGCCTTCGAAAATGTTGAGCTTCCCCTCTTACTCACCGGTCTATCTCGCAGAGAACGCACCGAGCATGTGGAACTGGCGCTCCAAGTAGTCAACCTTGCGGGACGAATGGACCACTACCCTACGCAGCTCTCAGGAGGGGAACAGCAGCGGGTCGCCATTGCCCGCGCCGTCGTCACCGACCCCGTCATATTGGTTGCCGATGAACCAACAGGGGATCTGGATAAGGTTTCGGCCAAGGAAGTTCTCGATTTGATGGAGAGGCTTAATAGCGATTCTCATAAAACCATCGTCATGGTCACTCATGATCCACGATCCGCTGAAAGAGCGAAGGTGATCCGACATCTGGAAAAGGGGTTCTTGAATAATGTACCTCCTTAAGCTGCTCCTGAGAAATGCCTTTCGCCATAAGCTCCGCACCGCTCTGACCATTCTCAGCATCACCATAGCGATCCTCGCCTTCGGACTGCTGCGGACCTTTATCAGCGCCTGGTATGCAGGAGCCGAGGCCTCCTCGGCAAGCCGCCTCGTCACCAGAAATGCGATATCCCTTATCTTTCCACTTCCTCTCTCCCACAAAGATAAGATTCGACAGATCGACGGGGTCAGACAGCTATCGTGGGGAAGGTGGTTTGCAGGTATCTACATCGACGAGAAGAACTTCTTTGCCAATTACGCCATCGATGCGAAAGACTACCTGGCATTATACCCGGAGTTCATCTTTCCTCCAGATCAACAGGCGGCTTTTCTCGCCGACCGAAGGGGCTGTTGCGCGGGGTGGA
>MGQS01000069.1:0-227 GCA_001797905.1 Deltaproteobacteria bacterium RBG_16_54_11 | reverse complement strand
GAGAGCACTGACGAAAGGCTCTTCTTTTTCCACTGGGACTATTTGAATGAGTCGCTGAAAAAGACGGCCCCCAGCCGGGCCGATCAGGCGGGCTGGTACATAGTCGAAGTGACGGATCCGAGCCGTGCGGCCGAGGTGGCCCAGGCCATAGACAAGACCTTTAAGAATTCACTGGCTGAGACCCTCACCGAAACCGAAAGGGCCTTCTTTCTCTCCTTCGTCTCTAT
>MGQS01000068.1 GCA_001797905.1 Deltaproteobacteria bacterium RBG_16_54_11 | reverse complement strand
CGGATGGCGGAGGTGATAGATCAAGCGCTTTTCCGGTACTGCGAAGCATACCAATCAACAAGCTGCCTGATCATTTTTTGATATGACGTACGATGCTTGTGAGCCTCTTTTTTAAAAAACTCTACGCTCGATCGCTTTAAAGCAATTGTTATCTTGACGTTTTCTTCCCTTAAAACCAACCGAGCCGGTGAGGGAAGAAAGTCCTTCACGACCCTCAATTCCCCCATCGGTTCATCAGTATATCTTATTTTGCTCCTCATAGATCTTCCTCCCTTTTCTCCAGTACCCCGCACCATAAATACGAATAACATTACCTCTATGAGTGAACCGCACGGTCATGATCCCCTCGCCCACACGACCCATACAATAAAATCGCTCTTCCCCACCGCTATGGGTTATATCCGACGCTATGACTCGGTGAGGGTCAAGAAAGGCATGTTGAGCTAACGCAAAAGAGACACCATGCTTTGCTAGGTTTTCTTGATCTTTATCCTCATTCCATTCGAAGCGAGCCCCCGCATAAGAAAAGTATACGCTTTTAAGAATAAGAGCGCAATATAAAAGTATGGCTAAATGTATTGAAAAGAGATGGATCAATCTTGAACCGGCGAAGCCGCGCAAGATTACGGTGAATCCTGCCTAAATGATTACCGAGCTGGGGCGAAAATCTCATCAGATTTTCGCCCCTGTGCATTCATGCTGCCAAGATTAGGTCCGCAGTTTACCAGCTACGGGATAGAGGGGAAGTATCTAACGCTTGCCGTTGAAAACACGAGGTGAATTTGCAGGGGGTGTCAAGCGGGAGAAATTAAGGAGTTTCCTCCGCGACCCAGCACTGCGGGTCATCGGCAAAGAGATCGGGGCGCCCCTTTGCCGCGGAGTAGGCATAGGCAACTGCCCTGCACCCCCGGCACGAGGCCCAGTAGCGACAGCTCCCGCATCGGCCATGGTAGCTTTCGCGCTCGCGCAATTGCCACAGGAGATCGGAGCCGGCCCAGATGGCGCGCAGCGATTGCTCCTTAAGGCTGCCTGCGACCAGACCGATCCTCCGGCAGGGCATAACGGACCCGTCGCTGGTAATGGTGATGCCGGAAAAACCGGCGCTGCAGCCGGAGAGGGTAAGGTCATCTTCCGGCGGGTGAGGATCCGCAATGATCCCGGCCAAGGGGTCTCCGGAAACGATGTCATAGCCTGGGGTGCGTAATGCGTTGATCTTTTGATAGGCAGCCTTAAGCTCCTGCGGCGTAAGGAGATCGTCAAGCAACTCCTTCCCTCTGCCGCAGGGCACCACCCGGGAAAATCCGATGCCGTGAAACCCGAGGTCCCTGGAGCAGGCAACGGTCTCTTCAATCAGTGCCGCGTTGCGGCGCGAGAGGGTCACGTTGGCCGACACGCGGTTGCCGGCCTTGACCAGCAGCTCGACGCCCTTGGCCGCCTTCTCAAAGCTCCCCGGGCCCCTGATGGCATCGTGGAGCCTTTCCGACCCTTCCAGGCTTACCTGGATATCAAAGACACCGAGGCGGGCCGCCTGTCCGGCATCCTCTGCCGTCACCAGACACCCGTTGCTCATCAGGGCTACGCCGTACCCTGCACCGCGGGCATGCTCGATAACTCCCCAGAGCCCTTGATAGAGCAACGGCTCGCCGCCGGTAAAATGAATTGACGGAGTGACCGAGATGCCATAGTCGCTCTCCCAGGCCTTAAGCATCTCCGTCGCCCCGTCTATCTCACGCTGAACTGCGTCCGGTGGCATCTCCTCAGCAGGCTGTTCCCCCTGATAGCAGTGTTGACAGCGGAGGTTGCAGCGCTCGGTAAGGTGCCACTGGAGAAAAAAATCAAAGCTCGTTATTGCCGAACCGGCAATCATTTACTTTTTCAGCTCTTGCACTTGAGGCATTGCTTCCCCGGTCCGACCTTCCGCATCATCTGCCAGAACCGCGCTTCCTGCTCTTGCTCGGGCTTGCCGAACATACGCTTTTTTTGTGTCTTCATCGTGCCCCCCTTTCCTCTCGATTCGGCCTGGGCCTGTCTAGAATGACTGTTATAAGAATATTCTATGACATTGCCTTATTACAATAAAAATTATAAATGCTATCTATAAGATGTCAAGAAAATTGTAAAGGAGGGGGGGAATTTGTATTGTTCCTGATCGTCGTCTCCACCGTGCCGCCGGAGCCGGCGCCAAAGTCGAAGCCGCATGTAACCTCTTGGTCAGTGGCCTCTTGAGTCAGTAGATTGCCCGGAAACAAGGGATATGCTACGGTAAGCATGCAATTAAACTAGGAAATCGGGGCTTCTATGTCTAAGAAAAGGCGTCGTGCCGTAATTATTGTGGGCCTTGCCTTACTAGGCAGCGTGCTCACTACAACTTACCTCATTGCCAGTTTTGCCGCGGACTCGACGGCAATCACCCCCCGTCCCAAAAAATGGGCACGACCCCTGCGGCAAGAGGGCCTGCCTAACCTCCACCGGGTGACCCCCTTGCTATACCGAGGGGCGCAGCCGACAGCGGTGGGCATGCGCCAGCTCAAGGCCATGGGGGTGAAGACCGTCGTCAACCTCCGTTCCTTTAATTCGGACCGGGAAGAGCTCGGCAACACGAGCCTGGCATACGAGCACATCTCTATGAAGGCGTGGCATCCTGAACAGGAAGATATTATCCGCTTCCTGCGGATCACGACGGACAAGGCTTATGCCCCGGTCTTTGTCCATTGCCAGCACGGCGCCGACCGCACCGGCCTCATGTGCGCGATTTATCGGGTGGCAGTCGAAGGCTGGACCAAGGAAGAAGCGATCCAAGAGATGACCCGGGGAGGCTTCGGCCACCATACGATCTGGACCAATCTCGTCCGCTTCATCCAAAACCTCGATATCGACGCCATAAAGCAACAAGCCGTCATCGCTGCGAATATCCCGGCAAGGTAACGATGATAAGATTACAAAACAAGGTAGCGATCATCACCGGCGACGGCAACGCGCACGCGACAGGCAAGGAATTGCCCAGCAGGCAAAAAAAGGATCAAGGAGTTATGCGAGGCGGCAAATAATAACAAACCTCTTATTCAGCCTTCGCGCGGACTATTTGAATGATATTTGATTTTGCTGTATTATAGGGCATGCGCATAAGGGGAGGTTGTCACAATGACCAAAATAGTCGTTGAAATTGAAGACTCCAAGGCTGTTTTACTCAGGGAGAGAGCCGAAAAATTCGGCCTTTTGCCGGATCAGTTTGTCACTGCATCAATTGAAGACCTAATCTGTCGGCCTGAACCGGATTTTGAAGAAGCAATGCGAAGAGTTTTAGCAAAGAACGAGGAACTCTATAAACGCTTAGCTTGATGCGCTATCTATCGCTGCCGGAGATCTTTGAATTACATGTCGCCATCATATCAAAAACCGGTGGCTCCCGAGGCTTAAGAGATATCGGCGCTCTTGAAGCCGCCGTAAATCAACCTAGCCTTACTTTTAATCAAAAAGATCTCTATGATAATATCATTTCTAAAGCCGCTGCACTTTGTTACTCGTTAATAATGAATCATCCATTCGTTGACGGCAATAAAAGAGTCGGGCATGCAGCAATGGAGATTTTTTTCATGCTTAATGGATATGAAATCGACGCCAAGGTGCAAGAACAAGAAAAAATTATCCTTGATCTTGCGGTAGGAAAGATGTCACGAGAAGAATTTACGGCCTGGCTAAAAAATCATGTACTTCACATATCCACCGCTTAAAAAAGGTCAAGGCTTCGGCTGAGCTCGGGACATTCAGAGTATCGAGGTACAGGGGCAACCTGTTCCTCTCGGCCTTCAGACCAGAGAGTCGAAGGATTGGCAAACTGAGTGAATTGGTTTCATAATTAAGAGAACAAACCTTATTTTGCAGTCATATAAGGTTGCATATAGGCAGAATAATATTAAGATTATACATAATATAATGAATGATTTAAAAATCATCTCACAAGAAGCAAACAATTTATTTCGGGAAAGCTTTGCTGAATGTTGCAGAATCCGCGATGAGATATCTGCGCTGAGTGATGATACAAATAACAGGTCTGCAATTGCCAAGAAAAACATTATGGATTCAGCCCAACTTTCTGGCCAGATCATCAAAGCTCTTGATAGCGGATCACTTCTTTTAGCTTTAATTGGCCTTCGTTCATTGACCGAAAATTGCATAAACACGAAATATACCTTTGCTCATCCTAAAAAAGAACGAGAACAATTAGATTGGGCAAACCAAGTTTGTGATGATTATTTTAAAAGGGGCAACGACCCAAGGGCATTAAAATCATTATTAAATGAAAAAAATATCAAAAAACGGGCTAAAGAGGTTGGTTTAGAAGAATTATACGAAAAAGATTTCGCTAGTCTTTGCACTTATTCCCATATGCAAATACAAACAGCTATATTAAATAATCAAAAATATATTGAAGACTTTACTAGAAATGCTTATGTTGCTGTATTAACTCATTTGCATAATATACGTAACATGGTACAAGAGCACTACAATATTAAAGGGTGGGAAAAACATTCAAATCGCATTGTAGGGTTTGGAGATAAATATCATTCTGATTAATTTATTACAACTCACAGCAGCGGACAAAAAGCCGCGTGTTTGCCGCTGCGTGTGAACCATCTGTTACTCCATCCCCATACTAAGTAGAAAATAACCATCAATATCTCCTCTTCCCTGGGGGAGAGGATGTAAGGTGAGGGGGGCGTCATAATTATATCCACCCTCATCCCTTCCCTCTCCCGCCAGCGGGAGAGGGAGAAAAGGAAAAAAGGCCTTTGCTAGAAAATGACTTGGAAAACTTGGTCAATTTCCCTCAAAGCCTTAATGATCCCTGCGGCGGTGCTTGGAGCAAGATTCCGAAGATCAACCTCAGAGATTAGAGCACTCACCGTATCAAACGCCCCCTTTACATCCAGATCATCGTCCATCCGCTCGCG
>MGQS01000067.1:7054-7224 GCA_001797905.1 Deltaproteobacteria bacterium RBG_16_54_11 | reverse complement strand
GGTTGAGGTGTCAAAACGAAATATGCACTTCATTTTTTCCCCTCTCCCGCCAGCGGGAGGGGGCAGGTCCCGCCCTGTCGCACGGCGACATCCCATCATTTAAATTTTTAAAGCGGGGTGGGATACTTTGTAGAATGATGCTCCTTAGACTTAAAATTTAAGGAGCAGGG
>MGQS01000067.1:3087-6872 GCA_001797905.1 Deltaproteobacteria bacterium RBG_16_54_11 | reverse complement strand
GACCATATCCACCGGTTCTCTGGGCCTTGATCTGGCCCTCGGGGTAGGGGGACTCCCCCGCGGCAGGGTAGTGGAGATCTTCGGTCCCGAGTCCTCGGGGAAGACCACCTTGGGCCTCCACGTGGTTGCCGAGGCCCAGAAGGCGGGGATAGCGGCCTTTATCGATGCGGAACACGCCCTGGACCTCAACTATGCCCAGCAATTGGGGGTGAAGGTGGAGGACCTCCTCGTGTCCCAGCCCGATACCGGGGAGCAGGCCCTCGAGATCGTGGAGATCCTGGTGCGAAGCGGGGCTGTCGATGTGATCGTCATCGATTCAGTGGCTGCCCTCGTACCGAGGGCGGAGATAGAAGGGGATATGGGAGACGCCCACATGGGCTTGCAGGCGAGGCTCATGTCCCAGGCCCTGCGGAAGCTGGCGGCCACCATCAACAGATCAAAGGCCCTCGTGATCTTTATCAATCAGATCCGGATGAAGATCGGGGTGATGTTCGGCAATCCGGAGACCACCCCCGGTGGCAATGCCCTCAAGTTCTACACCTCGGTGAGGCTGGATATCAGGAAGATAGCCTCCATCAAACAAGGCCAGGATGTGGTGGGAAATCGAACCAGGGTCAGGGTGGTGAAGAATAAAGTGGCCCCTCCTTTCAAGGAGGTGCAGTTTGATATCATCTATGGAGAGGGGATCTCCCGGGATGGGGAGATCGTGGATCTCGCCACCGATCTCAATATCCTGGAGAAGATGGGCACGTGGTACTCCTACGGCGACACGAGGATCGGCCAGGGCAGGGAGAATGCCAAGACCTTTATAAAGGAGAACCCCGAGATAAGAGAGGAGATCGTGGGGAAGATCCAGGAGCAGAACAAGCTCCCCAAAGCACACAAGGAGGTGGGGGATGGAACTGAGTGAGGTTCTTCTCGTCGCCCTGAACAACCGGGCCTCGGATATCCACTTTAAGGTCGGTCAACCCCCTATCTTGAGGATCGACGGGGAGTTGGTCCCGCTCAAGGACTACGCGGCCATGGACGCCAGCGAGATAGCCAAGACGGCCTATCAGATCATGAACGAGCGGCAGCGGGAGCGATTCCTGCGGGAGATGGAGATCGACATGGGCTACGGCATCTCCGGCATGGGGCGGTTCCGGGTCAACATCTTTCAGCAGCGGGGCACCATCGCCATCGCCCTCAGGGTGATCCCCTTCGGGATCAAGGGGTTTGAGGAGCTCAACCTGCCGGTGGAGGTGTTGGCGCGGGTCTCCAGGGAGGTGAGGGGATTGGTCCTCCTGACGGGCACCACCGGCAGCGGCAAGTCGACCACCCTGGCGGCCCTGATAGACCAGATAAACTCCAACCGACGCAGTCACATCATTACCATCGAGGACCCCATCGAGTTCCTCCATCGCGACCAAAAAGGGATCGTCAGCCAGAGAGAGATCGGCACGGACACCGAGAACTTTGCCCAGGCCCTGAAGATGGCCTTGCGCCAGGACCCGGACGTGATCCTCGTGGGGGAGATGCGGGACTTTGAGACCATTGAGACGGCAATCTTAGCGGCCGAGACCGGACACCTTGTTCTCAGCACCCTCCACACCCTCGATGCCGCGGAGACGGTGAACAGGATCGTCGCCGTCTACCCCCCGTATCAGCAGAAACAGATCCGGCTCCAGTTGGCCGGGATCCTCAAAGCGGTGGTCTCCCAGCGGCTCTTGCCCCGGGCCGATGGGATGGGGAGGGTCCCCGCGGTGGAAATCATGCTTTCCACCTCGCGTATCCGGGAGTGCATCGTGGATAAGGATAAGACCCAGGATATCCATGAGGCCATCGCTCAAGGGCACGCCACCTATCACATGCAGACCTTCGATCAATCCCTCATGTCGCTGCTCAAGCGGGAATTGATTACCTACGAAGAGGCCCTGCGCCACAGCAGCAACCCCGAAGACTTTGCCCTCAGGGTCAAGGGGATTCTGGCTACGAGCGATATGACCTGGGATGAATTTGAGAAGACGGATAAAGGCGGGGAGGAAGAGAAGGGGTTGGAGGTCGAAAAGTTTTAGATGATGAGAGGGGACGAAGTACGGGCCGCCTTTTTACACTATTTTGAGCAGCGGGGTCATAAGGTCATCAAGAGCTCTCCCTTGGTGCCCTATGATGATCCCACCCTCCTGTTTACCAACGCCGGCATGGTCCAGTTCAAACGGGTCTTCCTCCAGGAGGAGACCAGAGAGTATAACCGAGCCGCTTCGGCGCAGAAGTGTTTGCGCGCAGGGGGAAAACACAATGACATGGAGAATGTGGGCAGGACGGCCCGCCACCATACCTTCTTTGAGATGTTGGGGAATTTTTCCTTCGGTGACTACTTCAAGGAAGGGGCCATCGAGATGGGGTGGGAGTTCCTCACCCAGGACCTGCACCTCCCCGCCGAGCAGTTGTGGGTCTCGGTCTTCAAGGAAGATGACGAAGCCGCCGGCATCTGGCAGGAGCGAATCAAACTGCCTGCGGAGCGGATCGTACCCCTGGGTGAGAAGGACAACTTCTGGGCCATGGGGGATACCGGCCCCTGCGGTCCCTGTTCGGAGATCATCATCGATCAGGGAGCGGGCATGGGGTGTGGTTCTCCGAACTGCGGGGTGGGGTGCGATTGCGACCGGTTTCTGGAGCTCTGGAACCTCGTCTTCATGCAATACAATAGAGAGCAGGATGGCCGCTTAAGCCCGCTGCCCAAACCGAGCATCGATACGGGGATGGGGCTGGAGCGGATAGCGGCGGCAGTTCAGGGCGTGAAGAGCAATTATGACAGCGACCTCTTTCAGGGTATCATAAAACGTGTTGAAGAGATCAGCAAGGCGAGATACGGGGCCGATGCGGACACGGATGTCTCCATCAAGGTAATCGCCGACCACGCCAGGGCAGTGACCTTTCTCCTCGCCGATGGGGTCCTTCCGGCCAACGAGGGGAGAGGATACGTGCTGCGCAGGATCATCCGCCGCGCCCTGCGCCATGGCAAGCTTCTGGGTATCACGAGCCCCTTGCTCGTCGCCATGGCGGACAGGGTGACGGAGGTGATGGGGGAGGCCTATCCGGAGATCAAGGCGGGTAAAACGCATCTCACCCAGCTCCTGCAGCGCGAAGAGGAGCGGTTCTCGGAGACCCTGGACAATGGGCTCAAGATCTTGCAGGAGGAGATGGAACAACTGAAGGCGAAAAAGAAGAAGGTCCTGCCGGGGGCAATTGCCTTCAAGCTCTACGATACTTTCGGGTTTCCCATTGATTTGACCGAGGACATCGTCAGGGAGAAGGGGATGACCATCGATCTCAAGGGATTTGAGCAATCCATGGATGATCAAAAGAAGCGGGCGCGGGAGACATGGAAGGGGGAGATGGGAGAGGGTATCCCCCCCCTCTATCAAGGGCTGATTGCCGAGGGGGTTGCGACCCGGTTTGTCGGCTATGAGACCTTGCAGGTCTCCTCAGAGATAACGCGGATCATCAAAGACGACCAGTTCGTCCCCTCCGCTTGCCAGGGGGAAGAGGTGGAGATCATCAGCGCCCAAACCCCCTTTTATGGCGAGTCAGGGGGACAGGTGGGGGATCAGGGGGTCATCCAGGGCAAGGGGTTTCTGATGGAGGTGCGCCATACCAGCCGTCCCCTGCCCGAGCTCATCCTGCACAAGGGGTTGATCACGGAGGGGGAGGTCAAGGTTGGTGCAAAGATCACCCTGCAGGTGGATGGCGAGCGCAGAAGGGCCACGGCCCGCAACCACACCGCCACCCATATCTTACAGGCG
>MGQS01000067.1:2060-3072 GCA_001797905.1 Deltaproteobacteria bacterium RBG_16_54_11 | reverse complement strand
GTGGGGGGGCACATCAATCAGGCCGGCTCGTTGGTTGCGCCCGAGCGCTTGCGCTTCGATTTTACCCACTATGAGGCGCTTGCTCCGGATACCCTGGAGCGGATCGAGGCGTTGGTAAACCGATGGATATGGGAGGATCAGCCAATCGCCGTCGAGGTCATGGCCACGGAGGAGGCCATCGAAAAAGGCGCCACGGCGCTGTTCGGCGAGAAGTACGGGGAACAGGCGCGTGTGATATCCCTCGGGGATTACAGCCAGGAGTTGTGCGGGGGGAGCCATGTGCAGAGGACCGGGGAGATAGGGATCTTCAAGGTGGTTTCCGAGAGCGGGGTAGCTGCCGGGGTGAGGAGGATAGAAGCCTTGACCGGTCAAGGGGCCTTTGACCATCTCCGATCGCAAGAGGGGGAGCTCAAGGAGGCGGCCCAGCTCCTCAAGGCGAGGCCCGGAGAGGTTGCATCCAAGGTGGAGCGGCTTCTGGCAGGACAGCGGAGCTTGGAGCGGGAGATCGAGACCCTGCGCCGCAGGCTTGCCACCTCGCAAACCGGGGCAGGTCCGGAGGTCAAAGAGATAAAGGGTATAAAAGTAGTCGCCTTTCAAGCGGATGGGGTGGATCACAAGGGCCTCCGGGAGATGGGGGACGGGATCAAGGACAAGATCGGTTCGGGGATCGTCCTTGTGGGGGGTGAGCACGAAGGGAAGATAACGCTGGTGCTTATGGTCACCAAGGACCTGGCCGAACGATTACGCGCCGACGAACTGATTCAAGGGATAGCCGAGATTATAGGAGGCAAAGGGGGGGGGAACCCCACCCTTGCCCGGACCGGGAGCGCCAGGGTTGAAAAACTGGCAGATGCCTTGAAAGCGATCTATAAGATCGTTGAAAAGAAGGCGTGATAGGGGGCTCTGCATTTTTTCTGGCATACTGCGTACCGTCTCAGGTTTCTTTGAGCTTTAGTTAGAAAATAGATTTTAAATCCCCCCTTGCCCCCCTGACCAAAGGGTCACCTTCGGT
>MGQS01000067.1:1143-2040 GCA_001797905.1 Deltaproteobacteria bacterium RBG_16_54_11 | reverse complement strand
AAATAGATTTTAAATCCCCCCTTGCCCCCCTGACCAAAGGGTCACCTTCGGTTTAGTAAAGGGGGGATGGGGGGATTTTCATGGTTCATGGGTGGGCGAAGAGGTCATGGGAAATTACTTTCTTTTTTGACCACACCGTTAACCTACTCAAAAAATTTTCGCATGGAGGAGCAATGCAACTCGATGAGCTTCAGGCGCTAGCCATCCGCGTCGTCCGACAGTCGGGCAAGATTCAGAAGGAGTGGTTGGGGAGAGACAAAAGGATCGAGTTTAAAGGCGCGATCAACCTCGTTACCGAGGTGGACAGGAGGTGCGAGCAGAGGATCATCGAGATTATTAAAAAGCATTTTCCTCAGCATAATATCTTGACCGAAGAGACCCCCATGCCTGAGCTGCCCTCCCCCTTTCGGTGGATCATCGACCCCCTCGATGGGACCACCAACTATGCCCACGGATACCCGTGCTTCTCCACCTCCGTTGCCCTGGAGCTGGAGAAGGAGATTATTCTCGGAGCCATATACGATCCCCTGCTTAACGAGCTCTTTACCGCCCGGCAAGGAAAGGGGGCCTTTTTGAATGGCGAGAGGATCGCCGTCTCCGCGACCGAGCAACTCACCAATGCCCTTATCTGCACGGGCTTTCCCTATGACGTGAGGGAGAGCCCGGAAAACAACCTGGATCACTTCAACCACTTCATCATGGAGGCCCGGGCCATCAGGAGGGACGGCTCGGCTGCCCTGGACCTCTGTTATGTGGCTGCGGGGAGGTTTGACGGGTTTTGGGAATTGAAGCTTCAACCCTGGGATGTGGCAGCGGGCAAGCTTTTAGTGGAGGAGGCAGGGGGAACGGTGACGGACTTTTGCGGAAAGGCACTGGACGTCAATGGCAAGGAGACCC
>MGQS01000067.1:319-1096 GCA_001797905.1 Deltaproteobacteria bacterium RBG_16_54_11 | reverse complement strand
AAAGGGAGTTAAATCAGATGCCCTTGTGACACTGTTGCTACCAAGCACAAAGACCAGCCAGCGCCGGCTTTCCTGCGATTGGCTGCATAAGGTGGTTATGCCAATTCCTTTAGAATGTGCTTTGCAAGATTCTCGTCTATTTCATTATGTCTTGGGATAGCCTACTTCTTGCCGGTTTTTGGATTTCTATAAAGATCGTGGCGGGTGCCATGCCTTACAAGCACGCACCCGGCTGACGAGATTCTCTTTATCAGCTCCTTTCTCTTCATACGTTCAGGGCGAGCTCTTTGACTTCGTGCTCTTGAGGGACATCCTCCATTGTCATCAGCGTGTAGGCGTCTTTCATGTTTTCTTCAAGTTCTTCCAGTGTCTCGCCTTGTGTCATTATTTCGGGATGTTCAAGGAGCTTGCCCACCCAGAATTTTTCGCCTTTCCAATAGATCATTTTAAGCTTTGTTTCCATTCAACAACCTCCTTAAAGCGGTCTATTTCTATAATATCACACGCGGTAAATATAGGAAATCCCTTTATAGTCCTAGCCTAACAGACGGGATGGCTCAGCAGCCCTGGACCTCTGCTATGTGGCAGCTGGTCGGTTTGACGGATTCTGGGAGCTGAAGCTCTATGCCTGGGATGTCGCAGCTGGGAAACTCTTGGTGGAGGAGGCGGGCGGCAGGGTGACGGACTTTCGCGGAGGCCCCTTGGATATCTACGGCCAAGAAATCCTCGCCAGCAATGGCAAGATCCATCAAGAGATGATCAGGGTGCTGCGGAAAG
>MGQS01000067.1:0-254 GCA_001797905.1 Deltaproteobacteria bacterium RBG_16_54_11 | reverse complement strand
ACCCACCCCTTTTTGCCTTTGCAGAAAGCTTATCAAGTCCCCTTTACAGACCCATCTATTACTTATGTTCGGCAGAAGAAAACAGGGGGATTGCAAGTCCCGTCCGGGTGAGATAGTATAATAATATAGGGTAACCGTATGAAGATCGAGATCGAGAGAGAAGATGATGGCCGCTGGATTGCGGAAATCCCTGAGCTTCCCGGAGTTATGGCATACGGGAAGAGCCGGGATGAAGCCATCTCAAAAGCAGAGGC
>MGQS01000066.1:9840-10132 GCA_001797905.1 Deltaproteobacteria bacterium RBG_16_54_11 | reverse complement strand
GTACATCCACTGGGCCAGGGTTTCGATCCGCTGTCTTAAATCTTCCGTCATGACTATACTATAACCCCTTTGCCTTGAAACACAAGCATCTCTGTAGCTCAATCTTCTGAAAAAGAAAAGCCTTGGCACGCATAAGCAGGTGACGGTATAATTTTTGTATTGGAAAATATAGCCAAGGGAGAGAAAGATGCGCACATTAGAGAGCGTCCCCCTGAGCCGGATCGATTTGGAAGATACGACCTTTCTCATCACCTTTATGCCTGATTTGGAGCCTTTGCTGGCCTCCCTCAAA
>MGQS01000066.1:6976-9758 GCA_001797905.1 Deltaproteobacteria bacterium RBG_16_54_11 | reverse complement strand
CCTCCTCGCTATCGGCGAGGCAGCGGCCTTTGTCTATCAGCAGGACGAGCTCGATGACCTCCACGCCCTGCTGCTGACCATTGGGCATAATCTCACCCGCACCCTCAACCTCGTGGAGAAGGCCCGGGCCCTCGAAAAGCTGCTCTGTTTTGGGGTGTCTGAAAGGGAGGTGATAGATTGTTACCTCCCCCTCTTGGCTCTTCAGCCCCATATGAGAATTTTAAAACAGATGGTCGATCTTCTGGGATTGGAAAGAAGGCTGCGCGAGTATCTGGTTGGGGAAGACCTCTCCCTCTCCACTGCAGTCCGTTTGCTCCAACTCGACAAGGAAGCTCAGGGAGCCATCCTCCCCCTGCTCACGGCATTGAGGCCAGGGGAGAACCGCGTTAAGGAGATCATCTCTTTTCTGCAGGAGATCTCCTTGAGGGATCGGATGCCCATCGCCTCCCTGTTTGTCAGGGGTGATGTCGCAGAGGCCCTCAACGACATGGAAACACCGCGCCCCCAGCGCATCGAGCGGCTGAGGGGAATCCTCAAGAGGATGAGATTTCCCCGACTTACAGCCATGGAGGAGAAATTCGCCGCATACAAACGATCGCTTTCCCTGCCCCCGCGCATATCCTTTCTCCCTCCCCCCTTTTTCGAGGGCGAGGAGTTCAGGATGGAGCTTAGATTTAAGGATTTCAGGTCGTTCCGTGAGTTGGCAGCCAAGCTCCATGAGATCGCCGCGGCAGAGGACAAGAATACAGACCCCCTGCTGGATATCAGCCGCAGCCGTTGATCTTTAACAACGCTTTTGTTATAGTGTGGGCACTATCGCAAAGAGAGGGTTTGAAAACTGATGAACAGGATCAAGGTCGGGATTCTGGGTGCCACCGGCATGGTGGGGCAGCGGTTTATCCAGCTCCTGGAAGGGCACCCCTGGTTCGAGGTCACCGAGGTCGCGGCCTCGGAGCGCAGCGCCAATCGTACCTACGCTGAGGTGATGCAGGGGAGATGGAAGGTGGAGGGCGACATCCCCCCTCGCGTGGCCCAGCTCACGGTGAAGGAGTGCACCCCGGAGCTGGATTGTCGGCTCTGCTTCTCGGCCCTCGATTCCAGTGTGGCCGGTCCCCTGGAAGAAACATTCGCCCAAGCGGGATATGTGGTGAGCAGCAACTCGCGCAACCACCGGATGGACCCTGATGTGCCTCTTTTAATTCCCGAGGTAAATGCCGATCATCTCGCTATCATCCCCCAGCAGAAGAGCCGCTGGGGCTCAAACGGCTATATCATCACCAATCCCAACTGCGCAGCCATTGGCTTGGTCATGGCCCTCGCCCCGCTGCACAAGCGGTTCGACGTGGATAAGATCATCGTGACCACCCTCCAGGGACTCAGCGGCGCGGGATATCCCGGTGTGCCCTCTCTGGACGTCATCGATAACGTGGTCCCCTTTATCGGCGGCGAGGAGCCCAAGGTGGAGTCCGAGCCCCTCAAGATCCTCGGCAGTCTGAACGGGGGGCAGTTTGTCTTCGCCGATTTTCAGATCAGCGCCTCCTGCACCAGGGTGCATGTGCTGGACGGCCACCTGGAGAGCGTTAATATCGGCTTGAAGCAAAAGGCGTCTGCCGCTGACCTGATCGATACCTGGCAGGAATTCGATCCCTTGAACAACCAAGAACTCCCCTCGGCCCCCTCCCCTCCTCTCATATACAGGAGGGAGGACGACCGCCCCCAACCGCGCCGGGATAGAAATGAGGGAAACGGGATGGCCTGTGTGGTAGGGAGGCTGAGAAAATGTTCCATCCTCGATTACAAATTCTTTGTCCTGAGCCATAATACCATCCGGGGCGCGGCCGGGGGAGCCATCCTGAACGCCGAATACCTGTTCAAGAAAGACCTGTTATAAACATGGCATCCCACAAAAAGGCGAAAGGCGCGAGGGAAGAGCCCTCCTATGCCGAGCAGATCAAGGCCCTCTCAGAGATCAGTAAGGCCATCTCCTCCGATCACTACCTGGAGGACATCCTGAGGCTCATCGTGACCGTCACCGCAAACGTGATGGGCTCCAAGATCTGCTCCCTCTGGCTGCTGGATGAGGAAACAAAGACCCTCTCTCTGGAGGCCACCCAGAGCATGAGCGAAGAGTACCTCAAAGAGCGGGTCCTGCACCTGGGGGAGGGGGTGGTGGGTGGCGTGGCCAAAGAGAAAAAGCCCATCAGGGTCTACAACGTCCTCGAGGAACCCCGATTTAAGGAAAAGGAGCTGGCCCGCAAGGAGGTACTCAGCTCCCTGTTGAGCGTTCCCATGGTCGTGCGGGGCAAGGTGATCGGGGTGCTAAACTGCTATACCTCCTACCCGCACCACTATACCGACACCGAGGAGGCCGTCCTCACCACGGTGGCCAATCAGGCGGCCATCTGCATTGAGAACACCGAGCTGATGGTAAAGACCAAGGTGATCCAGGAGGAGCTGGAGACCAGGAAGCAGGTGGAGCGGGCCAAGGGTATCTTGATGAAAGAGCTCAAGCTTGACGAAGAAGAGGCCTTTGGGCGCATCAGGAAAAAGAGCATGGACACCCGCCGCTCCATGCGTGAGGTGGCCGAGGCCATCATCCTCGCCCACGAGATGGGAACGTGACGAAGGATTCAATCCCGCCCCGCCGAAGGTGGCCCTTTGGCCACAATATAAATTTATGGAAGCGGGATGCCGCTGGCGGCAGGGTTCGGGGGTTCTATCCCGCCCTGTCGCTCTGCGACATCCCGACCTTTAGGTTTTTATAAAAAGTGAGCGGGACTTA
>MGQS01000066.1:0-6910 GCA_001797905.1 Deltaproteobacteria bacterium RBG_16_54_11 | reverse complement strand
CAGCCATAAGAATATCCGAATGGGAGGGGGCCGCGAAGCGGGAAGAGCGACAAAGAGGCGTGCCATTGTTTAAGATCCTCCTTATCAGTAAAGATGCGGAAAAGGGGAGCCAGATAGCACGCGAGCTCCATGTGCGGAACATCGTTTGCAGCCATATATCGCCTCATGAAACGGTGGACGAAGATATTGCCGACAGAGCCCCTGACCTCGTCATCCTAGCCCTTGAAAATCCCCTTGCCGCCTCTCCCGTCATCGAGGCAATAAGGGAACTGAGGAGAGAGAGGCCGATCCCCATCCTGGCCCTCATACCCAAGGATGCCCTGCAAAAAAGCCGTGACCTTCCGTTTGCAGTCGATGATTTTGTAGTCGAACCATGCGAAACAGATGAAATAGCCCTCAGAATCGAAAAGGCCCTGAAGGAGACGTATGCGGTTGATAGCAAAGATCTGATCCGAAGCAACGACCTGGTGATCGACCTCGCTCGACGGGAGGTGGCCATCGAGGGCAAAACCCTTTCCCTCACCTTCACGGAATATGAGCTCTTGGCATTCCTCGCTGCCAACAGCGGCCGGGTCTTCACCCGCGAGGCCCTGCTTAACAAGATCTGGGGGTACGATTACTACGGCGGCGACAGAACCGTGGATGTCCACATCCGCAGGCTCAGGGCGAAGATCGAGTGGGGGCAACACTCCTTTATCGAGACGGTGAGGGGGGTGGGATACCGATTTAAGAAGTCGCCTGACTGATAAGGGTCAAATGAAGATGTTGTTTCTGAATAAACTTACTCGTGCGGTCAGTTGTGAAAAACTTCGCCGTGCGTGTACTCTCCCCGACAAAAATTCAGCGGCATCTTTTTTGCCAGCCCGCTAAAACCGATCGTGAGGAGCCTACCGAGTCTATCAGCTAACTTTCTGTGTTTCTGACACCGCGTCTCTGTTGTGATGAGGCGGCGCAAACGCCGCACATCCGCGCCGGCAGTTAGCCATCCGCTGGATGCCGTTGTAGGGTTGTTGTGTTGATTGTATGTACTGCTTCTGCGTGTAATTTCAAGCCGAGTGCTCCTATCACTTTGAGAATTGTGTCGAAACCTGGGCTTCTTTCCCCAGACAGTGCCTTGTAAAGACTCTCGCGAGACAAGCCGGCATCCCGCGCCACTTGAGACATGCCCTTGGCCCGGGCGATATCACCCAGAGCTTTAGCAATGAAAGCGGCATCACCATTTGCCTCCTCAATGCAAGCTTCAAGATAAGCAGCCATTTCCTCAGGGGTACGAAGATGCTCGGCGACATCGTAGCGGGTAGTGCTGGTTTTTGCCATACTATGCTCCTATAGATTTTTTGCTAGGCGCAAGGCAGTTTTGATATCCTTGGGCTGGGTACGCTTGTCACCGCCAGCCAGCAGAATTACCGCCGATCGCCCGCACTGTTTAAAATAAACCCGGTAACCGGGTCCGTAATCTATCCGCAACTCAGAAACCCCTTCACCCGCAGGCTCTACATCCCCGGGATTTCCTGCCGCTAATCGTTCAATCCTTGCCAAAATACGTGCACGCGCACGGATATCATCCAATCCATCAAGCCATTTAGCGAAAGCTTCCGTTTTGCGAATTTCAATCATCATCCAATCGTAGCCTAATGGCTACAGGTTGTCAACCACATGGACCCCTTGGGGTCGGATTACGCTAACCTCTTGACGGCAATGCCCTCCTCTTAATTGCTTAAACCCTCTTTTTCATCCCCCAAAAAACCATTCTAAGGCCGACATAAGCGCCATAATTCAGCGCTTTTGCTTTTCATATCGAAGAGCTACCCTCGTCCGATCCCAGCCACAGGCTTTGCTTGTTCCTAGTCGGAACATCGGAGTCACCGAGATGCTGGCTTTATTACCAATCCAATGCAACCCTAGGTTATGGCTCATTTTATCGGCTCTATTCCAAGGTCTTTGCATATTTTTCTTGCAAGATCGTCGTTGATTTCGGAGTGCCTTGGTACTGACGACCTTTTGTTCTGAGCGGGATTGCCCCACCAGGAGTGCCGGTGTCCTTCCCTAATGAACTCACAACCTTTGGATCGGAGGTACTTGAGCAGTTCAGCTCTTTTCATGCGCTGACAGCTATTTTTTCCTCTTTGTATTCACTTCCTGCAGAGTCTATCGCCTCTTGACGATTGAATTCGATGGCTTCTCGCAAGGTAACGCGAAGACTCTCCAATAGCTCTTCACGGCTTCGTTCCTGGCAGTTCACGCCCGGAACCTCCTCTATCCATCCTATCCACCAATCACCTTGCTGTTTTACTATTGCAGTGTATTCTGCGTCCATGCGCCTTCCCTCCTTACCTCTAATTATAACAGAAATCGAAACCTGCTGAAATTCGTTTTATCCTTCTGGGTCTCCTTGGGGTCAGACCATGCTATCCTCTTGAGGGAATTGCCCTCCTCATTAAGTGCTTAAACCCCCATTTTCATCCCCAAAAATACCATTCTAAGGCCCTAATAAGCCCCTCAATTCACCATTTTTGCCTTTTATATCAAGTAGTTATCCAGGTCTCCCCCGACCTCAGGTCTGGGCGTCAATTGTTAAAACGATTAGCTGATTAACTTTATTATTAAAACAGATCTAATTTACTTTCGGGAATAACAAATGGAATCCTTGCAATCAATTTTTGCCGATAAATTTCAACCAGTTCGCGTCGGCCTTCTTGATATTACCGGGAATATCTCTACTCCATTTCTTATACGCGTCCCAGCTGCAATTTAGATAAAGCTTTCCGTTAACGATTTTCCACACTTCAGGATCGGTTTTAGCTTTCCGTGCTTCCGTCATTGCCCAAGCACAATAACCATCATATTGCGGAGCATATTGTTCCGGACTTGCCGCAAACAAATCCTTATGCTCTTTATTTAAAAAATACCAAGTCATGCCATACCATTGAAAGCTAAATAATTTATTACCTTGTACGGCCTTACCGATCTTGAAATATGCAACAGTATCGTACCCTTTTATGGCAATTTCGTCCGGCGGTGACTTTCCTACAGCTATATCGTTTAATCCAGTCGACAATAATAACGCAAGTGAGAAACCCGTTAGAATCCAATCGATTGATTTATCTGATTTCATACTTGTCTCCCTCCTTGTTTATTATAAGTTATAATGTGCAAAGTATGATTTTTTATATTAGCAGATCAGGTCTAACGCCTGCATCACCGGGAGGCCGACTCTATGGCCGATGATCTTCCCCCGAAAAAATGGACAGCAAGCCGCTCCATGCAGTTGTTAGCAATTGTCGCAAACCTCAGTGAATTTAGGAATCAACTCTTGTATTCCATGATATATCTCGTCAAAGAGAATTAACGAGGCCATCAATGGTTTCATTCCAATGGTATCGGCGAATGAAGAGTCCCTGATTGTCTCTATTACCATATGTCCTTCATCGATCTGCTCGCTATAGGCCAATGAGACTCCTGCCCAGTTTGGATGAGTGAACTCACACAGACCCAGGTACAACTCCTCAAATGCCTTGTTCTTTTTTCCAACATGCTGCACTGCGGTCAGGGCATTGTAATACTTGATTGATCCGGTGCCGTCCCGAGTGCCCAATAGAGCTTTCATCAAGAAATCGTCAATATCATCAAAGCTACTTCCCTTTACCGACGCCGATACCTTCGAGAAACACACATAAAGCATTGCTACCGTTTCCATCACAGCTCTTGTAAGTACGAAGGCTGCATAGGCCTTCTTCACATACAGCAGGTGGGATGCGTGGCCCAGATCACAAATCCTAATTTGGTATAGGGCTCTAAGACAGAAAAGTTTGTAAGGCACCTTAGAGACCGGACTTGTATTCTCCTTATCTACAGTTGGAGTAATTCTCCTGTCAAATAGCGACAATAGCTCTTTGATTCTTGCAATTGATTCTTCAGGAGATCCGATTCCCATAGAGTCTTCCCAAATTGCTAACAATGATTATAATGACAAACACAGACTGTTTCCTTACTATATAAGAAGTACCTGTATCTTCTTATTCATTCGTGCAAATCTTTTTATATCAAATAATTGCACCGTTTCCCCCTCCATTCCTTCCAGTCTTATACAGACTGTATAAGACCGTTCAAAGCTCTTCTATCGGGCTTTGAACGCCATGCCCTCCTTTGCTCAATACGTGGGTATAGATGATCGTCATTTTGTAAAGGAATATAGGTTGTGTATAGCCCCCAGGCGCATGGCCCAGGGATTGGCCGACTGGATTCAAAGTGATTAGTATGGAGTGAGCCCCTGGCAAAAGCTTCCCCCTAAGCCTTGGGAACGATCAAAGGGTATCACCATTTGGGCAAAAATGTCAAGTTTCAGAAAAATCCTTCTATTGTAATATTCCTGTAACAAAAGGATGATGAAATAACCGGAAAATTTCCTGAAAGGAGACATACAATATGCCGAGTGCCAAAGATGCAAAAGAATACGTGCTCAACGTAGTAAAGGAGCAAAAGGTAAAGTTCATCAAACTGTGGTTCACCGATATCCTGGGGATTTTAAAGAGCTTTGCCATCACGGCAAACGAGCTCCCCGAGGCCCTCGAGGGAGGAATGGGGTTTGACGGCTCCTCCATTGAGGGATATGTCCGCATCGAGGAAAGCGACATGATCGCCATGCCGGATCCGGCAACCTTTTACCTTCTCCCGTGGCGGCCAAAGGAGTATGGGGTTGCCAGGATGTTTTGCGACGTGTTGCGGCCGGAGGGGATGCCCTTTGAAGGCGATCCGCGGTATGTATTAAAAAGGAATCTGAAAAAGGCCACTGATATGGGCTTTACCTACTATGTCGGCCCGGAGCTCGAGTACTTCTATTTCAAGAACTCCGAGGGGACGGAGTTTCTGGACAAGGGCGGTTATTTCGATATGACCACGTTGGATATGGCGGTGGATCTGCGCCGGCAGACGGTGCTGCACCTGGAAGAAATGGGGGTAGCAGTGGAGTACAGCCATCATGAGGTGGCCTACAGCCAACATGAGATAGACATGAAATATACCGACGCCCTGTCCATGGGCGATAATGTCATGACCTACAAGGCGGTGGTAAAGCAGGTGGCCATGGAAAACGGTGTGTATGCCACCTTCATGCCCAAACCCGTCTTCGGCATCAACGGAAGCGGTATGCATGTACACCAATCGCTCTTCAAGGGGAAGCAAAACGCATTCTTTGATCCCAAGGACCCCTATCACCTGTCCACCATAGGCCGTCAATTCATCGCCGGGCTCCTGAGGCACGCCCCGGAGATAACGGCAATCACCTGTCAGTGGGTGAACTCCTACAAGAGGCTTGTCCCTGGATTCGAGGCCCCGGCCTATATCTCCTGGGGTACCAGGAACCGCTCGGCCCTGGTAAGGGTGCCCCAGTACAAGCCAGGCAAGGAGAATGCCACCCGGGCGGAGTTCCGCTGCCCTGACCCCGCCTGCAACCCCTATCTCACCTTCAGCGTGATGCTGGCAGCAGGGCTCAAGGGGAGCGAGAAGAAGTACGAGTTGCCCACTCCCGTAGAGATGGATGTCTTTCATCTTTCGGAAGAAGAACGTAAAAAAGTGGGGATAGGGACGCTCCCCGGCAGCCTGGGAGAGGCCGTAGAACTCATGGAGCACAGTGAGGTTGCACGCGAGTGCCTGGGCGATCACACCTTTGACAGCTTTATCAGAAACAAAAAGGCGGAATGGGACGCCTACCGGGCCCAGGTGACGGAGTACGAGATACAACAGTATCTCCCCAAATTATAATTCACCGTGAAGGCCCTGATATATACCCATCACCCTGATGAGGGACCAGGTCTCTTGAGGGACATCCTCAAGGAGCGGGGATGGGAGGTGGAAGAAGCAGCACTCTGGGAAGGGAAAAAGATAGTGGAACCAGGACCCTTTCACCTCCTCATCCTCATGGGTGGGCCGATGAGCGTCAACGATGAAGCTTTGTATCCTTTCCTTTCGGAAGAAAAGACGTCTGTGCGCCGCTGGGTGGCAGAAGGGAACCCGACTTTAGGTATATGCCTGGGTGCGCAACTCATCGCCGATTGCCTGGGAGGAAGGGTCTACAGGGGTAACAAAGAGGAGCTGGGGTGGTATGAACTTATGTCAACCGAGGAGGGTAAAAACGATCGGTTTCTTCGAAGATTCCCCCCCTTCTTTCCGGTCTTTCAGTGGCACAGTGAAACCTTCGATCTACCCAAAGGCGCAATACTCGTTGCCACCGCGCAGGATTACCCCCATCAGGCCTTTCGCTTCGGAGATCTTACGTACGCCTTTCAGTTCCATTTTGAGGTGACAGAAGGAATGATACACAGGTGGCTCTCAGGGAACGAGGTTGATGAACAAAAGCAGCGAATGATCAACTCTTCTCTAAGTCTCCACCTCCCCATGATACACAAATTATGTAGGAGCTTTATGCAGCCCTTTCTTGGGTCGATAGAGCGGCAGACAGATTAAAGAGTTTCTTCAAAGCCCAAGCACTCTTTGTAGTCTGCGCGTAGCGCAAGGGCAATCTTATAGACACAAGCATGGCGCAAGAGATTTTTCGCGAATGCAAGAAAAGGCAATAAGCCCACAACGGGGTAATACCATGAACATGGAGGTAATACCGGAAGCCCGTGAGATGCTCGCTTACCTGTTAAATCATGAAGATCAGATGAGTGAATGGGAACAGAACTTTACCAGTAATATGACCTATTGGCTGAGGGTGCGCAAGAAAGAACCTGATCAGATCCAGCTGATGATGCTCTCGGTGATTTACAATCGGTTAAAGAAGCCGGATTGATATTGATAAAACAAAGCTGCCGGGGAAAGCCGTTCGCAGACTTTCTCGAGGATGAGATAGCAACATGCTGTTCTCAGAGAATAAAGATGCTGAGACAAAAATGGTTGTTAATTAAAAGGA
>MGQS01000065.1:16702-16849 GCA_001797905.1 Deltaproteobacteria bacterium RBG_16_54_11 | reverse complement strand
GTTATATTTATGGAATAAAGAAAAGGCGCAGTTTGACGTTGGTCAAAAATATACCATTGAGGCGAAAAGATTCGACGACATAAAAAAACTTGGATTAAATTATCCTGATCACAAAGATGAATTCTTACAGAGGGAATTCAAGAAGGA
>MGQS01000065.1:15944-16547 GCA_001797905.1 Deltaproteobacteria bacterium RBG_16_54_11 | reverse complement strand
GGGGGAGTATGAATTGGTAAAGTTATAATGATAAAGAAGGGTCCGAGGGGTCAATCCCACACCTTGATTCAGATTTTATGGACTGCGGGATCTGTCGCCTTGTGACACCCCATCAGTACAGATATTCGACATGGTAGGGGGCCGCAAAGCGGGAGGATTCAAGTGGTCTAGTGAGTGAGAAAAATGCTCAAGAACTATAAAGAGTTAAAAGTTTGGCAGAAGGCGTACCAGCTTTGTATTGCGATTTATAAGGTTACAAAACATTTCCCGAATGAAGAGCGATATGGATTGACATCTCAGATCAGGAGGTCTGCTGTATCAGTTCCATCGAACATAGCAGAGGGGTATGGTAGGAAGACGACACAGGAATATATGCATTCGTTATATATCGCGTATGGTTCTCATTGTGAGTTAGAGACCCAGATTATGTTATCGAAAGATTTAGGCTATATTAAAGCAGAGGATTTCAACGACCTGCAAGGATGGATAGCGGAGGTTGAGAGGATGCTCAAGGCGCTCATTACATCGCTACAGAAAAAACACTTGAACCCTTGAATCCTAGAATCCTTGGACCCTTTAATTGGTTACTTTTCTCACATGTCT
>MGQS01000065.1:10822-15748 GCA_001797905.1 Deltaproteobacteria bacterium RBG_16_54_11 | reverse complement strand
CTTTTTTTAAGGAAGAGGTTATCGCGTATTTCCTCCGGGAATATCTCGTTGGTCGGACACCAAACCCCTGCGCCGTCTGCAATCCTCGAATAAAGTTCGGCGCCTTGATGGAACGAGGCATGGCCATGGGGGCTGAGGGATTTGCCACCGGGCACTACGCGCGCGTCGCCTGGGACACGGCGCAAGAGCGCTATATACTCTTGAGGGGTGTGGACCGTGCCAAAGATCAATCCTATTTTCTCTGGGGGCTTTCCCAGGAGCAGCTTGCGCGCTGCTACTTTCCCAATGGCGAGCTGACCAAAAAGGAGGTGCGCGAGATGGCGCGCAGCAAAGGGCTTCCGGTTGCCGAGCGCGGGGAGAGCCAGGAGATATGCTTTATCCCCGAGGGTGACTACCGCTCTTTTTTGCGGCAGCAGGTCGCAGATGAGATAGCCGCCGCAGGTGAGATCGTCGCTGCGGACGGCCGCATCTTGGGAACGCATGAGGGGATCTTCGGTTTTACCATCGGTCAGCGCCGGGGTATCAATCTGCCGGCCCGCTCTCCCTACTATGTCCTGAGGATAGAGCCTGTTGCCAACCGCGTGGTGGTGGGAAGCAAAGAAGACCTTTTAGCCCAGGGGCTGGTGGCAAACAACATGCGCTGGGTTAGCATTTCGCCGGCGAAAGGACAATTCGGTTGTCTGGGGCAGATCAGATATCGCCATCAAGCAGCTGCCTGTCAGGTGATCCCGTGCGCCGAGGATACCGTTGTTGTCCGCTTCGATAAACCGGAAGAAGCCATCACGCCGGGGCAGGCATTGGTCTTGTACCAGGATGAGCGCGTGCTCGGCGGGGGGTGGATACAAGAGGTCTTGGGTGACGAAGCATAGGCTTGCCATCGTGGACCTGGGGTGCAAGGTTAACCAGTTCGAGGGTGAGGCCATGACAGAGGCCATGGAAGCTGAGGGGTGGGAGTTTGTCCCGTTCGGTGCTGCGGCAGATTGTACCATCATCAACACCTGCTGCGTCACTGCCCGGGCCCAGGCCGATTCCCGGCGCTGGATACACCGGGCCAGGAGGGCCAATCCCCACGGCATCCTGCTGGCAGTGGGGTGTTACCCGCAGATCGCTTCCCAAGAGGTTATCGCCCTTGGGGCGGATGGGGTGGCCGGCAACCAGGAAAAAGAGGCCATACCCGCTATCGTAGAGAAGCTGCAACAGGGGAAAAGGGGCCTTATTCAGGTCGGGAAAATCAAGGAGGCCGCGAGGCCGCCTGATCTCAGCGTCCACGGCTTCCGTAACCACACGCGGGCCTTTCTCAAGGTCCAGGACGGGTGCGACGCCCGTTGCAGCTATTGCATCGTCCCTTTGGCCAGGGGCAGGAGCCGGAGCGTTTCGATGGCCGATGTCATCGCCTCGCTCAAGCAGTTGGCCACAGCCGGCTACCGGGAGGTGGTCTTGACCGGTATCCACCTCGGCGCCTATGGCCAGGACCTTAATCCCCGAACCACCCTCGTCGACTTGGTGCACCGGATTGAAGAGGCGGATACGCCAACGCGGATACGTCTGAGCTCCCTGGAGCCGCAGGAAGCAACGCCGGAGCTGATTGCCGCAATCGCCGCTTCGCCAAAGATTTGTCCGCACTTTCACCTCCCCTTACAAAGCGGAGCTGATCATGTGCTCAGCCGCATGAACCGCCCGTACACCAGCGCGTTCTTTCGCGATCTGGTGCATCAGATCTGCGATTTGCTGCCTGATGCAGCCATCGGCTGCGACGTCATTGCGGGTTTCCCGGGTGAGGATGATGAGGCCTTTGAAATGACTTACGACCTCCTGCACGACCTTCCCATCAGCTACCTCCACTGTTTTCCTTTTTCGCCCCGGCCAGGGACCAAGGCCGCAGGCCTTGACGGGAAAGTAGGAGAACGCCAAAAGAAAGAGCGGGTGCAGCGCCTGCGCGCGCTCGGCATGGAAAAGCGGCAGACATTTTACTCCCGCTATCTCGATCAGACCATTTCCTTGTTGATCGAACACCGCCGCGAAGGGGAGATGCTGCGCGGGCTCTCGCGCAACTATCTCTTTTGCCTGATCGAGGGTGGTGATGAGCTGATGGGGAAGGAGGTTCAGGCAGTCATGTACGATGTCAAGCAGGGGAGGGGGGTAGGACGGATTGTGAGGTGAGGTTAATTGCCTGTTTCATTACATTGCGTTCCTCCATGAATCAAAGTACGAGTATGAAAATAATGGGTTATAAGATATAATACTACTTATAGACCATTGGAGAAAATGATTTGAAGATCAAAGGGATCATCTGGCTTGATGAAATTCTAGAAAAGATCATAGGAAAACATGATGTTCAGCAACGTGAGGTTAGAGAGGTTCTAAACAGCAAGTCATGGTTCAGGTTTGTGGAAAAGGGCACCGTTCTGGGGAAAATGTTTATGCTGCAATGGGTCAGACTGATGGCGGTCGATATTTGATGGTTTTCTTTGTTTATAAAACCGATAAGCGTGCCTTAATTCTTTCGGCACGTGATATGACCAAAGCTGAAAGGAGATTATATGAAGGAAAATAAAAGCTCATTATCACATGCCGCATCGTATAAAGAAATCGGTGATTTCTGGGATACGCACGACATATCCAAGTTCTGGGAGAAAACAAAAGAGGCTTCCTTTATTGTTGATATTGAATCTGAGGTTACGTATTACGCAGTAGATAGAACGCTTTCCGATAAGCTTCAAACCCTGGCTCAGAAACAGGGAGTTACCGCCGACACCCTTATTAATCTTTGGGTACAAGAAAAGCTTCAGAAGCAAAAGCTTTAGGCATCTTCTCCATTACTTTTTCGCTGCTTAGGATACTTCGAGATGGAGATTTTTACCGATTGCTTGGGCATAATTTACCAATGTTGAAAGACGGATGTCTTCTGCATGATTTTCAATGCGGGAGATGGCAGATTTCTTGGTGCGCAATTTATCCGCAACCTGTTCCTGAGTGAGGCCGGCTTCGATTCTGGCCTGTTTCAAAAGAAAACCAATTTTAAATTGATCATATCCCCTGTCAAAATTTTTGGCGAAATTGACACTGCGCTTCTTTCTTTTTTCAACATATTTGTCCAGATCGTCTATATGATTACCTCCTGTTCAATACCCAGGGGTCAGACTTTGAAATTGATACGCCAATTGCAGAGATCAGCCGGGGCTGAAAGCCATGGCTGAATTGACTGGTTATGCGGTACTTGCAGTTATGCCTTTTCGTATAGGAATTCCGGGTCAATGTCTAAATGATTTGCCCATTCTATACTGTCGAATTTAACGGTGACCGATTGGAACAAATACGGGTCTTTTAGCTCTGAAAACTTGCCGACATGCAAATATGGAGTGACATCAAAAATCTTTTCTTCACCGTTTCCGAACTGAAGCAACAATCTATAATCGCTCAGCGGTTTTACACTTTTTACAGGTGGATACATGTTTGTCCCCCTTTATTTTAAAGGTTCTATCGGGAAGGGGAGTTCACCCTTCGAGGCTAACTCCCAGTCTGCCAGCAGCTCTTCTTTGTGAATTTCAGTCTACGCCAGTACAAGCTTTGTCTGTCTTGGAGGCAGACTACCCGTCGATACTTCGCCGGTTAGAATGTTAATAATCGCCATAAAATCTTGGTAATACGCATGGATATGAGGAGGATTGTGTTCTCCCGGAGAGCAGTACATACGAATTATGATTCCATAAAACATCGAGATAATTGGCATAACGTCTCTATTATATCATTTTTTCATGATTATTTCTTCACACATGAACATTTGATATACGAAATTTCGCTTTGTTTTTAAAGTAAACACATTATATCACATTTTGAGCATGGTGGGAAGAAAAAATCATTTAAAATCAATGCGGAGATGATATACTATGTCGTAATTATCAGCACTATGGACTAGAAGAGCAAAACGATGGTATAACCCGATTCAATATAATAATAAACAGCAGGGATACTATGTCAAAATTTGATATGACGCTCGCGGATTTAGATTCGTTGTTTCCTCGCGATTTTTCCGAAGAGCAAAAAGCGCGAGCAAAGACAATATTTTTAAAAGAGCTCGCGCTAAGCGCTCATAAATTTTACCGCGGGAAAACAATGACCATGCCCAAGGCCGGGATATACGGCTTTAACTGGTTCAATGTGTGGTATACACCAGGGGTATCAATGGTATCAACGTCTATCAGGGACAACAACGATGCGTCCTTTGATTTGTCGAACAGGGGTAACCTCGTTGCCGTAGTTTCGGATTCCACGAGGGTCCTGGGCGACGGAGACTGCACGCCTCCCGGCGGTTTGGGGGTGATGGAAGGCAAGGCATTTCTGATGAAATATTTAGGAGGCGTTGATGCCGTTGCCCTGTGCATGAATAGCTACAATGACAAGGGCGTGCATGATCCGGATAAGATCATTGATTTTGTAAAAATGGCGGAGCCGAGTTTCGGGGCCATCAATCTGGAAGATATCTCCCAGCCCAACTGCTACAAGGTGCTGGATACGCTCCGGGAAGCGTGCGGTATACCGGTATGGCACGATGATGCTCAGGGCACGGGGTGCGTAACAACCGCCGGTTTAATTAACGCGCTCAAGGTAGCGGACAAGGACATTGCCAATGTCAGCATAGTGATGCTGGGAGCAGGTGCGTCGAATACGACCATAGCGAGATTGATCATTCAAGCCGGGGCTGATCCAACACGGATGTCGATGTTTGATTCCAAGGGCGGCCTGCACACGGACAGGGATGACATTAAGTGTGATCCTGCCTATTACCGGAAATGGGAGCTGTGTCAGGCGACGAATCCGGAAAAGATAAAGGATATAGAAACAGCATTGCAGGGTGCGGACGTGCTCATTGCACTGAGCAGGCCCGGCCCGGACGCGGTAAAGCAGGCATGGATTAAAAGCATGGCG
>MGQS01000065.1:10619-10777 GCA_001797905.1 Deltaproteobacteria bacterium RBG_16_54_11 | reverse complement strand
TATCCCTTTGCCGCGAAAGAGGCAGGCGCGTACATTGTGGCGACGGGTCGCGGAGACTTTCCCAACCAGGTAAACAACTCCATCGGGTTTCCGGGCATATTGAAAGGCGCTCTCCTTGTACGCGCAAGGAAAATAACGGACGAGATGGCGCTTGCAGC
>MGQS01000065.1:10435-10606 GCA_001797905.1 Deltaproteobacteria bacterium RBG_16_54_11 | reverse complement strand
GCTCATTACGCGGAGAAGAAAGGCATTGGCCCGGAGAGAATTATGCCCACGATGGACGAAACCGAGGTCTTTGCGGAAGAAGCGGCAGCAGTGGCGATGGAGGCACTTAATAACGGTGTGGCCAGGATCAGCCTCACCAGAGCCGCAGTTTACGAAACGACGTTACGCGAT
>MGQS01000065.1:10139-10389 GCA_001797905.1 Deltaproteobacteria bacterium RBG_16_54_11 | reverse complement strand
TCATCAAAAAACCGGATATAAAACTCCTTGAAGATGCTTTTAAGAAAGCTGTCGATGCGGTTAAGTAAAGCGTGGATGATAACAATGCTGCTTACTGGTCGCGCAGCAAATATTGCTCCGTAGCGCTCTCGACGACCTTGCAGTCAGTTGCAACAGTATTATTATCAGCTTTTTGTAGTAATCTTTCCGATAAAATTTCCAATAAATGAAAACCCCAAACTGAGTAAATAGAGAACAATTGCGACTATTA
>MGQS01000065.1:8764-10000 GCA_001797905.1 Deltaproteobacteria bacterium RBG_16_54_11 | reverse complement strand
AAGGTTATTACGAATGCATTTTCGAGATTTAACTTAGGTGATATTATAACAGCGGCCCAAAGGCTGATGACGAAGCCTAAAAATACTCCGCCCAGTTGAATGAGTAACGGCATCCAGGGAGATCTAGCCCAGGAGTTCTTATTTTTAAATTTTGATACTACTTCGTGAACAGCGGAAAAACTTGCGTCAACCCAATCACTATCGTCTGATGTAACAGATATATAACAAAAGTTTGGATCACGCCCATCAAAACGTAATTCTAAGTACGCTCCGATATTGCGATTAGAACGTATGCTTGTTTCGGTTTCTATTGTAAATATAATTCGCTCAACTTCTTTCGCCTGATCGAAATATTGGAACAATTCATTGGTTGAAAATACCCTGTAACCTTTGTTGTCAAAGCGAATTACATAAAACATAATTTTATTATCACCTTGCTCGACATTTAATGCTTTCCATCTTTTTTCAAAGACGGCTGCAAATTGAGCTACTGCTTCTCGATCGATAGTCAAATTTGCAATACGTTCGTCTCTAAGAAATTGAGCCATAGTTGCTCCTTTGTATTTTGCTTATAACAATTAATATACGAAATTTCGTTTTGCTTTCGTCATAGGCGTATTATAGCACACGTTAAGTATAGTAGAAAGAAAAACCCTTTAAAAATCAAGGAGGGGCGGATATACTACGTTATAAGGAGTGCCTTGTGCCTTTTGCAGAGATACAGGGGTTAAAGATCTATTACGAGGACCATGGTGAAGGTGAGGCCATTGTCCTGCTCCATCATGGGTTCGGCTGTACCCGCATGTGGGCGGATATATGGCCAGCGTTTGTCGAGGCAGGGTACCGCGTTATCCTCTATGACAGGCGCGGGTATGGCCAATCAGAGAAAGGCCCTGATTTTCCGGCGTTCTATGTCAGCGAAGGCTTTCGCGCTGCGAGCGTGCAGGAGCTGGATGCACTCCGGGCCATGCTCGCGCTTGATTCCTTTCGCCTTGTTGGCCAGTGCGAAGGGGGAGTAATTGCCATAGATTACGCGATCGCGCTTCCCGAGCGCGTCAAGACCATCACCATGTCAAGCACACAGTGCTACAGCACCATGACCATGACCGAGTTCAACGCCTTGAAGATGCCCAACCCCTTTCGCGACCTGGACCCGGAGATCAAGAAAAAGTTAAAGGCGTGGCACGGCGCCACGCATGTCGAGGCATTCTACGAGCAGTTCCGCACAAATGGCGG
>MGQS01000065.1:6741-8746 GCA_001797905.1 Deltaproteobacteria bacterium RBG_16_54_11 | reverse complement strand
ATCTGCGAAAGAAATTGCCGTTGGTAGCGTGCCCGGCCCTGGTGATCTATCCTGACAGGAGTTTCCTCTTTCCGGTGGAGCAGGGGGTTGCCATGTATCACGCCCTTCCGAAGGGGGAACTGGCGATACTCCCCAACTGCGGGCACAACACGTATGAAGAGCAACCCACGGCATACAGCCGGATCATCCTGGATTTTTTGCAGCGACAGAAACAGTAGCGCTGCGGCACTCGTCGCAAACGACTTTCTTTTTTCTCCCCATTACTTTTATTGCCTGAGAAGCAGCGTTGTGCTAGGGTAGAGTAACTGTAGGCGCTTATTGCCGCGTGTATTCCGCGGAAGAGAAACGGTTGTCATGGCCAAGCAGAAATCATTTCACATCGAGTTCCAGCCCTTGGGGCGGAGAGATCGCTTTCCTGCAGGAGAGTCCATCCTCGACTGTGCGCGCCGATCAGGCATCGATCTGGTCAGCCTCTGCGGGGGCAAAGGCACCTGCGGCAAATGTAAGGTACAAATCATAACGGGTGACGTCTCTGCGGCCACGGCGCAGGAGGAGGCGGTCATTTCCGCAGAGGAGCGCGCGAAGGGATACCGTCTTGCCTGCCAGGCCTATGCACAAGGTGATCTCGTCGTCAACATCCCGGCAGATTCGTTGAGCGCACCGCAGCGGATCCAGATAGAAGGGCAGGAGGCATTGGTGAGCCTCGACCCTGTTGTGCGGAGCTATGAGGTATCGTTGCCCATTCCCTCCTTGACTGATGTGCGGGGTGATGATGAACGGCTCTTTGCAACGCTTCAGCAACAGCACGGCGTTGTATGTACCGGCATCGATCAAGAGGTCGCGCGATTGCTCTCGCCGTCGCTCAGGTCCTCCCAATGGGAGGTCGCTGCCGCAGTGCGCGGCCAAGAGGTCGTTGCCCTTGCCCCGAGCAACAGCCGCTGCCTCGGCATGGCCGTCGACCTCGGTACCACCAAGATTGCCGGCTATCTCGTTGATCTTACGACCGGAAAGACGCTTGCCGCCGCGGGTGTCATGAATCCCCAAATCGCCTATGGGGAGGATGTCGTGGCGCGGCTGGCCCACGCCCAGGGCACGCCTGCTGGTGCGATCACCCTGCAGGCAAAGGTCGTGGAGGCGATTTCCCTGCTCGCGCACGCACTTTGCCAGGAGGCGGGGGGGTGCCATGGCGCAGAGATCGCAGAGGTCGTCGTCGTGGGCAATACCGCCATGCATCATTTGTTCCTCCGGCTGCCGGTGGAGCAATTGGCCAAGGCGCCACATGTGCCGGCTGTCAATCACGCCGTGGATATTAAGGCTCGCACGCTCGGGCTCTCTGTTGCGAAAGGCGCGTATTGCCATCTCCTCCCCAATATCGCCGGCTTTGTCGGCGCTGATCACGTCGCCATGCTCCTTGCCGTCGGCGCTTGCGAGGCGCCGGGCCCGCTCGTGGCCATTGATATCGGGACCAACACCGAGATATCACTCGCGATTCAGGGCGAGATCACGAGTGTCTCCTGCGCGTCCGGGCCGGCCTTTGAGGGGGCCCATGTCTCTGCCGGCATGCGCGCCGCCTCCGGCGCCATTGATCACGTGCGCCTGATGGACGGGGAGATCCGCTTTCATACGATCAACAGCGCGCCTGCGGTAGGCATCTGCGGCTCCGGCATCTTTGATACGCTCGCGCAGCTCGTGGGCCACGGCATCATCGATAGCTCGGGGAGGATGCAGACGGGTCATGCGCGCGTCCGTGATACGGCAAAAGGCCGGGAGTTTGTGATTGTGAGCGAGGCGGAGCGGGAAAACGGCTCGGCGATCGCGCTGACGCAAGAGGATGTGCGCGAGCTGCAGCTTGCCAAGGCGGCCATTCGAACCGGCATCGAGATCCTCTTGCAGGACAGGGGGCTCGCAGCAGACGATATTGCCGGGGTCGTCATCGCCGGTGCCTTTGGCAGCTATCTCGATATCGCGAGCGCTATCGCCATCAAGATGTTTCCGGCGATTCCCC
>MGQS01000065.1:6470-6718 GCA_001797905.1 Deltaproteobacteria bacterium RBG_16_54_11 | reverse complement strand
AACGCCGCGGGCATGGGGGCCAAGGCCGCCCTTATCTCCGGCGCGGCGCGCACGGAGGCGCAGGCCATGGCACGCACCATTCGCTATATCGAACTGGCGGCGGCCCCTGACTTCCAGCGTACCTTCATGCAGGCCATTGCCTTGGGATGACAGGGTACCGTGCCGGCTCATGGTCCTGCGCTTATTGTCATGTCCTACAATTTATTTGAATAAGTCGTGAAGGCTCTTGATAAGTTATTATTTTCCAA
>MGQS01000065.1:6104-6404 GCA_001797905.1 Deltaproteobacteria bacterium RBG_16_54_11 | reverse complement strand
ATTCATCAAATTTCTGAGACACGACACTATGGGGGAAACAAGAGCTATCGTTCGGCAAACATTCGCGCATCAGCAGGCGGCGCGCATACCGCGGGGTGAGCTCTGGTTGGGGCCGGAGGTGTTTGCGCGCGCCGGGCTTACGGATGACCTCAGCGGACATCTCACTCTGATAGAACGGCTTGGACACGATTGTCTCTGTCTCCCCTTTGACCGCACCCTCTCGCGGCACCCTGCCCTCGGGTACCGGTATTTCAATGCGCAGGAACTCGGCAAGGCCGTCAGCTTAAAAGGCCCGTTTAT
>MGQS01000065.1:0-6021 GCA_001797905.1 Deltaproteobacteria bacterium RBG_16_54_11 | reverse complement strand
GCGCGCTGCTTATGCGAATGAAGAGAAGGCGTCCCTGACGCTGATCAGGGAATGCCTGGAACTATCTGCTGACGCCGTGATCATCACGGAGGACCTGGCGCACGAGCACGCTCCTTTTTTTGACGTGGGAGAAAGCCAGGCCCTGTTCGCGCCCTTTTATGCCCAAGCAATCGCGCACATCCATGGCCGGGACGCATACGCGCTGTTTCATTCGTGCGGCAAGATCGTCCCCTTCATTCCGTATCTCGTTTCCTCTGGTTTTGACGGCCTTGCCGCCATCCAACACCGCGCCAATGACCTGATCGCAATAAAAGAGAAGTACGGAGAAGTATTGACCATCATGGCCGGGATCGAGGGAGAGATGCTGGTGCCGGGTGCGCTGTCCAATGCCGGCAAGGAGGAATTTATCCGGCTCGTGCAGGCCTTGCACCAGGACGGCGGCTTTATCCTCTGTTCAGGCAGCGGACTCTATACCGGAGATTTTCTTGCGCGCGTGCAGGAGCTTTATCATATTGCCGACGGGATAACCAACCAATCTTAACCCGCTCGATAGCATCGCCACTGCCATAGGACGGGGTGTCGCGATAGAGAGGAATTGAATTAAGGAAGAACCCTACAGGGGGTGGGGGTCAGCTCGTGAGGGCCCTTTTGATCAGCGTCTTGGCAATTTCGACTTTATAGGAGTTCATGCGCAGCGGCCGCGCGCCTGTCAACGCTGCTGTTGCTGCCTCGGCAGCGGTTGCCTCGCTTATCGGTTTCCCCTTCAGCCATTCTTCGGCAGCAGTTGCCCGCACCGGCGCAGGTCCCACGGCGCCGAGTGCAATGCGCGCCTCCCTGCACCTGCCGCGGGGAACGGCGATGACTGATGCGACGCTGACGATGGCGAAATCGACGGGCCTTCTGAGGGTGAATTTAAGGAACGTCTGCCTTACCATCCCCGTGATCCTCGGCACCTCGATCTCCCTCACCATCTCGCCGCGTTTCAATTCATTCCCCAGGGGATGGAAAAAGTCCGTCACCGGGACGCTCCGTTCACCCCTGGTGCCGACGATCTTGATCCGTCCGTTTAAGGCGGCCAACGCGACGGCGGTGTCCGACGGGCACACGGCAAAACACCCCTTTCCCCCCATGATGGCGTGGTACCGATTGTCGCCCGTAGCGGCGAGGCACGCCTTGTTTCCCTTGCGCAGACATCCGATGGGCCCCCCGATGTGGCGTGGGTAGCGGTAATACCAGCAGCGTATATCTTGACACAGGTTTCCGCCAAGGGTCGCCATATTACGCACCTGGGGCGTGGCAACCGAGTAAGCAGCCTCGGCAAGGGCATTATATCGTTTCCGAAGCAGGGGAGAGTTTACAACATCGGAAAGTCTGGCAAGGGCACCTATCCTCAGCATGTCCCCATCTTCTCTAATATAAGCAAGATCAGGAATCGTCTTGATATTGATGATTGCTTCAGGATAGTGCAGGAGATATTCACCCTTGAGGGCGGACAAAAGGTCTGTCCCGCCGGCATTGAGCACGGCCCTGCCGTTATACCGCTTGAGGAGGGTCAAGGCCTCCTCGACGGCGTGGGCATCGTAATGTGTGAACGGCCTCATGCGCCACCTCTCTTCTTCTCACCGTGGCTCAACGTGCCCAGGGCGGCTAAGACCCGCTCCGGCGTCGCCGGATACGCGTGCAGCCACGTGCCGATGGCATTTGATATGGCCATGAGGATTGCTGAGGGGCCCGGGGAGGTTGCAATCTCCCCCACCCCGACTGCATGGAAGCGGTGGCTGGGGAAGGGGGTTTCCATGACCACGTTGTCAATCGTGGGGAGCTCGGGAAAGGTGCGCCACTTGTAGTCGATCAGGTTGGCGTTGAGGATATGCCCGGTAGAACGGTCGAGCACCGTCTCCTCGAAGATGGCGCTGTCGATACCCCCGGAACCGAGACACCCGTTGAGCTGGCCCGCGAGACCGGGGGGGTCGATGACCTGACCCACGTCCGTGGCGTTCACCACCCTGAGGAGGGTCACCTTGCCGGTCTCCGTGTCCACCTCGACCTCCACGAAGCTCATCATGCAGTTGGAGAGGGTATAGTCAGGCTCAAAACGTCCGAACCCCGTGATCGTGCGATCGATGGACATGGCGCGCCAGGGGATCTTTTGCTCCGGATTGCCCTTAACGAAGACGATGCCGTCCGCGGTATCCAGTTCTTCGGGGCGTGTCTTGAGCAGGGGGGCAAGAAGCTCGAAGAGCTTGCCCTTGGCGTCTTCCGCCGCCCTGATCGCAGCAGCTCCTATCGCATACGTTCCCCGTGAGCCGGCAGGCCCGAACTCGTAGGGGTTTATCAGGGAATCCGCCGGTGCGAGCGAGACGCTTTCCAGCGGCAGCTGTAAGACCTCCGCCACCATTTTGATAAAGTTGCTCCGCTGGCCTGTCCCATGTTCGGTCACGCACGAAAAGAGCATGGCGGTCCCGTCCGGGTGGAGCCGTACGTAGGCCTCCGATGCGTCTTCGCCGATATCGGCGTTTCCGTGCACGCCCACGCCCACCCCTCTTCTCGTGGCGCCGTTGATCGCCGTGGGCTTAAGCCACCCTTTCCACTTTTCCTTCCAGCCGAAGGTGCGTGCGCCTTTCTCCATGGCCGCTGCATAGTCCACACCCCTATAGGTATACCAGTTGCCGTCCCGCCAGACGTAGCCGTCGCCCGGTTTGACGTAATTCTTTTTGAGAAACTCAAAGGGGTCGATCGCCAGTTTCTCCATGGCAAGGCTCAACAGCGGGATGAGCATACACTTGAGCTCCTGGCCGCCAAATCCCCGGACGATCCCCGAGGCATTGCGGTTGGTACAGACGATCACCGGCTGTAATGCCCAGTTGGGACACCGCACCATGATCTGGACCTCGCCGCACCCCACCGCGACCTGCGCCTGGGTGGTCATCGAATAGTAACCGGTGTCGACGAGCCACGTCCCCTCTACTGCCGTCACCGTCCCATCCTTTTTCATCCCTACTTTTGCCCGCATGCGTGACGCAGGGCGCATGGTGAATACGGCCAGGTGTTCCTCTTTTGTCAGGATCAGCTTTACCGGCTTGCCCGTCGCCCTGCTCAAGAGGGCGGCATAACTCTGCACCTGCCAGGACATAAACTTTGATCCGAAGCTGCCGCCGCACGGGCCGCCGATGCTTCTCGTCTCGACGTGCCTGTTCATCACATGGTAGAGGGTGATCTTATCCATATAGGAGGCCTGGTTTGATACCCAGACAGTCACCCTATTCGGCTCCTCCCATAGTGCAATGGCCCCCGGCGGCTCAGGGGGGAGGGGGTTCGGGAGGTTTTCGTAGCCAAATTGCCCCTCCGTGATGACGTCGGCCTGCCCAAACCCTTGCTCCACGTCTCCCATGACAATTTCCGTGAGGGAGTTGAGTCCGAAAAAGGGCATGCCGGGTGTGACGCGGTTCCCCGGGTACTCCTCATACAATTGAGGGGCATCCGGCTTTAAGGCCTCTTCCATGTCAAAGACCGCCGGTAAGACCTCGTATTCGACAGCAATCAGTCCGAGGGCCTCTTGCGCGATCCCTTCCGTGGCGGCGGCAACGAGGGCCACGGCATCGCCGACGAAGCGGACCTTGCGATCGAGCACGCGCGTGTGGCGGGGGGTGCCCCCCCTCCAGTCAGGTACGTCTTCCCACGTCAGCACTGCCTTCACTCCCGGGAGCGCCAGTGCCTGATGCTTGTCGATCCTCTTGATCAGGGCGTGTGGATGGGGACTGCGCAGCACCTTCCCGTAGAGCATGTCCGGCATCTGGATATCATTCAGATACCGTGTGCCGCCGGTGACGATCTCTGTCGCATCCCTTCTCGGGGTGGCCTTGCCTATGAATCTATATTTGTCGCCCATAGCTCCTACCGCGACTTTACGGAAGCCGCCATGACGGCCTTCACCACGTGGTAGTGACTGATACACCGGCAGAAGTTTCCGGCCAGGGCCTCCTTTACCTCTTCCTCTGTCGGGGCGGGGTTCTCCCGGAGAAGGGCCTTGGCGCTCATGATCATACCCGGCGTGCAAAAGCCGCACTGAAAGGCGGTGTGGTCGATGAAGGCCTGCTGCAGGGGGTCGAGTTTTTTTGTCGTGGGATCGCTCAAACCCTCGATGGTTGTTATGCTGTTGCCGTCGCACTCAATGGTCAGGGTCATGCACGACAAGATTGTCTTGCCATCCATGATGACCGTGCATGCGCCGCACGCGCCCTCGTCGCAGGATACCTTCGTGCCCGTCAACCCAAGGGTCTCCCTGAGCGTATACGCCAAGGTGTGCTCGGGGGCAACTTGATCCGACCTACTACCCTGCTCAAGCGCGTAACGTTTTCCGTTTACCGTAAGGTGCAGCATGTTGTTTTTTTCTATTGCCTGTCCGTGCATGATGTTTCCTTTATGTCCGGTCACACAGCATTCCTTTCTGAGGGGGTAGTCTATTCGACCAAGACGATGCCGAAGATATTTCGTTCCTCTTTATGCGTTCTGACTACCCGAAGGGGGAAGTCATTGCCTCGCGCAGTGGCGAAGACGTCGATCCCGCAGGCCTCCATCGCGGGTCGTGCCCTGTCCGCGTGCAGGCAGGTGCCCGTGGTATTACAGGTTTTACATATTCTGCACGGACCACTCCCCATTGCCCACGCCTTATAATAGCCGTCCAGGAAGATGGTGGTTTCTAAAGCGACCACCATCTCATTGAACTTTTGTAGAACCGTATAGCCTTTGCGCCAATGGAGGTGGAGGAGGAGCGCATGGGTGTACGAATCGAGGACCTGCCGCGTCTGTTCAGGGGTGGGGGTATGCGGAGGGCAACAGAGGCTTCTGCCATATCCATAACATCCAAATTGGCACTTAAGTCGCACCCAGGGGGCGGTGATAATGCTTGCAACATCGATAATCTTTGCGTTATCGGCGCCTTTCTCAAGGGCCAGGGTGAGATATGGCGTTATTTTTTGGACGTCGTCACCCATCTGATGGTCTCCTCGGCGTGTGCGACAGCGTGTGGAAAAACTGAACCTCTCCCGGTCTTGCCCCGATGCCCAGTTCATGAACCTGCCCGTTTACCGTGAGCGTAATTGATTCCGGTTGTAAGGCTTCCTTGCTCGTCCGGCCTGTTCCGCCTTGTCGCATGGTCTGCCTCCCTGTTCCTTGAAGTCTGTAATTAGTCTTGAGCCTTCGTTCGCTCAATCTACCCGTGCCCCGATCATCCGCGACAAGGTTTTTCCCGCTTGTGCAACTAATGGGCCGGTCTGCCGTACGGCCTCTGCCGTTGCCAAACCTATTACCAGGATATAGCCGATCGGCCTTCCGTTGGGACCGAGAACGGGTGCGGAGATCGCGTTAAGGCCTGGGGTCATCTCCTCCAGGTCCTCGGCGTACCACCGCTCCCGGCACAATTGTATCTCCTTCCAAAGTTTGTCTTTGTCGAAACGATGGGGATCTCCGTGAAAATAGAGCTTCTTGTCCTTCAGGATGTCGTTGAGCTCGTTCTCCGGGAGGAAGGAGGCAATGGCCTTGCCATGGCTGCCGTACGTGAGAGGGAAACGCTTTCCGACCCGCATGGTGAGTCCAATGAGCTGGTCCCCCTCGTGCTTCGCCGCGACGAATACGTTTCTGCCCGACACCAATCCCAGTGCCGCCGTGGCCCTTACCTTTTTGGCAAGCTCTTCGAGCAGGGGCTCGGCGAGCTTTGGGGCGCTCAGGTTATCGAGAAACCTCCTGGACAGTCCGATGAGACCGGGACCCAGGGCATACCCCTTCCCGTCGACGTTCCTCTGGACGAGGCCGAACCGCTGCAGCGTATGGAGGATTGAAAATGCCTTGCTCTTGTGAATTCCCACCTTTGCGCAAATCTTGGTGAGACTGATATAGCTCGATTCTGCTTGTGACAGGTAGAAGAGCACCTGCGACGCTTGGTCTACCGCAGGTACCACATATCGGTCTTTACTGCTGATCTTCCGAGTCGTCATAGGTTCTACTTATAAAACCAAGGTTTTA
>MGQS01000064.1 GCA_001797905.1 Deltaproteobacteria bacterium RBG_16_54_11 | reverse complement strand
TCCTCTTCAAGTTCCGGATAAGCCTTCAAGATTTCTTGTTTCGTCATACCCTGAGCGACCTGCTTAAGAATAACGGCAACAGTTATCCTCATGCCCCGAATAGTGGGTTGGCCCAGGCAAATTTCCGGATCAACGGTTATGCGGCCAAAATCTTCCATATATTCAATCTCCTCATCTTTTTGTGTAAATATACACCACATTGCGAAAAAGAGAAATAATAAAGAAACCAAACAAAAAAGGGCCTTGTAAGCCCTTTCAATGCTTCCTTAAAATGGTCATGTTGTGGGCCTTCTTTGTTGTTCTTTTTACATCAACCGTTGTAAATATTACAACAGTTCTTACCACGAAGCGACAAAAAGGACACCTCTCCTTGCTCAGGGCTTGCCTTGGGATTTGTCCTTCTTGAAGAGCTCGTCTCCCAGGCCGGTATTGACCTGGTAATTGGAATAAGAGATTGCGATCTCGCCCGTGATCCGCTGCGGCTCCCCGGCATCCGGGGGAAGGCCGCTGAACCCCTCCGCTATGCCCGGCTCGGCAGCCGGCAGGTCCAGGAGAAGCCGGATGACGGTGGGCAGCTCGAAGGAGGAGAAGGTCCCGTAGGTGATCTCCGCCTTGATCACCTTTCCGCCTGCCTGCGACAGGATCATCTCTCTCAAGAGCAGCTTGCCGATGTCGATGGTCAGGACCATATCCTGGGTAGCGCCCTTGATCTTCTTCGGAATGAGCCTCAGCTGCACGGCCCTTCTCTTGTTATAGGTCACGTACCCCAGCGGCAGGACGGTATACTCCTCCTGCTTGAACTGGGCGGGATTGAAATACCCGCCGTCGCGCGGAAAGAAGACGACCCTGTTGGACTCGATCCTCATCTTATCCGGGACCTTATAGTAAAGCCTTGCGAGCAGGTCAGGCGCCCGAAAGGTCTCGATGGCGAAATGGACCTTGACGTCGACGACGTAGTCCTTAAGGCCGGCATACTTCTTTTCCAGGGCCGCGAGCACACGGAGGGCCTCAGCCTGGCCCTGGGCCTGTATCACTGCCGGCCAGGGCAGCATCAGAAGCAGCAGCAGAACAATCGCAAAGAATCTCTTCAACTCTTGATATCCTTTCTTCTGTAGACAATGGAGGCGATCAGGAAGAGTCCCGCATTGTGCAGGCCGAGGATCACAGCGGATTGCCCGATCTCGAGCCAGCGGATGGAGCTGTCGAAAAATCCCTGCCAGAGCAGCATATGGGTGGTGAAGAAAAAGGGCTTCAGATGCCGGAAGAAGTGCAGGGGCAGGTTCCCGAAGATCAGGAAGCAGATGACCACGGCCATGGTGCCGATGATGGGACCGATCGAATTCTCCGCCATGGCGGAGAAAAGAAACGCCAGAGACGCCACCACGGTCATGGACCAGATTGCCGCGGCAAAGGCGAGGAGCATCCGCAGGGGGATCTCCGCTTCGGGGATAAAGACGACGGAGAATTGCCCTAAGCGATGCATGATCAGATCGCCGCTTCCGAAGAGCGCCAGGCCCAGGACTACGCACAGGACGGCGAAGAACATCACCAGCCCTGCCGTATAAAACAGGGCCGTCAGGTATTTCGCGTTCAGGATCCGTTGCCGCGAAGGAGGGCGGATCAGGAGAAACCGGATTGTGCCGGCGGTGGCCTCGCTTGACACCATGTCCCCGGCAACCAGGGTGACGAGGAACGGGATATGGAAGTGCAAACTGTTCATGATAAAGGTAGTGATGAACCAGGCGTTCAGGATGTTGCCGGCGATGATGAAATCCCTCTGGAAGATCTTCATCATGCTGCCGATGATCTCCCTGGCGCTCACCCGCATCACGATCTCCGTCATCACGACGATCAGGGCCAGCACGCCGAAGCTGATGTAGGTGCGCCACCGGCTGAAGGTTTTATAGGCCTCGAACCCGAAGAGCGTCATATCCCCGGGGCTCCCTTCGTGACCTTGAGGAAAAAATCTTCCAGGGTGCGGCGGGGATAAAGGGCCGCGACCTCGATCTGGTTCGCGACCAGCAGCTTGTTGAGCTCGGCGGCATGCCCCGGTTCCAGGCGCACCTCGATCATATGGCCATCGGAGGAGAGGACCTGGACCCAGGGGACCCCCTGCATGAGCCTCATCGCCTGCTCGATAGGGGCGGCCTGAAGCGCGTAGTCAATCGCCTCCCGGGCGAGCAACTCGGAGACAGAGCCCTGGGCCTTCATCTCCCCGCGATGGATAACCGCCATGCGGGTGGCAACCTGCTCTATCTCCGAGAGGAGATGGGAGGAGAGAAAGATCGTCATCCCCTCCTCAAGGGCAAGCCTTTGGATGAGCTCCCTCACATCCTTCATCCCCTGCGGGTCGAGGCCGGTGGTCGGCTCGTCGAGGATGATCAGCTCCGGCTTTGTCAGGAGGGCCTGCGCGATGCCGAGACGCTGCTTCATCCCGTGGGAAAAGGTGCGGACCTTGTCCCCGGCGCGCGCGCTGAGCCCCACCCGCTCGAGCGCTTCCATGACCTCATCCCTCGTGACCCTGCGGGTCATCGAGCCGAGGAGCTTCAGATTCTTAAAGGCCGACAGGAAGAGATAAAAATCGGGCTTCTCCACGATCCCGCCGACACGGGAGAGGACCGCAACACGGTTTTTGTGCAGGTCTTCGCCGAAGAGCCGGATAGCGCCCGTCGTGGGCTTGAGCAGGGTCAGGATCATGCGGATCGTCGTGCTCTTGCCTGCCCCGTTCGGCCCGAGGAAGCAGAAGATATCCCCGCGATGGACCTCGAGGTTCAACCCCCTGGCTGCCCAGCGCTTGCCGAATCGCTTGCCCAGGTCAAAGGTTTTAAGCACGCATTCCATAGTGCAACACCAGTTATATTACACGATCTTATAAAAAAGATTGCATACCATTACAGCAAGGCCACGACGGCAACCAGGGCGAGGATCTCGACAAGCTCCACACCTGCTTCCATGACCTGGCTGGTTATACCTCCTATCCTCCTGACGCAGTATCGGCCAAGGCCATAGGCAAAGACCCAGGCAAGCGCCACGAGCCCCAGCCCGGCCAGCCCCTGGGTGAGGATGGCGCAGAGCAGCGTTACCGCCGCGGCCCACCAGACATCCCGCGAGGCGGGCATAGGCGCGAAGATCTTTTCCTGCGCAACGGGGAAGAACCATGCCAGGCAGACCATCGACCATCTCCCCAGGGTCGGAAAGAAGAGGAGGGAGGGCAGTGCCCCGTCCTCGATCAGCTGGCTGATGAGGAGATACTTGGCGAGCGTGGCCAGGACAATGCCGATCACCGCGGAGGTCCCGCGCTGGCCACCCCGCATGATCCGCCCTATCTCCCTCTCATTCCTGCCTCTGCTCAAGCCATCCAGGAGGCCGGCAAGACCGCCAAGGGGAAGGCCGCGGGTAACGATGGTCAAGATCGAGAGGAGCAGCAGGGCAGTTATCGCCGGGTAAAAGATCCCCTCAAGGGCATAGGCGCAGGCCCACAGGAGCAACCCCAGGAAGAAACCCACGAGGGGGAAATAGGCCGGGGAGCCGCCGGGATACGCCTTGCGCGCCGATCCCGGGAAGAAGATGGTGAGGAAGGAGAACGCGGCCATCAATTGCCTAATAAAGGAATTTGCTTTCATGTTAGCCTCATTGTTGACCCAGTCAGAGAGCAAAACTCGCGCCTTTAGGCGAAGCATCTGGTTCGTTAGCAAAAGGGTTCAATCCCGCTCCTTAATTTAGATTTTATCGGATGCGGGATCTGTCGCTTTGCGACACCCCATTCATAAGAACACTCGAATGGTAGGGGGCCGCAAAGCGGGAGGGTTCTAGGATTCCAGTCCCGCTCTGTCGCACTGCGACATCCCATCATTTAGATTTTGCCGCCTTGCGGCATGATGTCCTTAAAAGATTTAAAGGAGCATCATTATACAAAGTAGGGCGGGACGCTTTGCATAAATCAGAGAATACGGGATGCCGCAAGCGGCAGGTTCAAGTAAAAGCATTTATCTTCTGTCTAGAGAGCTACCTCCGGGAATCCCGCCTTGGCGGGAAAAATCGGCAATCCCCCCTCACCCCCCTTTAGAAAACCGAAGGTGACCCTTTGGTCAGGGGGGATGGGGGGATTTGAAACCTATCTTCTGAGCACTAAGACCTTACCATTATTATACTAATATAGTAATCTCCTAGAAGCCCCCTCTTGTCAAGGCCGCAGGCCATGGGCATGGGCAGGGGCAGCCGATTTTATTTCCATCTGCCGCGATTTTATCACCGATTTTGTCTCGGAATCGCTTGACAAAGCAGCATAAAGTTGCTATAAGTATCAAGTTTTACAAAAAACCACCCATAAATTTGTTATTAAATGAACAGAATAGCCCGAGGAAACCTTATGTATAGTTGATCGTCTCAGCTGAGTAACGCGCGAAGACATCGGTGGATTTCTGCGGGCTGCTTCTGGAAGGTGAGTTACCAGAGCCCTTTCTAAAGGGGTTTTCTTTTATTAGTTAGAAAAAAACTTTTTCTAACTAGTTAATTTAAAAAGGGAATTCCCTCTCTTGACCCTTGAGAGGTACCCCTTGCAAGGGAAGAGGGAGGGAAAGAAGAGGGGTTTTTGTCGCTTGCGGGCAAGGGCCGCTCGGAAACAATAAGACCGGAAAGATGAAGACATTAAGAGAGGTCACGAGATGCCGACCATCAATCAACTGGTGAGAAAGGGCAGGGAAGCGGTCAAGAGAAAGACCTCTTCGCCCGCCCTCAGGGAGTGCCCGCAAAAACGGGGGGTGTGCGTCAGGGTCTACACCACCACCCCGAAGAAACCGAACTCGGCCCTGCGGAAGGTGGCCAGGGTGCGCCTGACCAACGGGATGGAGGTGACTGCCTATATCCCGGGTATCGGGCATACCCTCCAGGAGCACTCCGTGGTGCTGGTCAGGGGCGGCAGGGTCAAGGACCTGCCGGGTGTCCGCTATCATATCATCCGGGGGAGCTTGGACGCCCTGGGGGTCGAGGACAGGCGGAAATCGCGCTCCCGATACGGGACGAAAAAGCCCAAGTAGCGAGAGGTTAGGATGCCGCGGAGAAGGGAAGTAAAGAAGCGCGAGATACAGGCGGACCCCAAATACCGGGAGGTATTGGTGGCCAAGTTCATCGATGTCCTCATGAGGCGGGGGAAAAAGAGTCTGGCTGAGGGGATATTCTACAACTCACTGGAGATCGTGCGGGACAAGGCCAAGGATGAGCCCCTCAAGGTCTTCAAGCAGGCCATGGAGAATGTGAAGCCCGTCGTGGAGGTCAAGTCGAGGCGGGTCGGCGGGGCCACCTATCAGGTCCCTGTCGAGGTGCGGCCCAATCGCAGGACGAGCCTGGCCATCCGCTGGATCATCCAGTATGCCAAGGAGCGGCCGGAAAAGTCGATGGCGGAGCGGCTGGCCGCCGAGTTCTTGGATGCCGCCAACAACAGGGGGGCATCGATCAAGAAGAAGGAAGACACCCATCGGATGGCCGAGGCCAATAAGGCCTTCGCCCATTACCGCTGGTAGGAGGATAGAAGCGGGTGGCTCGAGAAATACCCTTAGAAAAGGTCAGGAACATCTGCATCATGGCGCACATCGATGCCGGCAAGACCACGACGACCGAGCGGATACTCTACTACACCGGCGTATCCTACCGGATGGGCGAGGTGCACGACGGCTCGGCAATCATGGACTGGATGGAGCAGGAGCAGGAGCGGGGGATCACCATCACCTCTGCGGCAACCACCTGCTTCTGGCGCGATCATCGGATCAACATCATCGATACCCCGGGCCATGTCGATTTCACCATGGAGGTGGAGCGGTCCCTGCGGGTGCTCGATGGGGCCATCGCCGTATTTTGCGCCGTTGCCGGGGTCGAGCCCCAGTCCGAAACGGTGTGGCGGCAGGCGGATAAATACAATATACCGAGGGTCGCCTTCATCAACAAGATGGATCGGGTGGGGGCGGACTATACGCGGACCATCCAGATGATGAGGGATCGATTAGGGGCCCAGCCCCTTCCCCTGCAGCTTCCCTTGGGCAAAGAGGGGGATTTCGCCGGCGTCATCGACCTGGTGGAGATGAAGGGCATCATCTACGATGCCACGAGCTTGGGCGCCACCTACCAGTGCGTCGAGATACCCGAAGAGCTCAAGGAAGAAGCCCGGAGATACCGGGAAAAGATCGTGGAGAAGGCGGCAGAGGCGGATGAGGCACTCATGGAGCGGTATATCGAAGGAGCGCCGATCTCACCCGAGGAGATCAGGAGGGCTATCAGAAAGGCCACCGTGGAGCACCAGGTGGTGCCGGTCCTGTGCGGGACGGCCTTCAAGAACCGGGGGGTCCAGCCGCTGCTCGATGCGATCGTCGACTACCTCCCTTCACCGCTCGATGTCCCGGCCATTGAGGGGCAAAGACCCGACGGCGAGAAAGAGAAGAGACGCCCGGCGGACGATGAGCCCTTCTCAGCCCTGGCCTTCAAGCTCATGACCGATCCCTTCATAGGCCACCTCACCTACCTGCGGATCTACTCAGGCTCGCTCAAGGCCGGCAGCACCGTCTACAATGCCACCCGGGGGAGGAACGAGAGGATCGGCAGGCTCCTCAAGATGCACGCCAACAAGCGCGAAGAGATCAAGGAGATATATGCCGGCGACATCGCCGCAGCCGTCGGCCTCAAGGACACCTCCACCGGCGATACCCTGGCTGATAAAGCCAACCCCATTATCCTGGAATCCATCGTCTTTCCCGAACCGGTCATCTCCGTTTCCATAGAACCCAAGACCCAGCAGGATCTCGACAAACTGGGAGAGGGACTTCACAAGCTGGCCCTGGAAGACCCCTCCTTCCGCATTACGGCTGATGAGGAAACGGGGCAGACCCTGATCTCGGGGATGGGCGAGCTCCACCTGGAGATCATCGTGGATCGGCTCCTGCGCGAATTCAAGGTCGATGCCGGCGTGGGGGTCCCCGAGGTAAGCTACCGGGAGACCATCACCACGGCCATCGAGGGAGAGGGGCGATTCATCAAGCAGTCCGGGGGCAGGGGACAGTACGGGCATGTCGTCTTGAAGCTGGAGCCCCTCGAGCCCGGCAAGGGATATGAGTTCGTCAACAAGGTAGTCGGAGGGGCTATCCCGCGGGAATATATCCCCTCTGTCGGGCGGGGGGTGCAGGAGGCGATGCAGCGCGGCATCCTCGCCGGCTATCCCGTGACCGATATACGGGTTACCCTCTTGGATGGATCCTACCACGAGGTGGACTCCTCGGACATGGCCTTCAAGATCGCGGCCTCTATCGGATTTAAGGACCTCGCCTCGAGGGCAAAACCCATCGCTCTGGAACCCATTATGTCGCTGGAGGTCGTCCTGCCCGAGGAATTCCTCGGCGAGGTGATCGGCAATCTCAGCGGCAGGAGGGGAAAGATCATAGGGGTCGAGGCCCACAAAGGGACCCAAACCGTCAAGGCCGAGGCCCCGCTGGCCGAGATGTTCGGTTATGCCACCGATCTGCGCTCCCTCACCCAGGGGCGGGCCACGTACACCATGCAGTTCGCCCGGTACAGCCCCGTACCCTCGGCCATCATGGAGGCGGTCATCGCCCGCCGCAGGGAAGCCGGGTCTTCAGCAACATCCAAGAAGAAGGAGGTCCTCTGATGTCGAAGCAAAAGTTTGTGCGGACGAAGCCGCATGTTAACATAGGGACGATAGGGCATGTGGATCACGGCAAGACGACGTTGACGTCGGCGATAACGAAGGTATTGGCGTTGAAGAAGCTGGCGAGTTACATGCCGTTTGATCAGATAGACAAGGCGCCCGAGGAGAAGGAGCGTGGGTTGACGATAGCGATAGCGCATGTGGAGTATGAGACGGAGAAGCGGCACTATGCGCACATCGACTGTCCCGGTCATGCGGATTACATCAAGAACATGATTACGGGTGCGGCGCAGATGGACGGGACTATTTTGGTGGTATCGGCTGCGGATGGGCCGATGCCGCAGACGAGGGAGCATGTGCTTTTGGCCAAGCAGGTGCGGGTGCCCTCTATTGTGGTATTTTTGAACAAGGTCGACATGGTGGATGATCCCGAGCTCTTGGACCTCGTGGAGTTGGAGGTGCGGGAGTTATTGAGCGGGTATGATTTTCCCGGAGACGACATACCGGTGGTGCGGGGCAGTGCGTTGAAGGCCTTGGAGTCTGATTCTAAGGATGCTGCGGCGGCGGAGTTTGAATGCATATGGAATTTGATGAAGGCGGTGGACGAGTCGATACCGGAGCCGGTGCGGGATGTGGACAAGGACTTTTTGATGCCGATCGAGGATGTTTTTAGCATCTCCGGCCGTGGTACGGTGGTGACGGGTCGGGTGGAGCGAGGGATTGTCAAGGTGAGCGAGGAGGTAGAGATTGTAGGGATTACCCCGACGACCAAGACCGTGGTAACCGGGGTGGAGATGTTTCGCAAGGTCCTGGATGAGGGGCGAGCGGGGGACAACATCGGGGTCTTATTGCGGGGGGTAAAGCGGGAGGATGTAGAGCGTGGTCAGGTATTGGCCAAGCCCGGCAGTATAACGCCGCATCTGAAGTTTAAGTCTGAGGTCTACATCCTGACGAAGGAGGAGGGTGGCCGGCACACGCCATTTTTTAACGGCTATCGGCCTCAGTTTTATTTTCGTACGACGGATGTGACGGGGGTGGTG
>MGQS01000063.1:4739-6022 GCA_001797905.1 Deltaproteobacteria bacterium RBG_16_54_11 | reverse complement strand
CGAGTTGATCCAGCGTGCAACCCCCTTTGACACCACCTACACGCTCATTGCTACTACCATTACCAATGCCGCAGGCGAATATGCCATTAATGGCTTGTCCCCTGGCGCCTATGAGATCCGCTTTCGCCACCCGTCCAGTGGCTACATCTATGGCATCCCCATCTCCGCATGGCCGGGGGTGGATCTGACCTACGGTACTATCCGCAACCTGGTGCTTGCTTCCGGCGACAACGTCCTGAACCAAAACCTGCCGCTCGATCCCGGTGGCGTGGTTTACGACGCCGTGACGCGCGTTCCAATAGCTGGCGCTGTAGTAACCCTCTCAGGGCCGCCGGGTTTTGATCCGGCCATCCATCTCGTGGGCGGGGCAGCCAATGTCTCCCAGACCACCGATGCCACAGGGGTGTATCAGTTCAACTTGTTTGATACGGCACCTGACGGGGTCTATACCCTGGCAGTCACGGCGCCGACAGGGTACTTGCCGATTGTCTCGGCCATGATCCCTCCCTGCAGCAACACACTTGATGTCCTCGCAGCTCCTGCCCCGGCGCTGGTTCAGAACAATGTGGGTCCGCCGACAACGAGCACCCCAGGGGTGTGTCCGGCAGATTCGGCAGGGCTTGCCGCAGGCGCAGACACGACCCAATATTTCATGGCATTTAACCTCCAGCCCGGGACATCTGCCAACGTGGTGAACAACCACATCCCCCTGGACCCGGCTGGCGAGGCCCTCTTAATTTCCAAGACCGTTAACAAAAGGACCGTCAGCGTCGGCGATCTCATATTCTATACCCTGAGGATACAAAACACGACCTCCGCTGTCTTGGCCGACATCACGATTCGCGACAACATCCCCCCCGGCTTTAAATATATAGAGGGTTCGGCGCGGCTGGATGGGCAAGCCATCACGCCGGTGGGTAATCGGCCCATCGAATTTCAGGGAATCACCTTTGCCGCCAATCAAACGCGAATCATCACCTATGTCCTGATTGTGGGCTCGGGGGTGCAAGAAGGCGACTATGAGAACACCGCCTTTGCCTTAAGAGCGGGCAGCCGCATCTCGAATATCGCCAAGGCAAGCGTTTGCGTGGTAAAGGACCCCATATTCGATCTGACGACCATTATCGGCAAGGTCTTCCATGATAAGAACGGAAACGGCGTTCAGGATGAGGGAGAAGAGGGCATTGCCCTGGCAAAGGTGGTATCCGTGCGGGGGGAGATTATAACCACCGATCAGTTTGGCAGGTATCACCTTGCCGGGGTTGATGCCGGCAGGCCTGACC
>MGQS01000063.1:0-4565 GCA_001797905.1 Deltaproteobacteria bacterium RBG_16_54_11 | reverse complement strand
GGTGACGGGGGGCATGCGGCTCCTCCTGCGGGGACGAACACAGCTCCCTCAGCCGGGAGGACTTCCGGCGGAAATACAGCGCCCCCACCAAGGGGGACTGAGGCAGCTGCGTCTGGGAAGACGGCGTCTGCGGGAAAGGCCCTCTCTGTATCAGTTACCCAGGATCGCTTGTTGGCGACGCCCAAGCTCAATCTCTCGATTGCTAATGATATTATTATAAGAACGGCAAAGGGTCTGCAAGATGATATCGTCTTTTTCATCTATACCAACTATCCCGACTTCATCGAGAATTACCAAATCATCATTTATGCAAAGGAGGATCTTGAAGGCAAATATCCCTTGAAGACCACCGAGTTAAAAAAGGCCAATAATTATGAACCGATTTATTGGGATGGCATCCTGGATAACGGGTCCTTGCTTGAGACCAACAAGGAATACAAGTACGTCCTCGAGGCATATGGCAAGAAAGGGAGAAGGGATGAGACGCTGCCCAAGTTTTTCACCGTGACGAGCGGGCCACTGCTGCCGGACAAAAAGAAGGAGGGGGAAAAGGCCGAGGCAACAAAGGGGATGCCGGGTTTTGGGGCGGATAATACCGCCCAACGCGGCATCATCCCAGAAGGCGAAAAGGTCGTTATCTACGGGAAAGATCTTGCGCCGACGGACAAGGTATATATCGATGACCAGCCTGTTGCCGTTGATGAAGACGGCAGGTTCATTGCGGAATCGTATAAATCGCCCGGAGAACATCAATCTACTATCGTCGTCAAAGATGCTCAAGGGGCGGTGAAGAGTTCTCAGGTTGAGCGGATAGATGTTGCCGGTGAAAAGAAAGGCCCTGTAAAGGCCTTTTTCAAGGATTTTTTCCAGGATTTCTTTATTGTCGGCATTATCGATTTAACCCTCGGCCAGTATTCCTTCAGAGGTCATGTCGAGCCGGTTGCCCAGGACGATCATTATGATGAGAAGGTTTATGTAGACGGCAGGGCAGCCTTTTATTTAAAAGGGAAGATAAAGGGCAAATACCTTCTGACAGCTTACCTGGATACGGAAGAAGGAAAAATACAAGACATATACAAGAGGCTCGGCGATAAGGACCCTAAGCGTATCTTCCGTAATCTTGATCCTGATAAATACTACCCGGTTTATGGCGATGATTCCACGCTCGTCAGCGATGTTGAAACCCAGGGTATGTTTTATGTGCGGATTGAATGGGACAAATCCAAGATCCTCTGGGGGAACTATAACACCCAGATCACCGGCACGGAGCTTGCCAGGTACAACCGAAGCCTGTATGGCGGCAAGGTATATTATGAATCCATCTCTCAAACGCGATTCGGAGATTCCAAAGGGATTTTAACGGGGTTTGTTGCCGAGTCCCAGAGCCTCCAAGACCATAATGAGTTTTTATCCACCGGAGGCAGCCTCTATTATTTGAGATACCAAAGGGTGGTGGAGGGATCGGAAAAGGTAGCTATCCAGGTAAGAGATAAGGATTCCGGAAGGGTGGTGAATACCGCAACACTTATTGCGGGGAAGGATTACACCATCGACTACTATCAAGGCCGTCTTATATTAAACTCGCCGCTTTCCCTCCTCGCCGATTCCTATACCATCATAAGCAGCGCGCTTTTTAATGGCGATGCCGTCTCTTTAGTTGTGGACTATGAGTATAACTCGGAATGCTTCGGCTGCAATAACGAAATAGAAAATCTTACCGGAGGTGCACGGGGCTTCTGGTGGATATTCGATCAGTTTGGTGTAGGCTCGACCTTTGTGAGGGAAAAGAGGGATAACCAGGACTATAACCTCTATGGCGTAGATGCGAAGATAAAGCTCTTTAAAGGCACCTATACCAACATTGAATTTGCTTCTTCTCAACAGACCCAGATACCCGGATCATTTTCCGTCGATGGTGGCTTGAGCTTTTCGCCCATAAAGACATCGGCTGATAAAAACAAGGGGAATGCCTATAAGGTAGGGCAGGTAATTGACTTTAAGGAGATTACAGGCGGTGCTTTTCCGCTCGATCTCGAGGCATATTATGTTTTTAGAGAACAAGGATTTTCCAGTTTAGATAAAGATACCGAACACGATACCACCGAATTCGGCGTGAAATTGCAGTACGATATAACAAAGAACGGCACCTTTCGGTTAAAGCATTCCACCTTTGATGAAAAAGACGCTTTATTTGAGAGTACCTCAACGGCTCAACTGGAATGGCGTTGGACAGAGAGATTAAGAAGCATCCTCGAAGTGAGGTATAAGAAGCTCAAAGAGGGCGAAGGCTTCGTCCAACCCGTGCATCCTGAAGATGACCATATCCTCGGCAACGAAGAGGATGTTATCGGGGCGGTCAAGGTTGCGTATGACCTTACTAAAGGCACACAGCTGTATGCAGCCCAGCAAGTAACACTCTATAGAAACGATGAGACCCCCAGAGACAACAAAACAACCCTCGGGATAAGTTCTCAGATCACTGAGTGGCTCAAGGCGGATCTTGAAGGCTTTGCGGGGGATCTAGGGTATGGTGGTCGTGTTGGCCTCACGACCGCCGTTAATGAAAGGCTCAATACTTACACAAGCTATATGCTCTCTACCGATAGAACGGAAGGAAAAACGCAGAGGGTTACCTTTGGCTCTACGTACATGATGAACGATAAAACGGATATTTATTCTGAAAACCAATTCAAGGATTCAAGAGAGGAGACTGCCAATTCGGAGATAGTTGGCATCAAGTATCGCCCGACCCAAAGATGGAATATCGATTTTAAGTATGAAAACTCCCATGTTACCAAAGACACGGTAGATTCATATGTAGAGCAGAATATCATAAAGAGGGATACCGCTTCTTTCGGGGTAACCTACGACCATGGACCCCTTAAGGCATCTACCAGATTTGAGCTGCGCCTTGATAGAGGGGATGAGGATGAAAACCAATATGTTACCACCACCTCTCTAAAATACACGGTGAATAAGGAATGGACCTTCCTCGGTAATTGCAATTTCTCTTTATCTCGTAATATGACAAATCATATGGATGATGCCCGCTTCTTCGAGATCAGCACGGGTTTTGCGTATAGACCGATAAAATTGGATAAGCTCAATATGCTCTTTAAATATACGTTCCTGGAAGACCTCCCCCCTCTCTCTCAGATTGGGAGCACTGATGTTGATGAGAGAAGCCACGTAATTTCGTTGGAAGGTATATATGATCTCTCCAGGTATTTTAGCCTGGGAGGTAAAGCTGCATATAAGTCCGGGCAGATGAGGCTGGGAAGAACCAGTGGTGAGTGGGTTTCTTCCGATACTATGCTTTTTGCGGGGAGGATCAATTACCAGTTCATCAAGAACTGGGATGCGAGTCTTGAATACCGTTATTTAAAGGTCGTTCAGGCAAAAGACTACAAACATGGCCCCCTTGTGTGCCTTTACCGGCATATCGGTGACCACGTTATGATCGGCGTGGGTTACAATTTCACCGATTTTAATGATGACCTAACAAACTTGAGTTATGAGGCAGGTGGGTGGTTCGTGAATTTTATCGCCACGTGGTAACGTAGACCTACCTTTATCCTACGAAGCAATATGCCGGGGTTCGAGTCGCCCTGGGCGCGCCAGAAACATATGAAAGGGCTAGCCGGTAAAGGCTAGCCCTTGTTTAAGAGGGGGGCATTTACGGCCCCCTTCGCTCATCGTTGCACCGTACTACTTATCTCGTGTTTATTTTAAATAAAGCTATTTCTTGGGCTTGGTCTTTTTTGGTCGCCTTTTTATCTCGCCCTTCAGCGCAAAAAAAAGCAATACCGTTGCCCCGATAACACCCACGGCTCTCATGGAAGCTGTTGCAACCGATATCACGGGTTGCAATTCTATCTGGACGAATTGCCCCGCAGAAGGCTTTGCATGGGTCCCTTGCAAGATGACGACAGGGGGGGTTGTCAGAATGGCGATGACTAATACCGCAGCTCCCAGTACCAGGATGATCCTTTGAAGAATATTCATTATCTCCTCCTCGTTAAGTTTTAAGCGTCAAGATCCGTCTTCAGAAATGGATGCTAGTGAAAAATGCACGTATTGTCAAGCAAAACCTTCAAAGATTTACTCAAGGTGAATGCCGCCTGGTGCGGCTAGGGCATTGTCTTCGCCTGGCCGATATGACTTGCCCACCACTTGTTTTTCTGCTACCATATTATTACTATAGCGATCAAATGCAGGGTAAAAACAGCTCATTGACAGATCACGAGATGATGGAGCTGGCCGTAGAGGAGGCGCTCCAGGCATCGCGAGAGGGGGAGGTTCCCGTCGGTGCGATCTTGGTGAGCGATGGCGGGGTGGTGGCCCGGGACCATAACCGTTCCATTTCCTTCAATGACCCTACTGCCCACGCCGAGATATTGGTCCTGCGTGCCGGCGCCGCGCGGCTGGGGAATTACCGCCTGAACGGCTGCGAGCTCTATGTAACCATCGAGCCCTGTTTGATGTGCGCCGGAGCTATCGTGCACAGCCGCGTCTCACGCCTCGTCTTCGGTGCGCGGGATGAAAAGGGCGGGGCAGTGGAATCT
>MGQS01000062.1:386-14830 GCA_001797905.1 Deltaproteobacteria bacterium RBG_16_54_11 | reverse complement strand
CCCGCAGATCAGTGGCCATCACCGGCGCACCGCTTAACCGGGGCACGCCGCTGACGATGGCGGTAGAGCCCTGTACCCGAATATCGGCGGCCATCCTCTTGAGCTCGCTCACGTGCATAAACCGATTCTCGAAGATGGTCTCCGAGATGGCGCTGATCCCGTTGGCCACCGTCATCAATGCCATAAACTGGGCCTGCATGTCGGTGGGGAATCCCGGATAGGGGAGGGTCTTGACATCGGCGCTCCTTACCCTGCTGTCACCCACCACGCGCACCTCCCCCTCCTTCAAAGGCGAGATCTCTATCCCCACCTCCCGCAGCTTCCCCACCACGGCCTCCATGTGTTCCAGTCGACACCCCTTGATCAGGACATTCCCCCTGGTGAGCCCCGCCGCTACCATGAGGGTGCCGGCCTCGATGCGGTCGGGCATGATGGCGTATTTGATTGGCCGCAAGTGCGCGACACCCCGGATGGTGAGCACCGCGGTCCCCGCCCCCTCGATCTCGGCCCCCATGGCAGTAAGGATGTTGGCCAATTCCTTAACCTCAGGCTCACAGGCGGCGTTCTCGATGACGGTGGTCCCCTCGGCAAGGGCAGCTGCCATCATGAGGTTCTCCGTGCCGGTGACCGTGGTGATGTCCAGGTATATCTGCGCCCCGGTGAGCCTCTTGGCCCGGGCCTTGATGTAGCCGTGCTCCAGCTCGATCTGGGCCCCCAGTTGCTCCAGCCCCTTGAGGTGGAGGTCAACAGGACGCGCCCCGATGGCACAACCGCCGGGGAGCGAGACCACGGCCTCGCCCATCCTGGCCAGCAGCGGGCCCAGGAGCAGGATGGAGGCCCGCATGGTCTTCACCAGGTCATAGGGGGCAATGACCCCCTTAATGCCGGAGGTGTCAACCTCCAGCTCGCCTGCCCCCTTCCACCGGAGCTGCGCGCCGAGGTTCTCCAACAGGGCCTGAAGGGTATCCACATCGCGCAGGCCGGGGCAGTTGGTGAACGTGCAGGCCCCCTCCACCAGCAGGGCTGCGGCCAGGGCCGGCAAGGCCGCGTTCTTGGACCCGCTGACCCGGACCTCCCCGACCAATCGCTCTCCCCCTTCGATGACGATCCCCTTCATGGTTGCATCTTCTTCCTATTCACCGGCAGAGCCATTGGGCCCTGATCACCCGCTTGATCCCGGCATAGTCCGGGATGAGGTCAATATGCATGAACCCCTGCTCCTGGAGGATTGCCGCGACCTGCGCGGCCTGCCCCTGCCCCATCTCCAAGAGGAGCCATCCTCCCGCAACCAGAAATGCCGAAGCGCCCTCAGCGATCCGCCTAAAAAACCTCAATCCGTCCTCCCCGCCGTCCAGGGCGGGGAGGGGCTCATAATCCCTCACCTCCGGGGCCAGCTTGAGCACCTCTTCAGTGGGGATATAGGGGGGATTGGAGCAGATGAGACCAAAAGGTTTTTCCCCGACGGGGAAGAGGTCCCCGAGGACAAACCGTATCCGCCCCCCTACCCCGTGCGCCTCGGCGTTCTCCCGGGCCAGGGAGCAGGCGCCGGGAGAGATGTCCGTGGCCACGATCTCGGCCTCTTCCAGCTCCTTGGCCACGGCAATGGCCACCGACCCGCAGCCATGACCTATCTCCAGGGCACGGAGGGGTGGCTCAAGCCCTTTTCCGATGCGCACGGCCTCCTCGACCAGGTGCTCGGTCTCCGGCCGTGGTATAAGGCACTCGGGGCTTACCTGAAACTGCATGGACCAAAACTCCTTAGACCCCACGATATAGGCAATGGGCTCCGCAGCCGTGCGCCGCTGGATCATCTCCCGATAGGCCGTTCGTTCCTCCTCCTTGAGGGGCCTATCATAGTTGAGATAGAGCCCCATCCGATCGATCCCCAGGAGATGGGCCAAAAGCACCTCCGCCTCCAGGCGGGGGTTGTCGAGGCCCTTTTTCTGTAAGTGTTCGGTCGTCCACTGGATGACCCTCAGCACCGTCCACCGCTCCTCGGCCATTACTGACTCGCTGCGCCTTCGCCGCGCTGCAGGGCCTCGGCCTGATAGTGGGAGGCAAGGGAATCGATGATCTCTCCCAGGTTCCCCTCCAAGACCGTCTCCAGCTTATAGAGGGTGAGGCCGATGCGGTGCTCGGTAAACCGCCCCTGTGGGAAGTTATAGGTCCTGATCCGCTCGCTGCGATCACCCGTGCCTACCTGGCTGCGCCTCTTTTGGGCCATCGCCTCCTGCTGCCGCTGCTTTTGTATATCGAGCAACCGCGCCCGCAGGACCTTGAGGGCCTTGGCCTTGTTCTTGTGCTGAGACTTCTCATCCTGACAGGTCGTTACGATGCCCGTAGGGATATGGGTGATCCTCACCGCAGAATCGGTGGTGTTGACATGCTGCCCTCCGGGACCCGAGGATCGGTAGACATCTATCTTGAGGTCTTTGGGATCTATCTCCACCTCTACTTCCTCGGCCTCGGGCAGAACCGCCACGGTGACCGTCGAGGTATGGATCCTCCCCTGAGACTCGGTGATGGGGACCCGTTGCACTCTATGCACGCCGCTTTCATATTTTAATCTGCGATAGACCCCCTTCCCCTCGATGAGGGCGATGATCTCCTTGAACCCTCCGGCACCGGTGGGATGCTGGCTGAGGATCTCCACCCGCCAGTTGTTCGTCTCGGCGTACTTGGCGTACATCCGAAAGAGGTCAGCGGCAAAGAGGGCGGCCTCATCGCCACCCGTACCTGCCCGGATCTCCAGGACGACGTTTTTCTCGTCATTGGGGTCCTTGGGCAGCAGGGTGAGGATTAGTTCCTGCTCGAGCCGCTCCTGCTCTTCTGACAGGGCGGCTACCTCCTCCCGTGCCATCCTTCTCAACTCCTCATCCGCTTCCTGGAGCAGGGCCTTGCTCCCCTCTATCGCTTTGAGGAGGTCCTTATATCGCCGAAAGCGCTCTACCACCCTGCCCAGCTCTGCATACTCTTTTGCGTACCGTTGGTATTCCCCCCGGTTGGCCGCGACCTGAGGATCGCCCATGAGGTGTCCCAGCTCTTCATGCCGGGTCTCGGCCTTTTCGAGCCTCACCATGATCTCATTGTTCACGTCCTCGTACCTCCCTAATTATAACAGGACCACGGCGGCCTCTTCCCGAGGGCCAAAGGGTTCATGGATGATCAACAGTATGGGGATGGATACATTTTGAGGGGAAGCAGCAAACCTCTTCTCCTCCCTCTCGTGCAGGGCAAAAAATATCACCGGTTGCACGCAGATCGCCTCTGCTGTGGCCGGTGAGGAAGTCCGCTAATCTACCCCTTCTTCTGCTCACCCTTTTGGAGGTTCTTGTATTTGCGGGTAAACTTCTCGATCCTTCCCGCCGTATCCATCAATTTCGCTTTGCCGGTAAAGAAGGGGTGGCAGCGGGAACAGATGTCCACCGAATATGCCTTGCGGGTGGACTTGGTCTGAAAGGTGGCCCCACAGGCGCAGGTGATGGTGATGTCGTGCATCTCAGGGTGAATTCCTTTTTTCATTCCTTTACTCCCTTATCGTTCTTTCCTAACATTAGCATATTTTTGCCCGATTTTCAACCCCCTTACTGGTTCATGGTATCCAAAAATTCCCGGTTGGAGGAGGTCTTACGCAATTTATCCATGAGGAACTCCATGCTGTCCACGGTATTCATGGGGGTCAGCACCTTGCGCAGGAGCCAGATACGCTCCAGGTCATTGGGTTCGAGCAGGAGTTCTTCTTTCCTCGTACCCGATCGGTTGATGTCGATGGCCGGAAAGATGCGGCGGTCCACCAGGCGTCGGTCCAACATAAGCTCCATATTGCCCGTTCCTTTGAATTCCTCGAAGATCACCTCATCCATCCTGCTCCCCGTATCAATGAGGGCGGTGGCGATGATGGTGAGGCTTCCCCCCTCCTCGATGTTTCTAGCTGCGCCGAAGAAGCGTTTGGGCCGCTGCAGGGCGTTGGCGTCTATCCCACCCGAGAGTACCTTGCCGCTGGGGGGTACCACGGCATTGTAGGCGCGCGCCAACCTGGTGATGCTGTCCAAGAGGATGACCACGTCCCCCTGATGTTCGACGAGCCGCTTGGCTTTTTCGATGACCATCTCGGCAACCTGCACGTGTCGCTGCGGCGGCTCATCAAAGGTGGAGCTGATCACCTCACCCTCCACCGACCGCTCCATATCGGTCACCTCCTCAGGACGTTCATCGATGAGGAGCACGATCAGGGTCACCTCCTTATGGTTGGCCATGATGCTGTGGGCGATGGACTGCAGGAGCATGGTCTTGCCCGTCCGTGGAGGGGCAACGATGAGGCCGCGCTGTCCCTTGCCGAGGGGGGTAAGGAGATCCATCACCCGGGTGGAGTAGTCGTCGGAGTTGTACTCCAGCTTGATCTTCTCCCGCGGGTAGAAGGGGGTAAGGTTGTCGAAGAGGATCTTGTCCTTCGCCGCCTCGGGGTCTTCGAAGTTAAAGGTCTCCACCTTGAGCAGGGCAAAGTAGCGCTCCGACTCCTTGGGGGGCCTGACATGCCCCGCGATGGTATCCCCGGTGCGCAGGTTGAATCTCCTGATCTGCGAGGGTGAAACATAGATGTCATCGGGGCCCGGCAGATAATTGTAATCCGGGGAGCGGAGAAAGCCGAACCCGTCCGGCAGGATCTCCAGGACCCCCTCCCCATAGATGAACCCGTTCTGCTCGGCCTGGGCCTGAAGGATGCTGAAGATCAGCTCCTGTCTCCGCATGTTGGCGGCCCCCTCCACGTTCAGCGCCTTGGCCAGGGCGGCCAGATCCGCAATCTTCTTCTGTTTTAAATCCCTCAAGTTGATAATTTCCGTATTCATGATCTTTCTTTCCCCCTTATCAGCTTATAAAATCTGGTTACTTGATCCTCGGTCTCCTCCACCGTGCCCGAGTTGTCGATCACATAGTGGGCATAGGAGACCTTCTCCGCCAGAGGAAGCTGGGCATCTATCCTTCTGATGGCCTCCTCCCTGGTGATCCCGTCCCTGCCCATGAGGCGCTGGACCTGGCGTTCAGGGGTGGTGTAGACCACCACCACCAGGTCCACTTGCTCGTGCCCCCCTTGCTCGATCAAGAGGGGGACCTCCAGTACCACGTCCTCGCTGCTCTCTTGAGCCCTCTTCCGCAGCTGGGCAAGGATGCGGGGGTGCATGATCCGCTCCAGGGCCTGCCTGCGGACGGGGTCGCGGAAGACAATTCCGCCGAGTTTGCCCCTGTCGATTGCTCCACCCGCGGTGAGCACTTCCGTGCCAAAGGTCTTCACCACCCGCTGCTTGACTGTTTCATCCTTCGCCATGAGCTCGTGACTGATTGCGTCCGCATCGATCACCGCCATCCCCAAGCCCTCCAGGGTCTGAGAGACCAAGCTCTTGCCGCTGGCGATCCCTCCTGTCAGGCCTATGACCTTCGGCATCAAATATCCAGATTCTCCACCTGGAGGGCATGCTGTTCGATAAATCGCCTGCGCTCCTCCACCTGGTCCCCCATGAGGATGGTAAAGATCTCATCCGCCACTACGGCATCCTCCACCCGCACCTGCAGGAGGCTGCGGCTTTCGGGGTTCATGGTGGTCTCCCAGAGTTGCTCGGGATTCATCTCCCCAAGTCCCTTATATCGCTGCACGGCGAGCCCTTCCTTGCCGATGGTGGTGATATAATTCAACAAATCCCCTTTGGACCCCAGTTCCTGCTGCCCTCCCTTGTAGTAGACGACAAACGGGGGGGTTTCGAAGCCGGCGATGGATTGATAGAGGTCTACGATGCCCCGATATTCGACGGTCTCCACCAGCTCTCCGTCGATTTTTCTCGATACCTTTCTGCCGTTTGTCGTTACCTCGAGGGAGAACTCAAAGAGGTTATGTTCCTCATCGGCGGAGATCTCTCCGACCTCCATCGCCGCTGACTGCAAGGCCTTGCGCAGGGATTTGAGCCGCACCTTGTTGCCGAAATCCTCGGCTCGGTCGATCCCCTGCCGCACCAGGGTCTTGATGACCTCCCGGGGGTAGCCCCTGCGTTCAAGCCTCCTCAGAAAGTAGTCATACCGGGAGAGCTTGTTCAGCAGATCCAGGAGCTTCTTTCCCCCCAACCGGGTCCGCGCTTCCTTCATCTCCAGTTCCACTTGCTCCATGGCCCGTTCCAGCAGGAACCGATCCATCTCCTCCGCGTCCTTGAGATACCTGCCCTCCTTCCCTAACCGCACCCGATAGAGCGGGGGTTGGGCTATGTAGAGATACCCCCGTTCAATTACCTCGGCCATCTGTCGGTAGAAGAAGGTCAGCAGAAGGGTCCTGATGTGTGAGCCGTCGATGTCGGCGTCGGTCATGATGATGATCCGGTGATACCTGAGCTTCGCCAGATCCACCTCTTCTTTATTAATCCCCACCCCTAACGCGGTAATGATCGTCCTAATCTCTTCATTGGACAACATCTTGTCAAATCTGGCCTTTTCCACATTGAGGATCTTCCCCTTGAGCGGGAGGATGGCCTGATACTTCCGATCCCTCCCCTGCTTGGCCGAGCCGCCTGCCGAATCTCCCTCAACGATGTAGATCTCGCTGTGGGCCGGGTCGCGCTCCTGACAGTCCGCCAACTTGCCGGGCAGGAGGGTGGTATCCATCCCCCCCTTCTTCCTCGCCAGCTCTCGCGCCTTGCGGGCCGCCATCCGGGCCCTCGCGGCATCGATCACCTTGGCCAATATCTTCCGGGCCACCGCGGGATGCTCTTCAAAATAATTGCTCAGTTTCTCGTTGGCCAGGGTTTCTACATACCCCTTTACCTCGCTGTTGCCGAGCTTGGTCTTCGTCTGTCCCTCAAACTGAGGGTCCGGGAGCCTTACGCTGATCACGCCGACCAGGCCCTCGCGGACGTCGTCGCCGCTCAACCCTTCCTTGAGATCCTTGAGCAGGTTGTGGTTTGCGGCATACGTGTTGATGGTTCTGGTCAGGGCGGATTTGAGCCCCACCAGGTGGGCCCCCCCCTCATGGGTATTGATGCTGTTGGCAAAGCAGAATATGGTCTCCTTGTAAGTGTCGTTATACTGGAGGGCGACTTCTATATAGGTATCGTTTTTCGTTCCCTCGAAGTAGATGGGTTTGGGATGGATGCAGTTCTTGGCACGATCGAGATACTCGACGAAGGAGATGATCCCCCCTTTATAAAAGAACTGATTGCTCTTTTCGCTCCTTTCGTCCTCAATGGTTATGGTGATCCCCCTATTGAGAAAAGCGTGCTCGCGCAGGCGCTGAGAGAGGAGATCATAACTGAACTTCAAGTCGCCGAAGATCTCCTGGTCGGGCTTAAAGGTGATCTTCGTCCCGGTTTTTTTGGTTTTGCCCACCGTCTGCAAGGGGATCATTCGCTTGCCCCGCTCATATCGCTGTGAATAAACACTTCCCCCGCGTTTTATCTCCAACTCCAGATACTCTGAGAGGGCGTTGACCACGGAGAGACCGACGCCGTGGAGGCCCCCGGATACCTTATAGCTCTTCTTGTCGAACTTCCCCCCGGAATGGAGCTTCGTTAAGACAACCTCTACGGCAGGTTTTTTTTCTTGTTCATGCATATCGATGGGTATGCCCCTGCCATTGTCCTTAACCGTGACGCTGTTATCGAGATGTATCACTACGTCTATCTTCGTGCAGTAGCCGACGAGGGCTTCATCAATGCTGTTGTCCACCAACTCTTCGGCTAGGTGATGGAGCCCTTCAATGCTCGTGTTGCCGATATACATGGAAGGTCTCTTGCGGACGGCAGCCAATCCTTCCAAGACCTTAATATGTCTGGCATCATAACCTTCTTCCACTAAGGGCTTTGTCGGTTTTTCCAATGCTCTCTCCTGACAACAATTTATTGGGCGAGATAAGAGGGATATGAGATATGAGAAGGGAGTATCCCCGGCCTTTTAGAGGCGCATGGGCATTATGACATAGAGATGATCCTCTCCGTTCACGGGCCTAATAAGCCCGGAATTCAATTCCTCCTTTAACTCCATCTGTATCTTCTCTGTATCCATGATATTTAAAACATCCAAAAGATAGCGCGCATTAAAACTGACGTCTAGCGGGTCCCCGCTATAGTCAACCTTCATCTCCTCTTGCACATTGCCCACATCGGGCCCCCCTGTCCTGATCTCCATTGTTCCTCCACGGATAGAGAACTTCACCCCTTCACCCTTTTCGCTGGCGATTACCTGTGCACGGCGCAGGGCGCCGATGAATTCCTTCCTCTCTATGACAATGTGCTTGTCGTTTTCTTTGGGGATAACCTGCTGGTAGTCCGGATATTCTCCCTCCAAGAGGCGTATGACGACGATCGTTTGTTCTGTTTTGAATATGCAATTATTATCCTTGAGGGAGATTGTAACTTCTGTTTCTCCATCCCCCAATGCCCGCCGCAATTCCGTTAATCCCCTTCTGGATATAATAATTCCTCTCTCTAGGGTCAGTCTCAACTCCTTATCAATCACGGAGAGCCTGTGCCCGTCTGTTGCCACCATACGAAAATAATCTCTTTTATCTTTATTTATTTTCTCCATATAAATTCCATTGAGATTGAACCTGGACTCCTCAGAAGAAGCGGCGAAGACCGTCTTTTCTATCATATCCAAAAGAGTCGAAGCCCCCATGGTAAAATAAGCAGCCCCTTCAATCGATGGAAATGTCGGAAACTCTTTTGGATCTACTCCCGGAAGATTAAAAACGCTCTTTCCCGCCTTGATAGAAATCCAGAAGTTTTCCCCTCGTTGTACTTCCACCTGTTCTTCAGAAAGCTCTTTCACGATATCATAGAGTTTCCGTGCGGGAACGCAAATATCTCCCTTTTCTACTTTATCCACTTCTATAATTTCCATCACCCCTATTTCCAGGTCGGTTGCCACGATATTTATCTTGTTTTTTTCTCCGGAGATCACCGTGTTGGAAAGAATGGGGATGGTGCTTCTGCGTTCCGCAATTCCCTGAATCTTTCCCAGGCCTGTTTGAAAAAGTCCTTTTTCTATGACGAATTTCATATGGTTCTCCTTAAAAAACAGTTAATAGTAGTCATAAGCACTGTGAATACGTTCATAACAGCTACAATTTGTTGAAAATAAAGGATTTATCCTTGTTTATAAATCGCTCCTGTGGGGGTGTATAGCTGTTTAAAACTATTCAGCGATCATTTTCATGAGATCCGCAATGACGCTCTTTGTATAGGGATCGTTATTGATCTTTTCTTCTATTTTTTTGATGGAGTGGATGACGGTCGAGTGATCTTTTCCGCCGAACTTTTCACCAATCTCTATAAGTGAGGAATGGGTCAGCTTTCTGGAGAGATACATCCCTATTTGTCTGGGCACGACCACCTGTTTTAGGCGCCTTTGGGATCTCAAGTCTTTGGGTTTAAGGTCAAAATATGAGGAGACCCCTTTCTGTATACTATCAATAGTGATGGTCGTCTCTTTATCTTTGATAAAATTTTTTAATACCTCCTTGGCCATCTCTAGGTTAATCTCTTGTTGTTTGGTAAGGGAGGCAAAAGCCCCCAGTCGGATGAGACAGCCCTCCAAGATGCGAATGTTTGAGTTAATGTGGGACGCAAGGAAAAAGGCTACTTCATTGGGGATATAGATATTCTCTAATTCCGCTTTTTTCTTGAGTATGGCTACCTTAGTCTCAACATCCGGGGGCTGGATATCCGCGATGAGGCCCCATTCAAATCTCGACTTCAGGCGCTCCTCAAAGTCGGGGATCTCGCGGGGAAGCTTATCGCTCGTAAGGACGATCTGCTTTTTATTCTCATATAAGGAGTTGAAAGTATGGAAGAATTCTATCTGTGTCCGCTCCTTGCCGGCGATAAACTGGATGTCGTCTATCAGAAGCACCTCTATGCTCCTAAACTTCTTTCTAAATCCATCCATGCGCTCGAATCGTATAGAGTTAACCAGTTCGTTTGTGAATTCTTCAGAAGAGAGGTAACAGACCTTGGTCGGGTCGGAGACCGTCCTCGTCTTTATTATTCTATGGCCGACGGCATTGAGGAGATGGGTTTTCCCCAACCCCACGCCCCCGTAGACGAAGAGGGGGTTATATCTCCTCCCCGGGGTGTCGGCTACTGCCTGGGATGCGGCATGGGCAAATTGATTTCCAGCCCCGATCACAAAGTTATCGAAAGTATACCGAGGGTTGAACATGCGGCTGGCCAAATCGTCATCCCCCCCCCTGTCATCTGCCGCCGGAGCTTCCTTGAGGTGAGGGGGCTTAACCTTTTTTACCAGGAGCGATACCGTGTAATCCTTCCCGGTGAGTTCAAAGAGGACCCCCTTGATGGTCTGTACGTAGTGTTCAGCGACCCAGTCGCGGAAGAAATTATTGGGCACCTCGAGGATAAGCTTCTTATCATCGATTGATTGACAGTGAATGGGCTTAATCCACGTCTCGAAACTGTTGATATTTACCTGTCCCTTGATTGTCTCTAAGACTTGTGGCCAAAAATCTTCCATGGTTACAGAATTATATATGCGCGAGGCTGTTGCACTGGGATGCGCTCTCTAATTGATGGAATTTCAACATTTATTCCACAACTTGTGGATATCTTTTTGTGATAGGAAAAAGGAAGAATTCTTGAAAGTCTTCTGTTAATCCTCTTTACATCATACATTCCACGAGGCCGGAGACTAACCTTTGCCGGCCGGGATGTACGATATACCCTCTGTATCAGAAAAGCGCTCTTAGGTCAAGTCCTTTTTCTCCTTTTCTACGAGTCGAGCCAAGCCCACCACCTTTTCCCCGGTTTCCATGTCGATGAGCCTAACCCCCATGGTATTTCTCCCCCTCAGGGGGATATCCCCAACAGAGAGCCGCAATATCTTCCCCCTGTCTGAGATCAAGATCACCTCATCCTCATCTACCATCTGGAGTATGCCCACCACCGGCCCATTCTTCTCGGAGACCAAGGTGTTGATGACCCCCTTGCCCCCCCGGTTTTGACTTCGGTACTCCGACAGGGGGGTCCTCTTACCATAGCCTTTTTCGGTCACGCTGAGCAGCTCGGCCCCCTCCTGGACGATCTCCAAGGCAACCAGTCGGTCCTGCGCCGCGAGGGTGATCCCCCTCACCCCGCTGGCCGCCCTTCCCATGTCCCGAAGGCGCCCCTCCTTGAACCTGGTCGCCTTTCCCATCCGCGTCCCCACAAAGATCTCTCTGCCTTCCTCCGTAAGCTTGGCATCCACCAGGGAATCCCCTTCCTTCAGGCGCAGCGCGATGATACCATCTGCGCGCGGATTGCTGAAGGCCTGCAAAGCGATCTTCTTTAACATCCCCTTTTTGGTGGCCACGATGATGAACTTTCCCGGCGTGAACTCCCTGACCGGGAGGATGGCCGTGATTCGCTCTTGCGGAGAGAGGCTGATAAGGTTGACCAAGGCCTTCCCCTTAGCCGAAGGAGCAGCCTGGGGGATCTGGTGAACCTTCAACCAATAGACCTTTCCCCGATCGGTAAAGAAGAGGATGTAGTGGTGTGTGGGGGCGACGAAGAAGTGTTCCACAAAGTCCTGGTCCTTGACGGTGATGCCGAGCCTTCCCTTCCCCCCGCGGCGCTGGCTGCGATACAGGCCGGTCGGAGTCCGCTTGGCGTAACCGGTGTGCGTTATGGTGACTACCATATCCTCTTCCTGGATCAGGTCTTCGAGTCCGACAATGCCCCCATCGTCGATGATCTGTGTCCGGCGGGGGTCGCCGAATTCCTCGTGGATTACCTGCAGCTCCCGGACGATCACTTCCATCAGGAGTCGCTCATCACCGAGGATCTGTCTCAGCCGTGCTATCTCCTTGCTCAGCTTGTCGAACTCCTCGGCGATCTTCTCCCGTTCCAGGCCGGTGAGGCGTTGCAGCCTCATGTCCAAGATAGCCTGGGCCTGGACCTCGGTGAACGCGAAACCCTGCACCAACGCTGCCTTGGCCTCGGCCGGTGTCTTTGATCTCTTGATCAACGCGATGATGGCGTCGATCTGCCCTAGTGCCTTCAGCAGCCCCTGGAGGATATGGGCACGGGCCTCGGCCTCGCGCAGTTCATGGCGGGAACGACGGGTAACCACCACCCTACGGTGTTCGATAAAATGGCCGATGAGCTCCTTTAAATTCAAGACAACGGGCCTGTTATCCACCAGGGCCAAAAGGATGATCCCGAAGGAGCCTTGTAGTTGGGTGAGCTTATAGAGCTGGTTGAGGATGACCTCGGGCACCTCGTCCTTTCTCAGCTCCAGCACCATCCGCATCCCCTCGCGGTCGGACTCATCTCGCACCTCGGCGATCCCTTCGATGCGCTTCTCCTGCATCAACTGGGCGATCTTCTCCACGAGCCGGGCCTTGTTCACCTGATAGGGGAGCTCGGTGATGACGATCCGATTCCGGCCCCCTTTCTGCTCCTCCACGAGGGCCCGCGCCCGAAGCTGGATGACCCCCCTGCCGGTCTGATAGGCCGCCCTGATCCCCTCCCTCCCACAAATGAGGGCACTGGTGGGGAAGTCGGGTCCAGGGATGAACTCCATCAACTCCTCGATCGTTATTGCCGGATTCTCTATCTGGGCGATGATGGCGTCGATCACCTCGATAATGTTATGGGGCGGGATATTGGTGGCCATCCCCACGGCGATACCGGCGGCGCCGTTGACCAAGAGGTTGGGAAAACTGGCAGGCAGCAGCAGCGGTTCTTCTAGGGAGTCATCATAGTTGGGGCCGAAGTCCACCGTGTCCTTATCGATGTCCCCCAGCAATTCGTTGGCCAAGCGGGTGAGCCTAACCTCCGTGTACCGCATGGCGGCTGCTGAATCGCCGTCCACCGAGCCGAAGTTTCCCTGCCCCTCAACCAGGGGGTAGCGCAGGGAAAAATCCTGGGCCATCCTGACGATGGTGTCGTAGACTGCGACGTCGCCGTGGGGGTGGTATTTGCCGATGACGTCACCCACCACGCGGGCCGATTTCTTAAAGGGTTTGTTCCAATGATTCGCGAGGGTGTGCATGGCAAAGAGGACCCGCCGGTGCACGGGTTTGAGACCATCCCGCACATCCGGGAGGGCTCGCCCGATAATGACGCTCATGGCATAATCCATATAGGATCTGCGCATCTCATCTTCGATATTCACCGGTACAAATCCGCTCGTGGAAATCGTCACGACATCCTCCGGAAATCTGATTTTCTCCATTGTAGCAGAAGGAGGAGGCGTTATCAAGGGAGATGTTCGTCAGGTTCGCCGTTACCGACGCGCGGCGCATCGTCTGCACGAGGCCTCGGGGTTACGATGTTGTTGAAAAATGGATTTCGTAGAGGCTGTTCAAAAATGTTGAGCCTTGCGAAATCACGCCCGTGGCGGGGCTGAGGAGTGAGGCGTACTTAATAGTACGTCGCAACGACGTAAGGATGAGAGTAATCCCGCGAAACGCGGGGCAGATGGGCTGTTTTCAACCGCCCGGTACGCCTTGACAAGAGGGGAGGGGTGACTATAAGATGCCCACGAGGTGAGGGAGATGATCGATTATGAGCGTCCCGATCTCGCGCCGTATGCCTCCCGCAGCGTTCTATCCAAGGGGAGAAGATATCCCGAGGAATTTAAGGACGATCGGCCTGCCTTCGAGCGGGATCGGGATCGGATCATCCACTGCGCTGCCTTCCGGAGGCTGGAGTACAAGACGCAGGTCTTTGTCAACCACGAGGGTGATTACTACCGGACCCGCCTCACCCACTCCCTTGAGGTGGCCCAGATCGCCCGGGGGATCGCCCGCAAGCTGAGGCTCAACGAGGAGCTGACCGAGGCCATCGCCTTGGCCCATGACCTGGGGCATACACCGTTCGGCCACGCAGGAGAGGACGTCCTCCACACCCTCATGGCAGAGTATGGGGGCTTTGAGCATAATTTGCAGAGCCTGCGGGTCGTGGAGGTCTTGGAGGAGCGATACCCCCTTTTCCCCGGCCTGAATCTGACCTTTGAGACGCGGGAGGGCTTGGCCAAACACTCCTCCTATCATGACTCCCCTGCCGAGGACCTCTCCGACTATGAGATGGGTCTGGCCCCCACCCTGGAGGCCCAGATCATCAACGTGGCCGACGAGATAGCCTACAACAACCATGATATCGATGATGGGGTGGAGTCGAACCTTATTCACCGGGACGAGCTCATGGAAGTCCCCCTCTGGCAAGAGGTCTTCACGCGCGTTGAGAAAAAGTATCCGCAGGCCACCGCACAGGCAAAGACGTACGCCGCCATCAGCTCGCTCATCGGGCTGTTGATCCAGGATGTCGTCAGCCATACGCTGCAAAACATAAAGGAGCACGGCATAGGGACGGGAGCGGATGTTCGCAGGCTAAAGAAAAACCTGGTCAGCTATAGTCCTTCCCTCCAAAAAGAGAGCGGCCTCTTGAAAGACTTCCTTCACAACCGCCTGTACC
>MGQS01000062.1:0-374 GCA_001797905.1 Deltaproteobacteria bacterium RBG_16_54_11 | reverse complement strand
TGGAGCGGATGAGGATAAAGGCCGAGCGGTTCATCACGGAGCTCTTCAAGGCCTACGTGGAGCCCCCCGCCTTAATCTCCGGACGTTACAGGACGCGCAGGGAGGAAGAACCCGTCCACAGAATGGTCTGTGATTACATCGCCGGCATGACCGACCGGTTTGCCCTGGACGAATACAAAAAACTATTCGATCCCTACGAGAAGGTATGAAAATGATCGAAGACCCCTACGGGAAGGCATGAGGATGGCCGCATTGCCCCCTCTGGTGCAGGCCATGCTCGATCCCGCCTTTTATCCCCATCACCCGGAGCAGGTGGATCTCATCCAGACCCATTATCCCCATCACCCGGAGCAGGTGGATCTCATCCAGACCCA
>MGQS01000061.1:5481-5655 GCA_001797905.1 Deltaproteobacteria bacterium RBG_16_54_11 | reverse complement strand
GAAAGTGGGAGGGGACTTTTTGTATAATGATGCTCCTTTAAATCTTTTAAGGACATCATGCCGCTCCCGCTCCTCAATATCGAGATAAGGATGTCGGCCGAAGGTGGCCCTGACCAAGGATCACCGTAGGTTTGGCCAGATCCCTGCCGCTCTGCGGCCCCCTCCCTTTCAGAT
>MGQS01000061.1:0-5409 GCA_001797905.1 Deltaproteobacteria bacterium RBG_16_54_11 | reverse complement strand
CGCTCTGCGGCATCCCCTCATTAAGAATCTAAAGGTTGGGGAGCAAGCGGGAAAGGCGGCAAAATCTGAATGGCGGGATGTGTCGGAATGCGACACAGTGCGGGAATGGTAATCAAGAAATCGACATGGATCGACCCTGAGGAGAAAGAGCGCGGGAACAAGCTCGTCCATTTCGGATTTCAAAAGGTTCCGGAAAGGGAGAAAACAAAGCGGGTGCGCGATCATTTCGATATCGTTGCGCGCAAGTACGATTTGATGAACACCCTCCTGAGCTTCGGCACTCATTACTTATGGAAGCGCACTGCCGTCAAGCTGGCAGGACTCAGGGCAGGGGATTCCGTCATCGACGTGTGCGGCGGGACAGGGGATCTTTCCGTCCTGGCCGTAAAAAGGGTCAGGCCGCTCGGGAGCGTGGTCTTGTATGACATCAATCGCACCATGATGGAAGCAGGGAAGCGCAAGCCGAGCAACGCCGCAGCCAGAAAGGAAATCCTCTATGTTCAGGGTGACGCCGAGCGGATCTCCTTCGGATCAGAACAATTTGATGCCGCCGTGGTGGGCTTCGGCATCAGGAATCTGACCCATATGGAGCATGGTTTCAGGGAGATGTGGCGGGTGCTCAAGCCCGGCGGCAGGTTTATGTGTCTTGAATTTTCAAGGCCGGCTGCGCCGCTCTTCCGGCGGCTCTACGATCTTTATTCTTTCCGCATCATGCCCCTGCTCGGACTCCTCTTCGCGGGGTCCAGGCAGGCATATACCTATCTTCCGGAGTCCATCAGGATGTTTCCCTCTCCGCGGGAGATCACCGCGTTATTGGAGCGAATAGGGTTCCGGCGCGTGATCTGCCGCACCCTCACCAACGGCATTGCCGTGGTACATGTGGGGATTAAAAGCTCTGAGCCGGTACCATAGGTAGGGAGACGGCTTTTAGAATGAAACTAAACTGGGCGGAAAGGTGGGTCGTCAACAATCCGCTGCGGGTGTTGCAGCAACGGATCCAGATCCGCCGGCTCAAAGGCATGATGCCGCTCAAGCCGGGATCAATCGCCCTCGAGGTAGGCTGCGGCCGGGGTAAAGGGGCCGGGATAGCGCTCGAGGAATTCCCTTTGTCCCGCATCCTCGGCATGGACCTGGACATCGGGATGGTGCGCAAGGCACAGGCGAAGCTCTCCGCGCAACGACAAAGGATTTCCCTCCTTGCGGGAGATGTAACCTACATTCCGATACGGGGAGGTTCTGTGGACGCAGTCTTCGGCTTCGGGGTGCTCCACCATGTGGTTGATTGGCGCACTGCCCTGGGAGAGATCGCCAGGGTTTTAAAACCGGGCGGTGCATATTTTTTTGAAGAACTCTACCCGGCCCTTTACCGGAACTTCATCACCAGGCACATCCTCCTTCATCCCGCCGAGGATCGGTTCTCCGGCCAAGAGCTCAGGGAGGCTTTGGCAACGGCAGGGCTTTCCCTCAAGGATGCGACGGAGCTCAAGAAGCTGGGAATCCTCGGGGTGGCTGTCAAAGAGATCTGAATCAGGGTTCATTCCTTCTCAACGGGAAAGGTCATGCTGGCGCCGAACCACCCGAGGACGACGGCCAGGGGGAATAAGGAGAGTATAAGGATCAGGTAGATGCCACTGGCGAGGCGGAAGGGAGTGAGGATGTCCGGCGCGGCGATCCTCCAGGCAAAGGCGATAATCTCGCAGATCATGAGGACGATGGCCACCCGTTGCTTGATGGTCACGGGCCTGAGCGGCTTTGCCAGGTAGTTCAACCACCAGGTGTAATAGCCCGTTGCCATGGCCACCGGGGTGAAGATAAGACCCGCGCCGAGGCAGTGGAGGGCCGTCAGCTCGAAGGCCGAGATTCCAGTCAGGAGATAGAGGAGCGTAAACATGGTCGCGGCGAACATAAACACGATGGGAAAGTGGACGGTCATGGGATGAGGGTGGCGCCTGAGCATGGGAAACCGCTTGAGAAGCCGGGCAAGTATCGCCGGCATCTGCCGCTCGGCAACCTCTTTTTTCTTTAGACCGGCCGCCTGCGGATATCGCTCGAGGACCTCCGGGCCGTGAGGCGCAGCCTGGATATCCGTCGTGAGGTCATTGCCGGCGCGGTGACGGTCCATGTGGACGCCGCCTTCCCATAGCTTGCTCTTGCTCACGTCGAATACCTTGCCCTGATGGGCAACATAGGCAGGCTTTCCGTTTTTCCCGTTAAATTTCAGCAATTCTTTTGAATCGATTTCTTTCATTGGCGGCTCCTTTTTTTAGATGTCAGATCATAACGATGATGCCCACTACGACGAGCACGGAGAGCGGGTAATAGCTGGCCCTGTTGAAGAGGATCGATGCCTGAGGCCTTTGCCGCGTCTTAAAGAGTCGGTAGGCGGGTATCAGGAGGAGATAGAGCCCGGCTGTTGCCGACAGGGCAACCAGCGGGAGCTTCGTTCCCACCCGGGAAAAGCCCAGGAGGAGGCCGTTCAAGGCCACGGCGAGGATGAGGGAGAAAAGGACGATCGCATTGGCACGGCCAAGCCCCAGCCGGAGAGGGATGGTTGTAGCCTTAAGCGACCTGTCTTCTTCGATATCGGTCCAGTCGGCAGGGATATTTTGCCCGCCGATCTCCCAGAAAAAAAGCCAGAGAAAGAGGAGAACCAGAAAGGGGAGGGACGGGCGCGGGTCCACGGCAAAGACCGCGGCCATGGCGCCCGAGGTCTTGACCGCCCCCATGATCAGCGTCCTCAGATGGCTGGTTCTCCACATGAGGCAGTATATCGTCTCGAGCAGGCAGGCGGCCAGGAATATGATGGCGCAGACCGGGTTCAGCAGGTATGCGCCGAGCAGGGTCAGAAGCGCCCAGCAGGCGGTCCACAAGACGGCCTGTTTGAATGTCAAAAGACCTTGGGCCAGGGGATGGCGGATCAACATGGCATCCAGGTAGCTTTCGGTGTTGCGGAATCCTCCCCGCTTTAACTTTTTCCTGTCGACACGATGGTCCACCAGGTCGTTCAAGGCATAGACGGCGGTATATCCGGCAAAGACGGTGATAAGGCCCACGAGGATGATCCTCAGCCCGGGGAAGGATCCGTGCCAGAGCAAGGCGGCAACAGCAGGCGTGGCCATATCCAGCAACCCGTGCGGGGTCCGGGAAAGGGCAAAGAAAAGCTTCAACCTATTCAGGGCTGATGGTGATGTTTGCGCCGGCACGGCAGTCACGGAATGGTCCCCTCGTCGAAGAAATGAGATTATGTCTATGCTACCAGATCATCCCCGCTTGTTCCAGGAATAATTTGCCTGGCAACTAGGTTTCAAATCCCCCCATCCCCCCTTTCTAAAGGGGGGTGAGGGGGGATTGCCCCGCTCTGTCGCTCTGCGACATCCCATCATTTAGATCTTTGTATAAAGCGGTGTGGGACTTGACTCTCTGCCGAGTCCCGTCTTATACTGATCGCTTCTTTAAGAAATCCTTTTCAGAGACAGGGGGAGAAGCAGCATGATCGATCAGTGGATAAACGCGTTTTACCGTTTCGTGAACGGTCTGGGATACCACCATCCGCTACATCCCGCCCTTGTGCATATGCCCATAGGCCTGGTGATAGGGGCATTCGTCTTTGCCTGGACCGCCCTCTTATTCAAGAGGCAGCCGCTGGCGCTCTCGGCCCGCTACTGCATCATGCTGGCGTTCCTCTTCTGGTTCCCGGTGGTGCTCTTCGGCTTTACGGACTGGTGGCATCTTTATCACGGCGCGTGGCTCGCTCCGATCACCGTGAAGCTCGTCCTTTCGGGGATACTCGTGGTCCTTCTGGCGGCCGGACTGTTTCTCGGCAGCAAGGGGCGGGAAGGGTCCCGGGGCCTGCTGGCGATCTATAGCCTGTGCCTGCTTACCGTTATCGGCCTGGGATATTTCGGCGCGCAGCTCGTCTATACGAACAAGGCCCAAGCCGCACCCGAACAGTATAAAGCCGGGGAGCGGCTATTCCAGGCAAAGTGCAGCGTATGCCCCCCCCGGGGGGGTAACGTGATCAAGCCGGATAAGCCCCTCATCAACGCGCCGGCGATAAAGGAGCTCAAGACCTTTGTCGTGCTGATCAGAAAGCCCGTTGCCCCGATGCCTGCCTTCGGCCCGTCCGAGATCTCCGATCAACAGGCCGATGAGCTGTACCGATACATCGTCCAGGTGCTGGAAAAGCAACAGCATCCTGCGCAATAGGAGGCCGTCAGAACCTTTACTATCCTTGGCGCCCGTTTCTCTTTATCCAAATATGCCAGTATACCCCCCCGCTTTGCTGGGGGGATGAATGGCCTACTCTCTCCCCTCCCCGCCACAAAGGCGGCGGCCGCCGGAGCCGAAGGTGGCCCGTTGGTCAGATCTTCGACAAGGGGGAGGAGAGTTTTTTGAGAACTAAGATGCCCGCAGCTCTGCTGCGAGGTACGTCATCTCGCCTTGAGAGACTTCAGATAGGCGATGAGGTCGGCCATCGCGGCTGACTTCGAATCAATGGCCTTGCCTTTCAGGGCATTGACGATGCACGAATTGACAAACTGCGCGAGATCTGTTCTGTCGCCCGCCTTGTCCAATCCTTTTCCATTCGGATGACAGCTATTGCAGGATACCCCTGCCGTTCCGTTGCCCAGCTTGGGATCATTAAAGAGGATCTTCCCCTTTGCCGGATCGCCTGCTGCCAGGGCTACCACAACGAGCAGCCCGATTGCCAACGTGCAAATAAATGCTATCTTGAAAGCCTTCATCTTGTCCTCTCCCCCCCCTTTTGGATATATCCATAGAGGGGATGTCGCTCCCGCTCTCCAATATAAAGATAAGGATTACGGCCGAAGGTGGCCCTGACCAAGGATCACCGTAGGTGTGGCCAGATCCCTGCCGCTCTGCGGCATCCCCTCATTAAGAATCTAAAGGTTGGGGAGCAAGCGGGAAAAGCGACACTTTCAACTTCTGCCGCCTTGCGGCATGAAGTCCTTAAAAGATTTAAAGGAGCATCATTATACAAAGTATCTTGCCGCTGCCTTTCCCAGCCTCGCAGCGGCATCGTTTAACCGAACCTACTTCCATCCGTCCTTATTTTGCTTCAGGATATAGTCATAGAGCTTTTGTGCTTGCCCGTCGGAGATCTGCGACGGGGAAAATGTGGGCATGGGTGGTTGCGGCTTGCGGACCTGGGAGAGAAAGGCAGCAAAGGTCGTCAACAGCGGGGCGCCTTTGAGGGGCATCTTCGGGTTGACGATATTGCCCCCGCCGGCATGACAAGGCGCGCACTGTTCCTTGAACAGCTGCTCCGTTGGCGCAGGTGCCGCCGTCCCCTGCGTCATGCCCGCGATGGTGAAGACGGCCACGAGAATCACCGCCATCAAACATAGGAAAATTGTCTTCTTCATCTACCTCCTTTCTTTTTATATG
>MGQS01000060.1:6286-10291 GCA_001797905.1 Deltaproteobacteria bacterium RBG_16_54_11 | reverse complement strand
AGACGCACTCCGTCCCTGCCTTTATCGTTTGACAAACCATGGTTATCACCCCCTTCCTGGGATATAATATAAAAAAACCCGCTCCAGAACCACTTCAAGCGGGTTCTAAACTACTGTGCGAACGTCTGTATACCAACTTCGCCTCTCATTGTCAATGTCTTTTTTCAGTGACTTCAGTCATATGGATGTCTTGACATTGACAAGATGACAAGCGTTCTCTTTTTAGTATTTTTCAGATACTTTAATAGGATAATGCTAAAAAAGATCAAAGAGTCCTTACCCTATCTCGCCATATACGATATGTATCTTCCTTGAGTTCCGCAAGGGTACATGCCTTCGGCTAGCAGTTGTCTTGCCGTACATCATACCCTCAACTTCGTGACGAAAAGACCGACAAATTAACCCCTTCGCCTGACCCAAAGAGGGGTTTCAGAGATGCCTCAAAGGGATCAGTATAGAAGCTTGTTGAGGATTAAAGAAAGAGACGTCCGAGTAAGAACCTCTTCGGCTTCAGGTCATCAAGAAGGCGGAAGAGGGTTCCCTGTTGAGCCGCGAGATGCTGCCACCCACTGATATGAACTATTTGGCGCCCCGGATATCGCGCTACAATTTTCCTAATCCTGCCGGCCATGATTCGCTCTCTCTTTTTCCAAACCTCATCCGCGGGAATAAGGTGGATCCAAGGGGATTGCCTTCCATCGAGCAAGAAAGCCTCGGCGTGTTTGTACTCCCTCGCGGCTGCTTCTTGCAACGGCGCATCCCCCAAGGCGATGACCATTTTTAGATTTTCCTGAGAAAGGAGGTCATCTATGGTGCTCAGGAGCTGGCGGGAATATGAAGATATGTCTACGCAGTATAGTGGGATGGCCCTGCAATGGCTGTAAAATCTGGCCCCTTTATATTCAAAGGGCAGATCGAGCAGGGCCCTGATCCCCCCGATCCCGGTTGACCGCAGAAGTTTTTTGAGTTCGCTGACATTGAGGCCATCATTGCCGTGTATTTCATGCAAGCCTCTTAACAAGCAATGGCTCAGGGATCTTTTCTTCCTCAATCGATAGCTCAGTCCGTAGGCGCTGAATTCCAGGGTTATGACATGGGGCTTGAGTCCTTTGAGCGCTTCCACAAGCCTCTTCAATCCCTGTGGGTCGCGATGGATAGTGCCGAGTAAGGTCAGTTTGGACATTAATTGGTTCCGGTTAAAGGGAACAGTATCTTTCATGTACTATATGAGCTTTTCACCCTAGTCAAGGCCTCTCGCGCAAAGGTATAATAACAGCTACGAGTTGCGACACAAGGAAGTGGGATGATAGAAGTGGATAAAACAACAGTTAACAGGGAGACAAAAAAATGGGCATCGAGGATATCAGGATCGTTTTGGTCCGCCCTCAAGGGCAGATGAATGTCGGTTCCGTTGCCAGGGCCATGAAGAATGTGGGGCTCAAGGAGCTGGCGTTGGTGGACCCGGCTGGTCCCTCTTTACATCCCGATGCCCGGGTGATGGCTGTACATGCACATGATGTCCTGAAGGATGCCTTGATCTTTTCCCGCCTGGCCGATGCCATCGCCGATTGTACCTGGGTGATCGGGACCACCAGGCGAAGGGGAAAGGGGAGGGAGGGGGTTATTGATCCGCGGCAGATGGCTGCGGAGATCGCCGAGATAAATCAGCAGAACAAGGTGGCCGTGGTCTTCGGACCTGAGGACCGGGGCCTGACCAACAGAGATCTTGATCTTTGCCGGCGCTTGGTCACCATCCCTGTGCATGAAGAATATGGGTCCCTTAACCTCGCCCAGGCTGTGATGATCATCTGTTACGAGATCTATCTAGCCAGTCGGCACAAGAAAGGCTTATCTCGAACCAAGAAGCTGGCCGCGTCCGAAGAATTGGAGGGAATGTACCGGCACATGGAGGAAACCCTCCTGCGCATCGGTTTTCTGGAGCAGAACAGCCCCAAGCGCATGATGGCGGTGCTGAGAAAGATCTTCAGCAAGGCACAGCTTGATTCCAGAGAGGTGCGGGTGTTGCGCGGGATATGCCGGCAGGCAAACTGGTATGCCGGGCTACATACAGTTGAATAAATAGGGCTTTTTTACTCATCCCTTTTGCCTATCGCCCCTTCGGATCGACAAAAGCAGCCGTTCTTTTACAAACCATTTATAAAGGCATGGGAGATGGGGCTCGTCTCTCAACGAGCGGCGAAGGGGATAGCAAAGTTGGCCAGAGCATCCGCTGGCAGTGATCTTTGATGTTGGGGGTGCGTATACGATATCGCTTCTTCTGCATCGTTGTTACCTCTCGTTACAAAAACCAAGAACAGCAAAAGGTATAAGGCAGGTTGCATTGACCCCCGCAAGGCTTTGTGATACAAGATACTGATATTCCTAAGATAAAGGATTATTTATTCGGAGAGAAGATGTCCGGGGAAAAACGACTGCTCAGGACCAGAAACATCGGTTTCATGGCCCACATAGATGCGGGAAAGACCACCGTCACCGAGCGGGTCCTCTTCTACACAGGTCGCACCTATAAGATCGGAGAGGTACACGAAGGCACCGCAGTGATGGATTGGATGACCCAGGAGCAGGAGCGGGGGATCACCATCACGTCGGCCGTGACCACCTGCCAGTGGCACGATCATATCATCCAGATTATCGATACGCCGGGTCATGTCGATTTCACCATCGAGGTGGAGCGGTCGTTACGAGTGTTGGACGGGGCCATCGCCGTGTTCTGCGGCGTGAGCGGGGTGGAGCCTCAGTCGGAGACGGTATGGCATCAGGCCGACAAATACCGCGTCCCTAAGATAGCCTTTGTCAACAAGATGGATCGGGTCGGGGCCGATTTCTTCGGGGCCGTCGAGCAGACGGTCGCAAAACTCGGTGCCAACCCGCTGGTGGTGCAACTTCCCTGGGGAGCGGAGGATTCCTTCCGTGGTGTGATTGATCTGATTTCCATGCAGGGGATCATCTGGGAGGAGGAGAGCTTAGGTGCGGTCTATCAACAGGTGGCAATCCCCGATGAGATGATGGACCAGGCCCGGGAGTACCGTGATTGCCTCTTGGAGAAGGTGGCGGAGACCGATGAAGCCCTGACCGAAAGATATCTCAGCGGGGAGGCGCTCTCGGCAGAGGAGATACAGCGTGCCATCAGAAAGGCGACCATCGCGCTCAAGGTGGTGCCGGTCCTCTGCGGAGCTGCCCTGCGAAACAAGGGTATTCAACCCCTTCTGGATGCCATCGTCGCTTACCTCCCGTCACCGCTCGATATCCCTCCGGTGCAAGGGGTAAATCCGCTCACCAAAAAGCTCGAACAGCGCCGAAGCGATGAGGACGAATCCCTCTGCGCCCTGGCCTTTAAGATCATCATGGATCAAGGGAGGAAGCTCACCTATGTCCGAATGTATTCCGGGGTGCTGGAGACGGGGAAGGTCGTCTACAACGCCAATCTGGGCACGGAGGAGCGAGTGGCGCGGATCTTTGAGATGCATGCCAATGACCGGAAGAGGCTCGATCGGGCCCGGGCAGGGGAGATCGTCGCGGTGATGGGATTAAAAGATACCTCCACCGGCACCACCCTCTGCGATCGCGCGCACCCGATTCTCCTTGAGTCGATGGAATTCTACAAGCCGGTTATCTCCGTGGCGGTGGAGCCGAAGACCAACCAGGATCAGGATAAGCTCTCCTTTGCCCTGGAGAAGCTGAGCGAAGAAGACCCCACCTTTCAGGTGCGCTATGATGAAGACACCGCCCAGACCATCATCTCGGGCATGGGCGAGCTGCATCTTGATGTCCTGATCAAGAGATTGGTGGAGGAGTACTCGCTCGCGGTCAATGTGGGCAGACCGCAGGTTGTCTATCGGGAGACCATTGAAAGGCCTGCCGAGGTTGAGGGGCGGTTCTCCAAGGTGATCGACGACATCACGCATAGGGCCGAGATCCGCCTCGAGGTCATCCCTCATGACAGGGGCAAGGGGGTCGAGTTCATCCCTTTTGTGCCCAAGGAAG
>MGQS01000060.1:4856-6152 GCA_001797905.1 Deltaproteobacteria bacterium RBG_16_54_11 | reverse complement strand
CACCCCCATCGTCCTCAAGATGGCGGTATCCCAGGCCCTGCGCGAGGCCTGCCAAAAAGGCACCCCCCTCATCCTTGAGCCGATGATGGAATTGGATGTCATGGTCCCCGAGGAGTTTATGGGGGAGGTAATCGGCGACATCCGGGCCAGAAAGGGGACCATTGATGCCATCGAGACAAAGGGGAAGATGACGACTATCAAGGCCCACCCCCCTCTCACCAGGATGTTCGGCTATTCCACCGATCTGCGTTCCATGACGCAGGGGAGGGGGACCTTCTCCATGCGCTTCTCCCACTACGACAAGGTAATCAAGTGATGTCTGCCGAGGCGGCAGGGAGGATATTGGAGATGCTACGGCAACAGGCGGTGCACCTCTCCGGCGCCGAGATGAGCAAGACCTTGGGGATAAGCAGGAACGCCGTCTGGAAACACATCAAATCCTTGCGTCGGCAGGGGTATCACATTGAAGCCAAGCCGTCCAGCGGGTATCGGCTGATCGCGGTGCCGGCACATCCAACTCCGTGGGAGATCCAAGCAAGCCTAGGGACCGAGCAAATCGGCAAGAAGATCTACGCCTTCCCTCAAGCGGCGTCCACCAATGAGGTCGCCTTTCGCCTCGCTTTGAATGGGGCTGAGGAGGGAGCGGTGGTTTTGGCTGAATCTCAGACCAAGGGAAAAGGGAGGATGGGGCGCCAATGGGAGTCCCCAGCCGGATTAAATATTTACCTTTCCATCATCCTCAGGCCCAGGATAGTGCCGAGCAAGACGCCCTTGATAACCCTCATGACTGCCGTTGCCTGCGCTGAGGCGGTAGATGAAGTAACCGGCCTTACCCCCGCTATTAAGTGGCCCAATGATCTCTTACTAGAAGGAAAAAAACTTGGCGGCATCCTCACGGAGGCGGATATGGAGCTCGATAGGATAAACTTCGTTGTCGTGGGGATAGGGATCAACGTCAACATGGCCCGTGCCGCGTTCCCGCCTTCCATAAAGGATACGGCCACGTCATTACAGGAGGCGCTCGGCAGGGAGATATCCAGGATCGCCCTCACCCAGGCCATCCTTCGGCGCCTGGAGCAGTGGTACAAGAGACTGGAGCAGGGCAGGGGGGAGGAGATCAGGAGGCGCTGGAAGGAGCTGGCCCTGATAAAGGGTCAGGAGATAGAGGTTACCTCTCTGGGAGAGGTGGTAAGGGGAACGGCCCTGGATATAGATGAAGATGGGGCCTTGCTCGTACAGACCGATAATACTACAATCAAGAGGGTGGTGGCCGGTGACGTTACCCTGAGGGGGAGG
>MGQS01000060.1:0-4817 GCA_001797905.1 Deltaproteobacteria bacterium RBG_16_54_11 | reverse complement strand
TTTGCCGAAGAGGAGCTTCTTCAACACTGGCGGGTGGTGACCGAGCCCGAAAGGACGGTTGACGAATTCGGCCTCCTGCTCGGCAGCCTCTTCACCTTTCACGGCATAAAGCCGAAGGATATTAACGGGTTGATTATCTCGTCTGTGGTCCCTCCGATGCTCCCGATCTTGGAGGAGGTGGCTGAGCGATATTTTCACACCAAGCCATTGGTGGTAGGTCCGGGGATCAAGACGGGTATGCCCATCTTCTACGATAATCCCACTGAGGTAGGGGCCGACAGGATTGTCAACGCTGTGGCCGCCTATGAGCAGTATCGCCGAGAGCTGATCGTCGTCGATTTTGGCACCGCAACCACCTTTGACTACGTTACCGCCAAAGGGGAGTACATGGGGGGTGCCATCGCCCCGGGGATAGGGATATCCATGGAGGCCCTGTTCCAGCGGGCCTCAAAGTTGCCGCGGGTGGAGCTGCTCAAACCAAAGGGGGTCATCGGCAAGAACACCATCCACAGCATGCAGTCGGGGATCTTCTATGGATACGTGGGGCTCGTGGACGAGATGGTCAGGAGGATGCGGGAGGAAACCCGCACGGATCCCAAGGTGGTGGCCACCGGGGGTTGGGCCCGCTTGATCGCGCCGGAGTCCAAGGCTATCCATGAGGTGGATGACCTCCTCACCCTCAAGGGGCTCAAGATCATCTATCAGCGCAACCTCCCCAGGCGAAAGTAACCGCGAATGCCCTTATTGCACAAATTTTAGAACATATTGACACATAAAAAAGATTATGATATGTCTTTTAGCATATATCTCATTGGTAAATTAGACCATTAGGGGGCTACCGAAACTAGATAAAGAGGAGGTCATATGTTTGACAATCATCCAAGGCGCAGGCTCTGTCTTTCGATCGGCGTAATGTTATCTGTACTTCTCATGGCAGCTCCGGCATCGGCAGGCAAGCCGGAGCTGCAGGTCCGGTTTTTGGATATAGGACCGACAGCGCCTAATCCTCCGCTCACCGACCGTTTGAGCAGCTTCTATGCGCTGGTTGTTAACATGGGGACTCAGACGATCAAAGGTCCCTTTACCGTGACGTTTGAGCTCGATGGCAAGGTGGTAAAAGCCTGGCCATTCCCAACTAAAAATGAAATCAAGGACTACAAGCCCGGAGCTCAAAGCGCCATCCCTCCTGGAAAGGGTCGCCTCTACCAGTATACGGCAACGCTAAAAGCGGGGAAACACACGGTGCTTTGGAAAGTCAATGCGGCCAAGGAGAGCGAGTTAAAAGCGACTGTTGAGGCCCAGTTGCCCCCGGACTTGGCAGTGAATATATGGCCGACGGGGTACAACGTTCTTGCTTATAAAGAGACCGAATGGAACATCGAGGTAAAAAATATCGGCGGCGGTAAGGCGTATGGCCCTTTTGTGACGCTCTTTAACGCTGTCCCCACCAGTGGGCCGGTGGCTCCACTAGAGTTTCCGACCGGTAAGTCTCTCGATAAAGACGAAACCTATACCTTCAAAGTCAGCCAGCTATACAACTCCCTCGACCCTGTTACCGTATCGGCCATGGTGGACTATCACGGCGATGTGACGGAGGCGCTCTCTTTTGGTGATGACAATAATAGTTTCGAAAAGAAGTATGTTCCCCAATATGTTGATTTAGAGGTCTCTGCCCTGGAGATAAAACCGGCACAATTAACAACAGCCGAGCCGATCCCGAAGGTGACCCCTTGGTCAGAGGTGTCATTTACCATCCAAAACAAAGGTAATATGGATGCAACTAAGCCCTTCAATGTCGGCATTCTGATCAAGGATGCGTCCTCCGGAGCAATCAGTCTCATTGACGCCTTAGAGGCCAATCCGCTCCCTGCGGGCATGTCCGAGCAGCTCATGAAAAAAATCGATCTGTCTCGGGCCGGGACCTACGCCGTGCAGATCATTGCCGATGCATCCATGATCGGGCCGAATCCGAACGTGATCGGCAGGCAATACACCGAGCCTGACGAAGCCAACAATTCCAAGGAGGGACAATTTACCCTGCTAGCCGCGGCAGCTACAGTTCCAGCTGCAATGCCGGCAGAGGAATCCCCTGACCAAACCGAAGGTGGCCCTTTGGCCAGGGTCACTGACCAAGGGGTCACCTCCGGCTCCGGCTGCAAGCCGGGAAAGGGAGTCGTCAAGTTGTTTAGGATAGTATCGGACTGCTCTACGGGATCGATCCAGCCCTATACCGGCTTTATCCCATCCATCAAAAATGGCAGCCTCAAGCGCGTTACCAACACGACAACGCAGTGGAAGGTTAAGATGGTGGATTCCTTCAATCTCAAGGGAATCGGAGGGGATGCACCCAATCTCAAAAAAATCGTAGGTGATGCACAATGCGAAAAATACGGCGGCCATTGTTGGGATCGTATACCTCTAGCCTTTCTTGGGCCCGGTGAATCATGGGCCAATGATGCGTTGAGCAGCTTAAGCGGCGGCAAGTCTATCAATGCATGCCTGGAAGCGTTGACGAATGACCCCTTCCCTCTGGAGGTTGAGATCGAATATGAATACGAATGCATTCAATAGCATTAGGTTCCTAATCACAAGGTGCCTATGAATAACTTGTGCGAGGAAGATCTGCAGCTTATTGAAGCCGCGAGGTCGATCATTGCGCTTCGCTCCAAGCCCGACTCGCATGAGGTCGGAGCCGCCCTTCGTACGCGCTCGGGAAAGATCTTTTCCGCCGTTAATGTCAAGGCCAATGTCGGTCGGGTATCGGTTTGCGCTGAAGCCGTTGCCATAGGCATGGCCGCTTCAGTTGGGGATACGGATATCGAGAGGATAGTTGCCGTCGATCAAAAAGGCAGGGTTATCTCCCCCTGTGGGATGTGTCGCGAGATGATCTCGGACTATGCTCCCCAGGCAGATGTTATAGTTTCCGGAAATGATGGCTTGGAAATTTTTAAGGTGGCAGACCTTCTGCCGCACAAGTTTTGCAAAATAAAGGCTTGATAAATACTTCTGACCAATGACCAAACCGCCGGAGGTGACCCTTTGGTCAAAGGTGGCCCTTTGGCCAGGGTCACTGGCCAAGGGGCCACCTTCGGCTTCGGCTGGAGGAGAGATATTATGAAAAAGATGGTACTGATAATCATTCTCTGCGCGGTACTGTCAGCGCCGGCGGCATCCCCCGGCAACGATCAGATCGGCTATGTGCTGCTGATCGACCCTGCTTTGCCGGAGTGTGCAGGTGCAGCATGGTTGGGTTATCTCATGGAACGTCAGGTTTATATCAGGGAGCATACAGATCAATACAAGCTGATTCCCGGAATCGTCATACCAACGTTTGATGAGGAAGTAGAAGGCAGGAAGACCATGGCCCAGATCTGGAAGGAGCTGAAAGAAAAGGATCAAAGCCGCACGGATAAATACTTGGATGAGCTTCTTCCGGTGCACGAGGCAGATTTCATGCGGGAATATGTCTGGACCTATCTGAAACAGCAAAGTTGGTCCAAGCAGCCTAAGGACCTCCGGCTCAAGGAGTTCTCTGTATGGCAACAACTGCATCTCAAAGGTCACCAGCCTAAAACGCACGGAAACATCAGGATAACCGAGGAATCTGCCAAACTAAAGTAATACTCACCCTCATTCAATATCCATAAATCGCTGATAGAAGAGCCCATATCTGAGGCCGCGGCAGCTGATGCGGATCGAGTTCTTTTTTAACCTTTCTAAAGTGGAGAGGATGATCATGGCCCCGGCCAGGATGATATCGGCCCGCTCAGTCGGGAGGCCCCTGATCTGTTTTCTCATTGCCGGGTCCTTGTCTTGCAGTTCCTCAACTTGAGACCTCAGCTTATCAATAGTAAGCTGCAAGCCATGGATCCGCTCCCGATCGAAGGCCTCCAGGCCCAGGTGCATGGAGCCAAGGGTAGCAGCAGTTCCCCCGATCCCCACTAATTCGTCCTCTATAGCAGGAGGGATGCGAAGGAGCGTCTCGTCGATCTTATGGCGTAGCTTTGTAACTGCATCGTGCGAAGGGGGTTCATCGTGCAAAAATTCCTCGGTAAGGCGGAGCGCCCCCAGCGGCAGGCTGATTGTCTGCAATGGCTGCGAAGGGCCTTCCCCCGTACGAAAGATGTACTCAGTGCTCCCCCCGCCGGCATCCATCACCATAGCTCCACGGGGCATGCGGGGGTCTTGTTGTACGGATAGAAAAGAGAGCAAGGCCTCCTCTTTCTCGGTGATGACGCAGGGGGTAATGCCGCACGCTTCCCGGACTTGTTGTATAAATTGTTTAGCATCCTTAGCCATGCGCAGGGCATTGGTCCCCACGGCAGCGATCTCCTGCACCCTTTCTCTCTGACACAAGGAGCGGAATTTTTTCAGACAGTTGATACTCGCTCGAATGCTCACGGGGTCCAGTTTCCCGCCTCTTTCCAACCCCCTGCCCAAACGGGTGGTTTCACCGCAATCCAGGATCACCTCGAGGGTGTCCTCGGGGGTTATCCGGCCTATTAAAAGCAGGATGGTGTTGGAACCGATATCTATGGTTGCGTAACGCTTCAGGGATATATCCTATTGAAGGCGGGCAATAAGCCTCATAGTGGTATTTAGCGTTTGGCCGCCCGATTGTTCCGTATTTCTATTGTAGAAGCCACTTTGTATCAGCTTCAAGGCGCTTGAGGTCATACCTACCTGATGCCTGTTTGCCAGGAACGCCCTAATTCTGAGGAGAAATGGTGGTGGATTTCATAGCTATGCCTCTCCCCTTTCATCAAAATGACCAAGATTACGTGCTCCTGAGGATGTCCCGTCATCCATATCTGTGT
>MGQS01000059.1:7364-7786 GCA_001797905.1 Deltaproteobacteria bacterium RBG_16_54_11 | reverse complement strand
CGACGTGGGGATCAAGATGAAGGACCGCGTGCGAAAGGGTGATATGGTCTTCAAGGTGGTCGGCTGAAATGATCGGATGAGGCAGCAATAAGAATGCAACGCGGTATCGTCAATCTCCCCCTGCATTCCGGCAAGGCGCCGGCGTGGCTCTTTGCGCGCATGACGCTCCTGGCGCGGGAGATCACGCAGGTCCTGGTGATCGAGTTCTCCCCCGAGGAGGTCCTGCGCCGCCTCGCGGACCCCTTCTGGTTCCAGGCCTTCGGCTGTCTGCTCGGCTTTGACTGGCACAGCAGCGGCATTACGACAACAGTCTGCGGTGCCTTGAAAGAAGGGTTGCGTAACAGAGAGGCCGACACCGGAATTTTTGTCGCCGGCGGCAAGGGACGCACCTCACGGAAGACCCCCCAGGAGATCGAGGGGCA
>MGQS01000059.1:7040-7265 GCA_001797905.1 Deltaproteobacteria bacterium RBG_16_54_11 | reverse complement strand
CTCTATCACCACGTGTTTTTCTTTACCAAACAGGGGGCCTGGTGTGTGGTACAACAGGGGATGAACGTCGCTACCCGCTATGCCCGGAGATACCACTGGCTCGGCGAGGGGGTGGAGGATTTTTGCTGTGAGCCCCATGCAGCCATTTGCTGCGATACCCGCGCCCCGGCCTTCAATCTGGTGGCCGCAGAGAGCATTGGCGCGCGGTCTGCTATTGCAACGCTG
>MGQS01000059.1:6820-6997 GCA_001797905.1 Deltaproteobacteria bacterium RBG_16_54_11 | reverse complement strand
TAGCACGGCTCGATCTCCCCCCCCGGCACCATATTACTCCCGGGGATTTGCAGAGCACCCGTCTGCACAAGGTCCTGCTCAAGACCTACGAACAGGAGCCGCAGGGATTCGAGCAGGTCCTCGGTCAGCCCGGGGTCGGGCCCAAGACCATCCGGGCTTTGTCATTGATGGCCGAGC
>MGQS01000059.1:6494-6802 GCA_001797905.1 Deltaproteobacteria bacterium RBG_16_54_11 | reverse complement strand
CGAGCTTTCAGGACCCGGCCCGCTTCAGCTTTGCCCACGGGGGCAAGGACGGACATCCTTATCCCGTTGATAGGGAGACCTACGATCAAACAATCGATTTCTTGCACCGAGGCCTCTGGGCCGCCAAGGTCGGGCACAGCGAGAAGCTCGGCGCGATGAAACGGTTGAACAGCTTTTATACTTCCCTGCAAGCATGAAAGGCAAGGCGTCATGACGGTGCGTCACCCAGGAAGGATGAAAAACTCTTCTCTGCCGCCCCGCGGCATGTCGTCTGCTCCAATTAATGCAAAGCGGTCCGGGATTTTTCC
>MGQS01000059.1:0-6410 GCA_001797905.1 Deltaproteobacteria bacterium RBG_16_54_11 | reverse complement strand
GGAACTATTCGCCGCCAAGGCCAAAGAGATGATGGCCGGCACCGCCCCCCTCGCGGACAGGATGCGCCCCCGCAACCTCGACGAGTTCGTGGGTCAGGAGCACATCCTGGGCAAGGGGAGGGTCCTGCGCAAGGCCATTGAGAAAGGTGAGCTCTTCTCGTTGATCCTCTGGGGCCCGCCGGGATCGGGCAAGACCACGCTGGCGCAGATCATCGCCAAGCGCACCAAGGCCCGCTTCGTCTCCTTCAGCGCGGTCCTCTCCGGCGTCAAGGAGATCCGGGAGGTAACCAAGGAGGCCGAGGAAGAGCGCTCCTTTCGCCAGCAACGCACTATCTTATTCGTGGATGAGATCCACCGCTTCAACAAGGCCCAGCAGGACGCCTTTCTCCCCCACGTGGAAAAAGGGACCATCTCCCTCATCGGCGCCACCACCGAAAACCCGTCATTTGAGATCATCGCGCCGCTCCTCTCCCGCGCGCAGGTCTTCACCCTGCGGCAGCTCGGGCCGGAGGAACTGGAGGAGATCATGCGCCGCGCCCTTGTTGACGGCGAGCGCGGGCTGGGAAAATATCAGGTTGCGATAGAAGACTCGGTCTTAAAGCTCCTCGCGACCTTGGCCGACGGCGATGCCCGGGCAGCGCTCAACGCCCTGGAGCTCGCCGCCATGACGACCGCAACGGCCAAGGACGGCACGAGACACATCACCCCGGAGGCGGCCCAGGAGGCAATGCAAAAGCGGCTCCTCTATGACAAGGCCGGCGAGGAGCACTACAACCTCATCTCTGCCCTGCACAAGAGCATGCGCGGGAGCGACCCCGACGCCGCCCTCTATTGGTTCGCGAGGATGATTGAAGGAGGCGAGGACCCCCTTTACATAGCGCGCCGGTTCATACGCTTTGCCTCCGAGGACGTGGGAAACGCCGATCCCCAGGCCCTGGTCGTGGCCGTCGCGGCCATGCAGGCCTTTCACTTTATCGGCCAGCCCGAAGGCGAGCTGGCCTTGGCCCAGGCCGTGGTCCATCTGGCCACGGCCCCAAAGAGCAACGCCCTCTACACCGCCTACAGCGACGTTCGCCAGACCATTAAACAGACCGGGTCCCTCCCCGTCCCCCTGCATTTGCGCAACGCGCCTACCAACCTGATGAAAGAAATGGGGTATAGCGACGGGTACCGCTACCCCCACAGCTTCCCGGGTGCCTTTGTCGATGAGGACTACCTTCCTGAAAAGATAAAAAAAAGCCGCTTTTACCGCCCAACCGACAGGGGGTACGAGGGGACCATACGCGAGCGGCTCAAAAAATGGTGGAAGGGGAAAAAGGGATAAGGGATGAAAGTCAATAAAAAAATTGCCCTGGTGGTCTGCGCCCTCGCAGCGGCTTGCGGCGCCTATTTCCTGATCAGGCACCTCGTGATGACCGACGAGGCCCGGATCAAGCGGGTGATCTATCAAGGCAAGGCAGCCGTCGAGAAGAAGGACATCGAGGGGGTCTTGGCGCTGGTCTCCCGGGATTACCAGGACGACCTCGGGCTCAACAAGGTCGCCATTATGATGCTCTTTCAGCGGGCCTTTCGGGAATTCGACGCCATCGATATCAACCTTGCGGAACTCCGAATAGAAACAAACGAGAAGCAACAGGGGCACGCCTTTCTCGATACCTGGGCCACGGTCCGGGCTGAGGACAAGGCCAGATACCTCGTGGGGAGCCCGGAAAAGCCGTGCCGCGTTGTCTTCACCCTGGCCAAGGAAGGGGGCTCGTGGCGGGTCATCAAGGCAGCCGGGGTCAACCCGGAGGAGTTCGCCCTGTGACGCGCTTTATCGCGGATCTGCACGTGCACTCTAAGTACAGCCGGGCGACCAGCAAGGAAATGGAGCTCGACACTATCGCCCGCTGGTGCAAAATCAAGGGGATTAAGCTCGTGGCAACCGGCGACTTCACCCACCCCCTCTACTTCACCGAGATCAAGTCCAAGCTCGCCCCTGCCGGCGACGGTATCTTCCGCCTCAAGGAAGGTGAGCAAGAAACGCACTTTATCCTCTGCACCGAGGTGAGCAACATCTTCGCTCAGGGAGGGCACACCAACCGCCGCACCCATACCCTGATCTTCGCCCCGAGCTTCGAGGTGGTCGAACGCATAAACATCATGCTGGGGAGGCTGGGGAACGTGGGGTCAGACGGCCGCCCTATCTTCGGCTTCCCGGCCAAGGACCTCGTCAAGATGATCCTCGACATCTCCCCTGATTGCCTCCTAGTCCCGGCCCATGCCTGGACCCCGTGGTTCTCGGTCTTCGGCGCCAACTCGGGCTTTGACTCGATTGAAGAGTGCTTTGAGGAGCAGGCCAAAAACATCCGTGCCATCGAGACCGGCCTTTCCTCTGACCCGGAGATGAACTGGCGCCTGAGCGCCCTTGACGGCATTACCTTCATCTCCAACTCCGACGCCCACTCCCCGAGCAAGCTCGGCCGCGAGGCCAACTGCTTTGCCTGCGCCCTGGACTACAAGGAGATCACCCGCTGTATCAAGGAAAAAGACCCCGGGGGACTGCTCTTTACCGTGGAGTTCTTCCCGGAAGAAGGAAAGTACCACTACGACGGCCACCGCAACTGCAATATCCTCTTTACACCGCAGGAAAGCAGAAAACACCAGGATATCTGCCCGGTGTGCAACAAACAGCTCACCGTAGGGGTCATGCATCGGGTGGAAGAGCTGGCTGACAGGCCCGAGGGGTTTATTCCCAAAAATGCCATCCCTTCTATCCACCTCGTCCCTTTGGAAGAGATCATCGCCGCGGCCCTGGGCGCCGGTACGAATACCAAAGGCGTGCAGGGGGAGTATATGCGGATGGTGGAGCAGGCAGGATCGGAATTCGCCATCTTGATTGACTTGCCGTCCGAGGAGATCAAAAAGATCGCTCAGCCCAAGATATACGAGGGGATCATGCTCGTGCGCCAGGGCAAGCTCAAGATCGTGCCTGGCTACGACGGCGTCTACGGGCAGATCAACATCTTTCCCAAGGAAGGGGAAGGGGAGAAACCCGTGGAAGGCGAGGCACAGATGAAGCTATTTTGAGGGGATTGCGCTTGCCAATGTGCCCCATATGTGCTACATTAAATGTATCCCTATGTGATACATTATAGGTTATGGGAGGTGCACGATGACTAAAACAGCAACGGTAAGGGCGCGTATAAAGCCTGATCTGAAGGAGAAAGCAGAGCACGTCTTGCGTGATTTGGGCCTGAACCCGACGCAGGCGATTACCCTCTTTTATCGGCAAGTTGAGCTCCACCAAGGGCTTCCCTTCGATGTGGTCGTCCCTACAGAGACGACTCGCCAAACGTTTGAAGACACCGATGTAGGTCGCAATTTGATCGTGTGCAAAGACGTCGATGACATGTTTGCGAAACTACAAATCTGATGCTTACCCCTGTCTATACGCGGCAGTTCGAGAAAGATGTCAAGCGCATGGGGAAGCGGAGGAAGAATATGGAGAAGCTTAAGATCATTATCCGCTCCCTGGCAGGCGAAGAGCAGATCGATCCTATCCACCGTGACCACAAACTCTTAGGCGACTGGCAAGGCAGGCGGGAGTGCCATGTCGAAGCCGACTGGCTCCTGATTTACAAGATTGAAGAAAGCAGCGTGATTTTCGAGCGCACAGGAACACACGCTGACCTGTTTCGATGAAATCTAGGATGAGGAAGAAAAACCCGCTAAAGGCAAAGAACAGATGAGTTTGTTTTGATCGCCCCTATACGTAATTGGCTGATACGAAAAGGTTTATGCCCGACTCGGCTCTTGTTCCGAAAGGGTCTTATATGGCAAATATAACAATATTGGGGGTATTATAAGGAGCATAAAAACATCGTTGGGCATGAAATCCAGCAAGCATGACTCTACAACTAATAACCGATAAGCTGCATGGGCATCCCGATTGGCACGGAGATACGCTGGAAGATTTGACACAGTTTGTTTCGCAAGAAGTGCCTGAGGGAAAACTGATTCTTTGCCGCGGTCAAGATGCCAGCTGGCCACTTCTTCCATACATCAGCCAAATCAATCTAAAGGGCGGGTTCCTCCAGACCGAACTTGAGATGCTCCGCACCTTCAAGGCTACTTCTAGACAGATTCTGGAAACAGTGCCCAGAACCGATTGGGATTGGCTTGCGCTCGCACAGCACCACGGCTTGGCAACACGCCTGCTAGACTGGACACGAGACCCTTGCATAGCCCTCTGGTTTGCGTTGCGCAATGAGCCGAAAAAGCGAAGGCATGAGCCGCAAGTCTGGATGTTCGCACCGGAAAAGCATGACATCATCGATCGAAAGAGAGACGCTACCCCATTCGCGGGAACAAGGACAAAGGTGTTTCTCCCATCTCGAACATTTCCTCGGTTACGCCAGCAGAAAGGCGCCTTTCTGGTCTTCAAGCACATGCCTGACTACCCGAAGCATTTTGTCCGGCTGGAACAAAACCAGATTCTCAGAAGAAAACTGCAACGGATCCGCTTCCCTTACATACAAGCGCGCCAAGTTGCTGAACGATCTGGACCAACGAGGCATAAACGAGGACGCAATGTTTCCGGACCTCGACAGGTTATGCCAACAGATTCTAAGTGCAAATAGCAAGTGAATACACATAGGGATCAAGTCATGAATTATGACATAGTGTGTAATGGTTTTTTTTAAGAAATTATCTCACATAAAAACGAAAAGTCCCTATACGCAAGTACTTGATAAGAAAAGGTTTATCACCGATACGGCTCTTGTTTCACAGGTGTCCTATATGACAAATATTTATGGTATTATAAGGAGCCATAAAAACATTGTTAGATTGCTCAATGAGCACAGTGGCATTTAAGGATAATCGAGCCGCTTGGGTAGCGGCGGGGTATCGCTCAGATATGGCAAGCGTCATAGCTTGTCCTCCGCCACCAGCTGAATTAATCCGCCTCTACCACTTGACGGCCGCGGATCACGCCATAAGCGACATCGCATTGGGTCGCCTAAAAGTCGCGCGCTTCTCGGACCTAAACGATCCCTTCGAACTAATAAGCGTCAACTTTCGAGAGCGGCAAGTTCGGAAGATTGTTAGGAACTTTAAGAGCGCCTTCGACGCACAAACTGGGCTTCTCTCCTTTAGTGATAACTGGAGCGACCCAGTGCTATGGAGCAACTACGCAGCGCGACACCGCGGCATCTGCCTAGGCTTCAACGTGCCCCGCAATCTAGTACAACAGGTTGAGTACCAAGACAAACGTATTCGTGCGGAGCTCGAAAACATTGAGGATCCTTCTCGGCTTCCTGAAGACCTTCAGCAACTGTTGCTTCGCACCAAGTATCGGCATTGGGATTACGAACACGAATACAGGCGTTTCGTACCGTTGGAAACTGCAGTTCAAGAGGGACATCTTCATTTCGTACCATTCGGTCCGGACCTCGAATTGGCCGAAGTGATTCTCGGAACAGAATGCGTGTTAGATCTTGAGGGTGTTCGAGATCTGGTTCGGCCACGATACCCAGCGGTGGTGGTGTATAAGGCGCGGTTAGCTTTTAAGTTCTTTCACATTACCCCTCAAGTGAGCACCATTCCTATTTTATGACAGCCAGTGCGAGGGAGGAAAGAAGAAAAGGGGTCGAATCTTTACCCTTAACGATGCAGAATGTAGACAAAGTCATCAAAGACTTAGCTGCCGGAACTAACTTATGAATTATAAATTGAGCCCATCGGATTTAACGTTCTTATATGATGGTTGTAAGCATTGCTTCGTGCTCAAGGTCAAGCATGGCATTTCGCAGCCTTCTATTCCCTTGCCCGGTGTTTTCAGCGTCATCGCGAGTCTTCAAAAAGACCATTATTCGGGAAAACGAACAGAAGATTTTTGTCCGCAACTGCCGCCAGGTATTGTTACCCTTGGGGAAAAACGAGTTCAATCTATTCCCATAAAGTTCGATGATCTGGAAAGTACGTGCTTTATTGCCGGCAGATTTGATATCGTTGCAGAATTAGATGATGGCTCGTTCGCGGTGATGGACTTCAAGACCGGGAATCCCAGCGAAGAAAAAGTCGCAATGTACGGCCGGCAGCTCCATGCCTATGCCTTTGCCCTGGAAAACCCGGCCCAAGGCGCTCTCAAGCTCTCTCCTATATCACGTATGGGGCTTTTGTACTTTACCCCTGATTCCTGTGAATACACAGGCAACGATTGCCAGGTCCTTGGCGGCCGGATGTCGTGGCATGAGGTAAAGAGAGACGACAACGCCTTTCACAAGTTCCTGCATGAGGTGGTTGCCTTGCTCGATGGCCCATTGCCAGAGGCGGAGACGGAAACCTGCGACTGGTGCTCGTATCGCACTGAGATTATTGGAGTTTCTGATACGTCAACAAAGAGTAGCCGCGATCCTCAATCTCAA
>MGQS01000058.1:8322-8864 GCA_001797905.1 Deltaproteobacteria bacterium RBG_16_54_11 | reverse complement strand
CCGCCATAGCGATCAACGACGATAGCCGCCAGTCTTTTAAGCGCCAGGGCCCTGCGGTTGTAGCCCAACCCCTGCCATTGCTCGAGGATTGCACGCAGCGGGGCGCGGGCCACGGACCCGATTGCGGGAAAGTGGCGGAGAAATTCCCTATATTTCTCGATGACCCTCTTCACCTGGGTCTGTTGCAGCATCAACTCCGACAGAAGGATCTTGTACGGATTGTGCGTCTTTCTCCACGGGAGCACCCGCTTGTTGCTTCGATAGTGGGCATAGATCTGTTTTTGAAACCGGCGTACCTGTTGGAAGCTAAGTTTTCTGTTTTTTCCCATATCCCAGCTCGTCATGTGCTGACTGAAAAGGCTTGCATTCCATATTTAAAATCCCCCTTTGCAAAGGGGGATTAAGGGGGATTTACCACGCTTCAAATCCCCCCCCATCCCCCCTGACCAAAGGGTCATCTTCGGTTTTCGAAAGGGGGGGAAGTAAACTCTCATATGCCCTCGGTAGTATATCATGGAAGGGGGGATCAGGACACCGGCGTA
>MGQS01000058.1:0-8287 GCA_001797905.1 Deltaproteobacteria bacterium RBG_16_54_11 | reverse complement strand
TATTGAAAACATACGGAAGCAGATACGGAGGCAGGGTATGCCCATCTTTGAATATCACTGCGTGAAATGCGATAAGGACTTTGAAATTCTGGTTTACGGTGATCAGGAGGTCTGCTGTCCTACCTGCAACGCGACCAAGGTCAAAAGGCTCCTCTCCACCTTCAGCCACAAGAGCGAGAGCGGGTTTTCAAGCTCGCAGGGGTCCTCCTGCGGCTCTTGCAGCTCCCCTAGTTGCGCGGGCTGTGGTTCCTCGTCATAACGGTGATGCGCTAGAACAACCCCTTATCTCCCATATCCCTCTACCAACGAGCCACACTGTTCTCTCCAACGCTCTCCCAGTCAACCCTTCGACTCCTCGGCCTGAAGGCCAGGGATTGCCTTCGAGCCGAGCTACTCGCCTGCGTCGTTCGACCGCGAGCTTTCGACCTGAGCTCAAGCCGCAGGGCTCACGACCGAGGGGTTCACGCCGCGGTCTTAGGCCAAGGGGCTCAGAGGGTTGACCCTGAGCGGCGCTTCTTTATCCTGCCTCCAAAGGCAGGGAGTTAGGCGGTGCTCACACCGAAGCCTTGGCGCCGTCGAAGGAGTCGACAACCATCTCCCGCTCCTTGCGCACTGAATTGACCAGGTAGATGTGAGGACTTCTGGAAAGGTCCTCTTTCCGTATCACCCTCTCTTTGACTTTTCCCTGCTCCAAGAGATAGGCCCGATACGTGCCGGGGAGCAGGCCGCATCGGACCGGCGGGGTATAGAGCTTTCCTTCCAGCTCGGCCACGATATTGGCGATGCACGACTCGGTTATTTCCCCCTTCTCATTCCACAGGATGACATCTGCGCACCCAGGCAATGCCGCCAGGGCTTGCTCATAGACGCCTCGGTTGGTCGTCTTGTGGTATAGGAACGGGTTCGCGGAATCGACAGGTGCAGGTGCCAGACAGACGTGCAGGGGCAGTGCAACAGCATCGGCCAGGGCTTCAGATTGAAGGGTAATGCCGCCATCCTTGGCCACAAGCAGACGTACTTTATGTGCGGTAGGAGACAAGGTACGCGCCAGAGAGGCGAGCCTCTCACAAATGGCGTCCAGGTCCGCGGAGAAGGAGAAATAGGCAGCCGAGTCCGTAAGGCGCGCCAGGTGGTACGGCAGCAGAAAATAGCCTACTTCAGGGGTCCACAAGATCGTTTCGAGGAGGGAGAAATCAGGCATCCTCTGGGTGAGGATCCTCGCCTTGGTCCGGCATTCCTCAAGCTCCATCCGGTCTACGGAGTCCCACACGATGCCCCCGCCAACGCCGTATTCGGCCTGACCTGTGGCCTTGTCGATGAGCACGGTCCGGATGGCGACGTTGAACTGCGCCTTACAATCGGGGGTCATGAACCCCACGCTCCCCGTGTATACGCGCCGCGGGGTGTTCTCGAGCTCCGCTATGATCTGCATGGTTCGGCGTTTTGGGGCGCCGGTGATAGAGGCCGGGGGAAAGAGGGCCTTCATGATCTCCAATAAGCCGGCTTCCGTCTTCGCCCTGACGGTGGAGGTCATCTGCCAGACGGTCGGGTATTTTTCAACCTCATACAGGCTGCTTACCTGCACGCTCCCGGTGCGTGCGATCCGCCCCATGTCATTGCGAACCATATCGACGATCATGACGTTTTCCGCCCTGTTCTTTTCCGAATGATGGAGCCATTCGGCCTGCGCGAGGTCGTCGTTCAGCATCAGCCCCCGTGGGGCGGTCCCTTTCATGGGGCGGGAGACAAGCTCGTCACCATCGAGTTGAAAGAAGAGTTCCGGTGAGGCCGAACAGATACACCACCCTTCCGCATTCACAAAAGCCCCGTATGATGCATCCTGCGCCCTGGCCAACTCGATGAAGTAGGACCATGGATCACCTCTGAAGGGCGACCTCAGGCGTAAGGTGAAGTTGACCTGATAGGTGTCGCCGGCCTCGATGTAGTTCTTGATGCTGCTGATGGCATGTTCGTACGCCTCTCGTGTCACGGAAGGCGTCCACATGCGCGGCAGATCCTGAATCGATGCCGTCGTTGTTGGAAGGCTCAACTGCTCGGGCTTGCCGTAGATGCCGAACCAAACCAAGGGGAATGAACCGTCCTCCCTCACCGCCAGGGCCGAGTCGAAGGCAGGCGCCGCTTCATAGGCGATGAACCCTGCGGCATAGAGGCCGTGCTTGGAAGCCGTCTCTTCGACGACCTTGAGCGCCGGCATGACCTCTTCAATGCGATGGGCGGAAATGATCCGCCGAGGCTCACGAAAATGCAGCCATTGCCTGCGGGTGGCATCATGGATGACAACACTATTGATCATATCGGCACGATCTCTCATGTACCTCTTCGCAGAACTATCTTTGGATACGGAAGGATCTTACGATAGTATCCTTCTCTTGGCAATAATAAGGTTCTTTGCAGAGAAAGTAGTCCTTGACAAACCTCTTTCGATCATGAGAGTTTTCCGTTTATTCTGTCGGCGGGAGGGATTGAGCGATGAACGTTCTCCAGGCGTTGTGGCTGGGAATATTGCAGGGGATCACCGAGTTTTTGCCGATCAGCAGCTCAGGGCACCTCGTCCTGGGCAAGGCGCTCCTCGGCGTCCATACCGAAGGGGTTGCCTTCGAGGTATTCGTCCACTTCGGCACCTTCCTGGCAATCCTGACGATCTTTTGGGGTGATTGCTGGAATATACTCAAGGCATGGGGGCATGCCCTGCGCCATCCATCGCCGGGCCATTGGTCTCTGTGCTATCAGGAAGACCCCTTTTTCAGGCTCGGCGTCCTCATCTGCCTGGGCACCATCCCGGCCGGGGCGGTCGGGCTGCTCTTTGAGCAAGAGATCGAGGCCGCCTTCACAAGCCCCCTCTTTGTCTCGCTCGCCCTGCTCGTGACCGGCACCATCCTGTTGGGCACGCGCTGGACAAAACCAAAAGATACCCGCTTCGGCATGGTGAGGGCGTTCATCATCGGCGTTGCCCAGGCCTTTGCCATCTTGCCGGGGATCTCGCGCGCGGGATCGACTATCGCCGCGGGCATGTATGCGGGGGTGGAGCGGAGTGAGGCCGCCCGCTTTTCCTTCCTGCTGGCCCTGCCGGTTATCCTCGGTGCAACCGTGGTGGAGGGCAAGGAGTTGCTGCACACGGGGGTGCCATCACAACAGGCCGTGACGTTGCTCGTCGGTACCATCGCCGCCTATGGCGCAGGCGCCATCGCCTTGAAGTGGCTCTTAGGGGTGATCCGCCGGGGCAGGCTCTATTGGTTCGCGTATTACTGCTATGTTGTGGGCCTGGCCGGCCTTATCTGGTTCGCGCGAGGCACGTTCTTCTAATTTCTCACCTGTGCAATGCCCGGGAAGCATCTTACCTCCTCTCGCCAGCGAGACTGTGTCACAATTACATTTTTTAGCACCAAATATCCCTTCTCCCCTTACTAAAAAGGGGAGAAGGTGTAGTCCCGCGCCGCTTTGCAAAAATCAGGGAATACGGCCCCGCTCCACAACACAGAACAAGCCGGAGGTGCCCCTTTGGGCAGAATGCGGGGTCCCTGCCGCTCTGCGGCATCCCCTCATCAAGAATCCAAAGGTTGGGGAGCAAGCGGGAGATGCCGCGAGGCGGCAGATGAGGGGTTACAATAAAAACAATATTTTAAATACTTTTTAGTTGAGCCCCTCACCCCCCACCCTCTCCCCACTGACGTCCCGCTCCTCTTTAGCGAAAAATATAGAGGTTGGGATGCCCCACAGCGGCAGGGGCGAGGGAAATATTTGAATTGCAACACAGTCTCGGCAGCGGAGGCAAGGGGGCTTGTCTTCTATCACCAACCGTGTTATTACGTCGAAGGTCAAGAGAGGCAATAATGGTCCCGTTTCGTACGCATATCCCGGCGCTGCTCTTTCTGGCGGGGATCTTTTTTCTCAATTTCCTCGCACGGATAATCCTGGCGCCTCTGCTGCCAACGATCGAGGGAGATCTGCATATAGGGCACGCAGGGGCTGGGGCCCTCTTTCTCTTCAGCTCCCTGGGTTATTGCGCAGGGTTGTTGGGCTCCGGCTTTGTTTCATCCCGGTTCACCCACAGGAGGACGATCATCATCTCCTCAATGGCCATAGGCGGGGCCCTTCTCGTCATCGTCCTCAGCCCTACCATGGGGGGGATTCGCGGGGGATTGATGCTGTTGGGCGTGGCAGGGGGTCTCTATCTTCCCTCAGGCATCGCAGCACTTACCTCTATCGTGAGCTCGCGGGATTGGGGCAAGGCCGTCGCCATTCATGAGCTCGCCCCCAACCTGGGTTTCGTCGCAGCTCCCCTGGTGGCGGAGGGTTTGATGCTCTGGTTTTCCTGGCGGGGGGTCATCGCCCTGATCGGGGCGGCGGCGATATTTGCCGGCGCGGCCTTTATACGCCTTGGCAAGGGCGGGCAATTTCAAGGAGAAGCCCCCAGCCCAAAAACCTTCCGAATCCTTATCACCCAGCCCGCGTTCTGGGTCATGATGGCCTTATTCAGCCTGGCCATTGGCGCGAGCCTCGGGGTCTATACCATGCTTCCGCTCTACCTGGTGGCCGAACAGGGGTTCGAGCGCAGCTCGGCCAATCAGCTGGTCGCCTTCTCCCGCATCGCAGGGCTGGCTATCGCTTTTGCGGCGGGGTGGGCATCGGATAGGTGGGGACCAAAGAGGACCCTCGGAGGTATATTACTCACCACCGGAATGGCGACTGTGCTCTTGGGCATGACCAGGGGGTCGTGGATCATACCGTTTCTGTTTCTTCAGCCCATGCTGGCCGTCTGTTTTTTCCCGGCGGGCTTCGCGGCCCTGGCAAGCATTGGCCCTCCTCAAGTGCGCAACGTTGCGATTTCCCTCACCATACCCGTGGCCTTTTTTGTAGGAAGCGGAGCCATCCCCGCGGGCATCGGCCTGATGGGGCAGGAGGGTTCGTTTGCGCTGGGATTCGTGCTGGTCGGCGTATTGCTGATTGGAGGCGTTATCATACTGCGCTATCTCAGGTTTGATGAGGAGATGCAGTAAATGAAACGGCAGGTTACCTATAGATCAGGCACGTGGCAGTGGCATGGGCATAGAGATTGCCATCGGCATCCTTCAAGGTCCCTTCGGAGACGCCTATCTTTTTTGACAGATGGATCACCTTTCCTTCCGCCACCAGCTCTTTCTCCAGGGGGACGGCCTTTAGCATCTTGATATTCAGATCAACGGTGCCATAGCTCGTGCCCGCTTCCAGCATGGTGTGCACGGCGCAGCCGGTTACGGAATCAAGCACCGTTGCGGCGAAGCCGCCATGAACCCCGCCGAGCGGATTGATGTGCCGCTTATCGGCCCTGGCAGAGAACTTGACGTAGCCGCCGGCTACTTCCATAGGTTTCATCGGCACGATCTCTGCTATGGGTGCGCGGGGAATGCGCCCCTCCATCATGGCCTTCATCAACTCCAAACCCGTCAATTTTTTCTTATCCATTCGTTTTCCTTTATTCGTTTTGTATAAGACTGGTTGATTCCTATGCCTCAAACATGTGCGGATCCATAGCCCCACTGCAGATGCGTGTCACGGGTCCTCTCATGATGGCAGCGAAACCGTCCGCAAGCGTGATAGCGAGGCTGCCGCCCGGCATGTGCACGACAATATCCGCATCGCACAGGCCGAGTCTGTGCGCAATGGCGGCCGCTGCCGTACTGCTGCTTCCCGAGGCCAGGGTGTAGCCTGCCCCCCGTTCCCATATCTCGATTTGGATATTGCCCCGATCGATGATTTTCATAAACTGGACATTCGTCCGGTTGGGGAAGCGGGCATCCCGTTCGATCAGGGGTCCGTAATGACGGGCGAGCTCGGCAGTCGGTTCCTCGCAGAGAACGACACAGTGCGGGTTGCCGATAGTCGCGGCGCAGTATTCGAAGGTGCGGCCGGCGATGATCATCTCTTCGCGCAATACCTCCCGCGGCTTGCCGGTAACGGGGATCTCGGTGCTGATAAAACTGACTACCCCCATTTCTACGGTTACGCTCTTTCCGCCCTCTTCAATTTGGCACGTCACCGGGCCGCCCAGGGTCTCGATCGTGAACGGATCATCGCGCACGAGCCCCTCATCCCAGAGAAAGCGCGAGAAGATGCGCAGGCCATTGCCGCTCTTCTCCGCCTCGCTGCCGTCGGGATTGAAGATGCGGACCTTGAAATCGCAGGCGGCACTGTCCAACGGTCCGAGGAGGATGCCGTCCGAGCCGATGCCGTAGTGGCGATGGCACATCCGCTCGATCGTCTGCCTTTGGATGTCGCCGTCGATATCCTCCGGACGGATCACAAGATAGTCGTTGCCAAGCGCATGGTACTTAACAAATCGCATCTTTCTCTAGTATCAGTTGTAATCGTACTTAAATGAAGAGGATGTTATTTCATATCGCGGACCTTGGTAGACTTGTAGGTATAACTTATTAGCAGGGGGGAGCCACATAATGAAGTGGCACTGACTGATTGGCTCGCCGGAATCCCTAACCCCATTGCTATTCTGGTCATTCCAAAAACGCATATCCGTATAGTAATAGTTGTCTCTACCACGCATATCGTTTCGAATATCGATAGTTATGCTATATCCCCCATCCCATGAAGATACGTTTTCAGATTTTATAGGCGTTCGCGCGCTGCCGCTCTCAAAAAGCGATACTTTATTAAATGTGCTTTTAGTTTTCCCGGAGATCGTTATTGCGGAAAAGGGTGGAGATTGCGCATTAACTATAGTACAGAACAGGATCGCGGCGATTATTAAGAAAGCATGATATCTCATTTTCCCCTGTCCAAAGATTGAGCAAGGGGACGTCGGTGCACTAACTATTTGTTAGAGGCAAAGAGAACATCGTTTGTGCGCCGACGCCCCTAGCTTTCTCCTTATTCTCGCTTATTTTGAGCTGAATGCCACTTTATACACTGCGTACGCAACGATCAGGTATGCTGCCGTCCTGATCACGATGAGCAGCACCTCCAGCTGTGCCGCCTGGCCAGTGAGCGTGGCGAGATGGGAGAGCCCGAAGAGGCCGAACGCTATGCCGATGTAGAGCGGAAAGATTTTTTTCGATCGGCGCCAGCCCATGAGCCCGAAGATCACGATAACCACACACAATACCAGATTGATCACAGACATAATATTCATAACGCACCTCCTCCTTTTATTTTATTATTCCGTCAATTTGGAAATAAACCTTGAAAAACTATTCCCGCATACTGAAACACCCCTGCAACTACTGGAAGCTTTAAGAGAATAAGATCAGCATTTTATCCTATGTCAAGCAGCGCCCCCGAGAGCGTCCATTTAATAGTTGATTAATAGTCTTTTATTTCAGCGGCCATACTTGCGCAGACCGTCCAAAAGTGCTTTGCCGTGGGGTTCGTTCGACCATTTCATCGGTTCCCAAGCCAATGGCTGGGAAGAGCGATCATCTTCTTTGCCCTGAGAGTCTATGTACCAAGTCTCCAATATCCTTATCCACCACTCATTGTTTCGGAGTTCTACTTGCAGGTGCTGTACGAGATATTTGTTTCCGAGGAACTCTGGATTAAATGTATCACGAATCCAGTAGTCGAAACCGTTGCCGCTTTTATATACCCTGTCGGCGTCAAAATAGGATTGCAAAGAGCCTCCATCGTAATATATGATCCAATTCTCGGCGAAAGATACCCCTGTCCACAAGAAAACTATCATCATAGTCAGTACGATAACTTTTTTCATTCGATTTTCACCTCCTATTACGCTTGAAAAGACCTTTTCCGAATAATACACCGGATGATAAAAAAGGCATAGGCCATTTTTTAAGGGATGGAGCAGGAACGAAAAAGTGGCCTATCCCCTATCCACACCCCCAAGACAATGGGATCAGAACTTTGTTAAATGTCAAGACGCGTTACTGATCCTCTTCCGGGTTAGGCGCTGCCCCCAAGATGTTTACGCAAAACTCTGTGGCGGTGCTCGAAGACCCGCCCTATGAACCAGCCGACCAGGCGCGGCGCCCACCGCGGGAGAAACGTCAAACGATCGACCAGAAAAACCGCCGAGGGATCAGACGGACAGTCGAGAATCCGCCGCTCGTGCCGCCATAACTTCATCGACCTCATGGGAGACTCCTCGATGAACCCGCGGCCATCGTCGAGTTCGATCAATGTGAGATCTGAATAATCAAAGGGAAGAATGCCGAAGAGAAAAACATAACTGCGAAAGAGACGAGTTCCGGGCTTCACGTCGAGGTCGGTTATGTTGCGGATATGCTTGGGGGCGGTCATTCTGAAAAAGGGCCACATC
>MGQS01000057.1:36355-37530 GCA_001797905.1 Deltaproteobacteria bacterium RBG_16_54_11 | reverse complement strand
TCCTCTTCGTTGTATTTGGACAGCGAGAGCAGCAGATGCACACGGATACGCAGATCAGCACTTTGGATATCGCCGATCAATTGTTGAAGAAAAACATGGCCGAGGAAGCGCTGGAGATATACAAAGAGGTTTTACGCAAGGTATCGGCAAAAGGGGAGCCCGAGCTCTATGGCCACATCAAGAATAACGAAGGGGTCTGCTATTATACCTTAGCCCTTGTTGAAGATAAGGAGGCTAACCTCATGAAGGCCGTCAGCGCCTTTAAAGAGGCCTTAACAATCAGGCCCGAGCAGCAGTATCCTCTCGAGTATGCCGCCACCCAGAACAACCTCGGAACATCATACTGGAAACTCTCTGAGATCAGGGGCAAGGAGGAGAACCTGGCCAGGGCCGTCAGTGCCTATGAGGAGGCCCTGAAGGGCAGGACCCTTGAAGCTGATCCCCTTGAGTATGCCGCCACCCAAGATAATCTCGGAACAACCTACTGGGATCTTTCCGCAATCAGAGACAAGGAGGCGAATCTGGCCAGGGCCGTCAATGCCTATGAGGAGGCCCTGCGGGTATACAACCCTGAGAAATATCCTGTCGGCTATGCTGCGGCACAGGACCATCTCGGCGCTGCTTACAGCGCCCTGGCAGAGGTCAGTGCAAAAGAGGCTAATTTGATTCGGGCCGTCAGTGCCTATGAGAAGGCCCTGCTGGTATACACCCCCGAGCAGTATCCGATCGATTATGAGATGACGCAGGACCATCTTGGAACCGCCTACGGCGCACTCGCTGAGGTGAGGGATAAGGAAGCCAATCTGGCCAAGGCCGTTAGTGCCTATCATAAGGTCCTGCGGGTATACGCCCAGGAGCAATACCCTACCGGTTACGCTGCCACACAAAACAATCTCGGCAACGCCTTCCGAGGTCTTTCCAAGGTCAAGGGCAAGGAGGATAATCTATTGCGCTCCATCAATGCCTATGAGGAGGCCCTGAAGATCAGGACCCGTGAACGATACCCTGTTGATTATGCCGCTACCCAAAACAACCTCGGCGCTGCCTACTGGGGTCTCGCTGAGATAGGGGACAAGGAGGAGAATCTGGCCAGGGCCATCGCCGCCTATGAGAAGGCCCTGCGCATCAGGACCCAGGAGCAGTACCCCCTGGATTATGCAGCCACCCAAAACAAC
>MGQS01000057.1:18319-36276 GCA_001797905.1 Deltaproteobacteria bacterium RBG_16_54_11 | reverse complement strand
CCTGCGGGTGTATACCTCGGAGCGATCTCCGGTGGACTATGCGATGATCCAGAACAACCTCGGCGCTGCCTACTGGACCCTTGCCGAGGTGAAGGATAAAGGGGGGAACCTGGCCAAGGCCATCAGCGCCTACGGGGAAGCCCTGCGGATATACAGCCTTGAGGAACACCCGGTGGATTATGCTATGATCCAGAGCAACCTCGGTGCCGCCTATCGCAGTCTTGCCGGGATCACGGATAAGAAGGGGAATCTAACCAAGGCCATACATGCCTACGAGGAGGCCATCAAGATCTACACCTCCGCGAAATACCCCCTCTACCACAAACGGGTGATCGCGAATCTGGAGCTGACGAGGCAGATGATGCGTTGATGAGTGTTAAGCCAGCTCGCTCTTTATATACCCCTCTCCCCCTTTTTTTTCAGAGCATCGAACGTTCAATGGCAAACCTTGATTGCCCCTCCTTCCAGGCCCTTTTATCCGTCATATCTAATATCATCGGCCTTGCGGCCTATTATATGGCATCCCGATCCATGAGAATGCTTTACTTAGATTTTGCCTGCTGAACTGACAAAAATTGTCAATAGCGACGATTCCTCAAAGCCTGTTGTAAATAAATCCTTTTTATTTCGATTTGTTACGTTATTAATTAACGCCTCTTAGCAAGGCACAAAATTTGCACTTTATCGCGTGTAGCATGGTAGAAACAGGCAGAGCGAGAAGCATACGTATGCCAAGACCTTCATGTCCACTGAGTACCATATCGTCCGTGGCCGGATGCGTCCTCATCTCAATGTAGCAAGCAATGCTTCATACACATAACAGCCGAGCCGCTTGGCAAGGATAAAAGGGTGGAAGATAGATTGATCAAAGTGCTTCTGATCGAGGATAACCCTGGAGACATCCGGTTCATTCAGGAGGTGCTCGGCGAAGCGGATGGCGCTCGGTTCGAGTTAGAGCACGTTGATCGGCTCGCGGCCGGGCTGGTGCGCCTGGCTGCCAATGATGTCGGGGTAGTCCTGTTGGACCTCGGCTTGCCTGACAGTCAGGGGTTTGCTACCTTTGCCAAGGCATACGCACAGGCTCCGAGGGTGCCAATCGTAGTGATGAGCGGTTTCGCGGATGAAGATTTGGCCATCAAGACCGTTCAGGAGGGCGCGCAGGACTATCTGGTGAAGGGTCAGATCAATAGTGATCTACTGGTGCGCACCATACGCTCTGCTATCGAGCGCAAGCGAGCGGAGGAAACAGTACGCGCTCAGGCCCTCATTTTTGAGAATATACACGATAGCATTGTTATGACGGATTTGGAGGGTAACATCATCAGATGGAACCCCGCAGCGGAGAGGATGTTCGGCTATTATAAAGACGAGGTCTTTCGCAAGACCCTTGGTACGCTGACTACGAAAATTATCAAAGGACAATTACGCGATGGCCGCTGGACCGGTGAGATGGGCTTCACCCGCAAGGATGGAACTGAAGGCATTTGTGAGACAATTGTTATCCCCCTGCAAGATGAATACGGTACTATAAGCGCTGTCTTTGGAGTATCCCATGACATCACGGACCGCAGGCAGTCCGAGGAGGCCTTGCGGAAAAGTGAGCAGCAATTGCGTTTAGTCACCGATCATGTAACGGATGTCGTCTGGAGCATGGATTTAGAAGGAAAATTTACCTTTGTAACGCCTTCTGCCGAACGATTGATAGGATACACGGTTGAAGAGATGCTCTCATTAAATTTCAGTCAGATCATTACGCCGGAAAGTCACGCGATGGCAATCGACCTTATCAGTAAGCGTCTGAACGTGGAGGAACGAGAACCGGTGATTATAGAAGTGGAACAGGTATGTAAGGATGGGGCAAAAAAATGGTGTGAGGTGACGGCTGTCTTCTCGGTGGAGCAAAATAGCCGCCCCACTGGAATTATTGGAGTAACACGTGACATCACCGAGCGCAAGCTGGCGGAGCGAGAATTACAGATAAGTTACGATAAGTTACGGGAAACCCTAATTGTAACAGTTAACACCCTTGCATCGACGGTTGAGATGAGAGATCCGTATACTGCTGGCCATCAACGGCGGGTGACCATTCTTGCCTGTGCCATTGCCGAGGAAATGGGTTTAACGGCGGGGCAGTTTGATGGACTCCGCTTGGCCGGGCTGGTCCATGATATCGGTAAGATCAACGTACCCGTTGAGATCCTCAACAAGCCCGGTCGAATAAGCGAGACCGAATTCAATATCATCAAGACCCATCCCCTAGCAGGCTACAATGTACTGAAAGGGATAGAATTCCCCTGGCCCGTTGCCCAGATCGTGCTGCAGCACCACGAACGCCTTGATGGCTCTGGTTATCCCCAGGGACTAAAGGATGGTGGGATTATGCTGGAAGCAAAAATCTTGGCCGTGGCTGATGTGGTAGAAGCCATGGCTTCTCACCGGCCCTACCGGCCGGCCCTCGGCATTGAGGTTGCGTTACATGAGATTACAATGAATAAGGGCATCCTCTATGATCCTGATGTTACCGATGTCTGCGCGAGACTCTTTACCGACGAGGGGTTTGCGCTCGGGCAAGAGATGTAGCCGCTGCTCCCGCTCTTTTTTCATAAACTTTCAGGCTCCTTGATGCAAATACCTCTCACCCAATATTTTTGTCGCTAATTCCCCCACCCCCCCCCTTTTTTTTCTAAGGGGGGGCAAGAGAGAATTTTTATAGTTCGTGGGTGACGTATCCGTCATGAAGGATTGCTCTTCCTTAATTTAATTTTTCACCACGAAGAACACGAAGTGCGCGAAAAATGCTCGATCTTTTTCTATTCCTAACCTTCTTGTTTCTTCGTGACCTTCGTGGTTAAACTTTCCTTTGTTTAGAAAATAGACCACCTAAATCCTTCCCCACCTCCATTTTACAAAAGGGAGGAACTCTTCCCCCTTGAGCAAAGGGGGATCAAGGGGGATTTTTATGGTTCGTGGGTGGCGCTCCGTCATGCCGCAGGTGGTTTAGCCAATGGATCGTCTGCTCACTATGTCTCTACCCATCCAACTGCATGACGAGGGCCTTCTTGACTTTTCGATTCCCTACGGATATGGTGGAGTACCATAGTGCAAGCGGGCGCTACAGCTTGAAATCTTGTCTTCCGGCACACGCAGATCTATCCCTCTTCTTGTCCTATGTTTGTCGAACATAAGAAGCCCGAGTGGTGAGCTATACCTATGTCTGCGAAACAGAAAAAAATGGGTGAAGAAAAAGTAGTGAAGACCGCTTGTTCGAGCCATTGTGGAGGCAGGTGCCTGCTCGAGGTGCATGTGAGAGATGGAGTCATCACCCGCATAGAAACCGACAGGGGGGAGGAACCGCAGCTGAGGGCCTGCCTCAGATGCCGTGCCTATCGTCAGCGTGTCTATGACCCGGATCGCCTTCAGTTCCCGATGAGGAGAACAGGGGAGCGCGGCGAGGGGCTGTTTGAACGAATCTCCTGGGATGAAGCCTTAGATACGATCGTCAGTGAGTTAAACCGCGTCAGGAGCACCTATGGCCCGTCAGCCGTTCTCTTGTTAGGCGGGGGGGGAGACGCCAGCCAGCTGCACACCTCCCGGCTGCTTGGAGGATTGTTGGCCATGACCGGCGGTTATACCGATAAATGGGGGATCCAGTCCTTTGAGGGGGGTCTCTTCGCTTCGCTGGCGACATACGGCACCCTCTCTTCGCACAACGCATTTGACGACCTCCTGAACTCTCGCCTGATAATCATGTGGGGATGGAACCCCGTCACCACTATACATGAGACCAATACCAACTGGTATCTGCTTCAAGCCAAGGAATCGGGGACCAAGATTATCTCTGTTGATCCCCGTTATACGGACTCGACTGCCGTTCTGGCCAGTCAGTGGATACCTATTCGACCAGGCACCGACACGGCCGTGCTCATCGCTATGGCGTACGTGATGATTGCAGAGGATCTTTTTGACAAGAGCTTTCTTGATACCTATACCGTCGGGTTTGAACGGTTCCGGGCATATGTCGCGGGAGACGAGGACGGTATCCCCAAGACCCCGGTCTGGGCAGAGACTATCTCAGGAGTGCCCGCACAGGACATTGAAAATCTTGCACGGGAGTACGCCACGACAAAGCCGGCTGCGCTCGTTGCCGGCATTGGTCCGGGACGCAGCGCCTATGGGGAGCAGTACCACCGCGCCGTCAAGACCCTCGCTGCCATGACCGGTAATATCGGTATCCATGGCGGATGGTCAGGGAGATCGAGCGTGCCTCAATGGCAGTTTGGAGGATATGATTTTAAATTGGGCAAGCTGCCGGATGGAGGTGGCAATCCGGTTGAGCGCGGGGTTCCCCCCCGCACGGATGCCCTGCCGACTCTGAAGGGCTCCGACAGTAGCGCGAGGATACACGCGGCTGAGATTGCTGATGCCATCCTGAAGGGAAGGGCAGGAGGCTATCCGGCTGACATAAAAATGGCTTTGGTAATGCATACCAATCCAGTTAATCAGTATCCCAACACCAATAAGATGGTTCAAGCCCTCAGAAAACTGGAATTCCTTGCCGTTGCCGAGCAGGTTATGAGCGCTACCGCCAAATTTGCTGACATAGTGCTCCCTGTTTCTACCTTTTTGGAGAGGGATGACATCATCGTAGGAGGGGTAAGGCCTTTTTACGGCTTCGTAAAAAAGGTCATAGAGCCGCTCTATGAATCCAGATCGCCTTTGGAGATATGCCAGGGACTTGCCAGCCGATTGGGTATTTCCCTCTATGCCGGGAAGACCGATGACGATTGGCTGAGGACCATGGTAGCCGGAAGCTTCGTCCCCGACTATGACACCTTGAAGGAGAAGGCCATCTACCGTATTAAATCTGCGGAACCGCACGTCGCTTTTAAAGAACAGATTGAGGATCCCGAGCAACATCCCTTCCCCACGCCGTCGGGGAAGATCGAGATATATTCTCAATGGCTGGATGCAATGAACTCGCCGGGGATCCCGCCGATCCCCACATACATCGAACCATGGGAAGGTCGTCGTGATCCCCTTGCTGTCAAGTATCCGCTGCAGCTCATCACGACGCACTTCAAGCGACGGGCACATACGCAGTTTGACAGGGTCCCCTGGCTTCGGGAACTGATGCCCCAGGCCATATCGATCAATACCAGAGATGCCGAGGCTCGGGGCATACGGGACGGTGATAAGGTAAGGGTATTTAATGAAAGAGGTGAGATACTTATTCAGGCAAAAGTGACCGAGAGGATTATGCCCGGAGTGGTCGATCTGCCGCAGGGGGCATGGTACGATCCCGACGAACAAGGGGTAGATCGAGGAGGCTGCGCTAATGTCCTGACACGGGACAAGCGCTCGCCGGGAGGCGCCGCGTGCCACAATACCGGACTGGTTGAGGTTGCAAAGGTTGACGAGGGGAAGCCATGAAGCTCGCGTTTTATTTTAATGATGCACGATGCACGGGCTGTTACGCGTGCGTGGTCGCCTGTAAGGACTGGCATGATATCCCCCCAGGGCCGGTGTTCTTCAGACGTGTTGTCGTCACCGAGCAGGGTCATTACCCTCGGGTCGCGGTCCGTTTTGTCTCCACTGCCTGCCATCATTGTGATAAGCCGCTGTGCATATCGGCCTGTCCTGCCGGGGCCATCAGCAAGCGGGCCCAGGACGGCATCGTCGTTGTGGACAGCGAGTTATGCCTCGGCAGGGAGAGTTGTGGCGGCGCCTGTCTCGTGGCCTGCCCCTCTGATGCACCTCAATTTGGAGCGGAGCCAAATGCCAGGATGCAAAAATGTGATCTGTGCTGCGACAGGTGGGCAGAGGGGAAAAAGCCTATTTGTGTGGAGGCATGCCCTATGAGGGCCTTAGATGCCGGTGATCAGGATACCTTGGAATCTAGCTATGGCAGGGTCAAAGGAGGGGGACAGTCATGAGTCTACCGAGTTTTGCACTGAGAGGAAAAGTGGCCATTATCACGGGGGCGAAGCGCGGCATTGGTAAGGCTATTTCCTTGGCCTTTGCCGCGGCAGGGGCCACGGTGGCGGTTTGCAGTCGAGTTGTCGACGATGGACAACTTCAAGCGGTGGCTGATGAAGTCCAGAGACGTGGCCAGGGTTGCCTGGCGCTACAGGCTGACGTCTCCAAGAAAGCTGATGTGAACAATATGGTACAGAAGGTCATAGATACCTTTGGCGCCATTGATATCCTGGTAAATAATGCAGCGGTATCTAGCAGCGCCCCTCTTATGGATACGGAGGAGGGTGAGTGGGATAGCATTATGAACGTTGACCTCAAGGGGTATTTCCTTTGTTCTCAAGCAGCTGGACGAAGGATGATGGAGCGAAAAAGCGGCACTATTATCAATATATCTTCAAGGCTCGGCATGAAGGCAGCCTCCACCATGGGGGCCTATAGTGTTGCCAAGGCCGGTGAGTTGATGCTTACCCGGGTACTGGCCTTGGAGCTGGCGAAGGAAAATATCAGGGTTAACGCCATTGCGCCGGGCATAGTGAGGACGGAGGGATCAGAATCCGTCTGGAGCAAGCCCGAAACCTTAAAACGGTTCGAATCGGCGATCCCTCTGGGGAGGATTGCCGTCCCAGGGGATATTGTGGGGGCGGCCCTCTTCTTGGCCTCTGACGCCTCTTCCTATATCACCGGGCACACTATTGTCGTTGACGGCGGAGTGCAGGCTTAATGGCTCTCTGTCCCTGGAGTTGCCGGTTATGAGCATGCCGGGTTAATCAATGGACCTCAAATTTTCCCTTTGACTTTTTTAGGTTTTATGCTTAAATAGTAAAATTTGACTATTGAAGATTGGATTAAAGGGTGGACCTGCGTTTGGTGATAATGGGGCTCTTGATGAAAGGGCCGGCACATGGATATGACCTGAAGCAGACCCTGGAGAGGGAGCTCAGCCCCTTCTTTGAGGTCTCCGCTACCCCCCTCTACTATACATTAAAGAAGTTGGAGCAGGAGGGGGTAGTCACCAAGTGGAGCACGGTCTCCGGCAGGAGGCCGAAGAAGTTTGTCTATAGCCTGACCGCCAAAGGCCAGGAGGAGATCAAGGAACTCCTCCTCAAGAACATCACGTATCTGCATCGTCCCTCCTTTAACCTCGATATCTCCCTCTATTTTCTCAACTTTCTCCATCCCCAGGATGTGGTAAAGACCCTGAAGGGCCGGCTGAGGGAATTGCGCAAGGTGAAGTTTTTGCTCGATCGCCAGAAGAAGGGGTTAAAGCTGGACGCAGCCATGAGAAGGGAATATATCATCACGGCCCATAACATCCGGTTTACGGAGGCCGAAATGGAGTTTGTTCAGGATTTGATCGAAACATTCTCCCAAGGGAGATTTGATGAGGCGAATGTTTTTAATGGGGTGAAAGAAGACCATGATCGTCGGTAAATATCTGCAGCGGCAGGCTAAACAGAGGCCCGATAAGGTTGCCGTCATTTGTAATGACGTGCAACTGACCTTCTCCGAACTCAACCTTCGGGCCAACATGATGGCCAATTGGCTTCTTGCCCAGGGGATTAAAAAGGGCGACCGGGCGGTGATGCTGCTCCCCAACTGCGCCGAGTTCGCCGTGGTCTACTTCGCCCTCATGAAGATCGGGGTCATCGCGGTGATCCTCGACTTTCGCCTCAGCCCCGCGGAGATGGCCCCCATCTTCGACGAGACGGAGGCAAAGGTCCTCATCACCCATTCCAAGCAGAAGACCTTCGCCCTGCGGATGCTGCGAGAAAAGGAGGACCTCCGAAACGTCGTTTTTTTTGGGGACGAAGGAGGAGCAAAAGAGAAGGAAGATGGCCTCTACCACTATGAGCGGATTGTGAAGAAGGGGGATACGCAGGAGCCGAATGTACCCCTGCGCGAGGAAGATGAGGCCCTCTATCTCTATACCTCGGGCACGACCGGCAAGCCAAAGGGGGTGATCCTGACGTACGATCACCTCACCTATTTCCCCGAATCTATGAAGGCCATGCAGACCTTAAGCGAAGAGGACGTACAGGGAGCCGTGCTCCCCATGTCCCATGTCTCAGGGCCGATCGTCCTCAACCTTATGGTGGACGTGGGCCACACCTTAGTCATCATCGACGAGATAAGGCCCAAAAAGATCCTGGAAGAGATACAGCGCAACAAGATCAACTACTTCCACGCCGTACCCCCCATCTATCAGATGATCCTCAACCTCCCCAGCCGTGACCGCTATGATCTGAGCAGTCTGCGCTCCGTCGCCATGATGGGGACGGTGGTCGCTGAAGAGCTCATGGAGGAATGGGTCAAGGAGTATCCCCACTGCCTGGTCCGCCAGGGATACGGGGCCACGGAGACCTCTCCCCTCCTCACCCTCACCCACGATGATGACGCCCCTCGCAAAATGGCCAGCGCCGGCCGCTGCGTCCCCAGGGCCGAGATCAAGATCTTGGATAAAGACGGCAAGGAGCTCCCCACCGGGGAGGTGGGGGAGGTGATTGCCCGCGGCCCGCAGATCATGAAGGGGTACTTCAAGAACCCCAAGGCCACCGCGCAAAAGATCAAGGATGACTGGTATTACACCGGCGATCTGGGGAGGTTCGACGAAGACGGCTATATCTATATCCTGGGCCGGGCCGATGACATGGTCATCGTCGGAGGTATGAACGTCTATCCCTCGGAACTGGAAAATGTCCTCATCGCCCACGACAAGGTGGCTGAGGTAGCGGTGGTGGGGGTACCGGATTCTGATCGGGGACAGGCCTTGAAGGCGGTAATCGTCCCCAAGGTAGGGGAGGAGGTCTCCAAACGGGAGCTGATGAGGTTCTGCCGTGAGCGGCTCGCCAACTTTAAGCTCCCTAAGACCATAGAATTTCGCGACAGTCTCCCCCGATCCCGCACCGGCAAGGTGGCCAAGCGGGAATTGAAGGTCGTCGAGGAGGGGTTGAAAAAGTACTGGGAGTTTCTGGGAGAACATAAAAAGTGGATCGGACCCGTAGCCCTCGTCGCCGTCTGGTTTCTGGTCACCGTTACCAAGATGGTGGATCCCTTCTTCCTTCCCTCGCCGGTGATTGTAGGGAAACAGCTTGGGATACTGCTCTCGCAGCTAGTGACGTACGAACACATAGCGAAGACCTTTTATCGCATGATGGCAGGATATGCCATAGCAGCGGGCATTGGGGTGCCGCTGGGCATTGTCCTTGGCTATTGGGAGAAGATCTATGAATCGGTGGAGTTCATCATAGATTTCTTCCGCTCCTTTCCCGCCACTGCCATGTTCCCCCTCTTTATGCTCGCCTTCGGCCTCGGGGATGGGTCCAAGATCGCCTTAGTGGTCTTCGGCTGCGCACTGCTCATTTTGGTCAATACCACTTACGGGGTCCATGGAGGCAGCCGCACCCGCAAGATGGTGGCGGAGACCATGAAGGCATCGGAGACCTATATTATGGCCAAGGTCGTCCTGCCTGAGGCCCTGCCCCAGATAGCCGCAGGGCTGCGGCTTGCCCTCTCGCTGAGCCTCATCATCGTCGTGGTCCTGGAGATGTTTATCGGGACCACCCGGGGGTTGGGTTATCTGATCTACAACTCCCACATGACCTACCAGATACCCGACATGTACGCCTACATTGTTTTGGCGGGCCTCATCGGGTATTTTATCAACCAGGGGTTTGTCAAGTTGGAGGACAAGGTGATCCACTGGGCCGGCAGATAGGTGCCAAACGCTATGATGGGGGGTGGTGAGAGGTGATTATGCGGCCTTGTAACCTGACAAAAAGGAAGAAAGGGGTATGAAGAGGCTATTGGCAATAATAGGGATGGGGATCTTTCTCCTCGGATCAGCCTCTGGGGCCTTTGCCGCAGAAGTGCCGGTGAAGATCGGCTATCTGCGCATCGTGATGAGCCTCCCCACCTTTGTGGCGCAGGAAAAAGGCTTCTTCGCCCAGGAGGGGCTGAAGGCCGAGCTGATCCCCTTCGATTCAGGTACAGCCATCATGGACGCCCTGCTGGCAGGCAGGATCGATTGCATCGGCAGCACGGGTACCACGGGGTTCTGGTTCGCCGCGCAGTCGGCGCCGGATCGGTTCAAGATCTTTCTTTTATATGGGACCAAATCCTTAAAGGATGACAACTCCTTTTCGGTGGTGGTCAAGAAGGATTCTCCGATAAAAGACCTGAAAGGTCTGCAAGGGAAGAAGGTGGGGACCTACCCCGGTGCCACCTCTGTGGCCCTGGCCAAGGCAGTCATCCGCACGCAGATAGACCCGGGTAGCGTCATCTTCACGGAAGTCCCCCCGCCTAATATGATCCAGGTCCTGGCAGCCGGCCAGATAGACGCCTTTTTTGCACCCGAGCCCTCAGGGATGATAGCAATCGCTAGGGGGGTGGGGAGATATCTCGTAAAGAGCCCCCTGACCCTCTTGAGGTTGAGGAGGGGGATCCCGGGGGCGGCCTTCGCCTTCTCGACCAAGTTCCTGCAGGAGAAGCCTGAGAAGGCCAAGAGGCTCAAGACCTGCTTGGACAAGGCGGTTGATTATATCAGGGCCAATGAAAGGGAGGCTCGGCCTTATCTGGTCAAGTACACCGGGCTTCCCGAACCCGTGGCCATGTCCATCCCCTTTGATCAGTTTATCAAGCTCGAAGAGTTCGACAAGCGGGCAGGCCAGGAGTACTTTGACCTCCTGTACAAAGAGGGTGCCTATAAAGAGCGGGTCGATACCACGAAGCTCTATTACTAAACAGATCCAGGATAGCGAAAAAATCATAGTAAAAGGAGGGACATAGTATGAAGAATATGAAGAGATTGGCTGTGTTGATGGTGATGCTCATGTTGGTCTTGGGCGTATCGCTGCCTGTTGGTGCCGCAGAGCCGGTGAAGATCGGCTATCTGCGCATCACGACGAGCCTGGCGACCTTTGTGGCGCAGGACAAGGGCCTCTTCGCCCAGGAGGGGCTGCAGGTGGAGCTGATCCCCTTTGATTCAGGTACGGCCATCACGGACGCCCTGATAGCGGGGAGGATTGATGTCATCGGCAGCAATTCCATTACTGGGTTCTGGTTTGCCGCGCAGGCGGCGCCGGATCGTTTCAAGATCTTTCTAACGTATGGGACCCCTTCTCTGGCGAACCCGACCTTTGTGGCGATAGTGAAAAAGGATTCCCCCCTGAAGGGCTTAAAGGACCTCAAGGGGAAGAAGGTCGGTACCTATCCCGGTGCCACCTCCATCGCCTTGGCCAAAGCCATCATCCGCACGCAGATGGACCCGGAGGGCGCCACCTACACGGAACTTCCCCCGCCCAACCTCATCTCCGCCCTGGCTGCCGGCCAGATCGACGCCTTCTTTGCACCCGAGCCCATGGGGATGATGGCCAGATCTCAGGGGGTGGGGAGGGATCTGGTAAAGGAGCCGTTAGGTCTCCTTGGCATTAAAGAAGGATTCGCCGGGGCGGCCTATGGTTTTTCAGCCCAATTTTTAAAAGAGAACCCTGAGCGTGCCAAGAAGCTTAAAGCCGCTTACTACAAGGCCGCGGACCTTATCAATAAGGACAAAGATGCCTTACGGCCCCTGCTGGTAAAATACATAGGGATAACCGAGCCGGTCGCAATGAAGGTGCCTATCCAATACTGGATCAAGATCGAGAAGCTCAACAAGCAGTCGACACAGAAATACTTTGATCTCCTGTATAAAGAAGGGGCTTACAAGGAGTGGCTTGATACCACGAAGTTGTACTATGAAGACTAAAACGTGTGAAAAAAAAATTAAGGAGGGTTACATGAAGAGATCCGTATCGGTTTTACTCATGGTTTTCCTGGTAATGGCAGCAGGGCTGGCATTGAGCGCGGAGAAGGTAACGATAGGGCACCTCACCATAGTGCCGAGCCTTCCCACCTATGTGGCGATGGAAAAGGGCTTCTTTGCCGAGCAAGGGCTGGAGGTGGAATTGATTCCCTTCCAATCCGGGACCGATATCGTAGACGCCCTCGTGGCGGGCAGGATCGATGCCAACTGCATGAGCGCCATCACCGGGCATTGGTTTGCCGCGCAGATGGTGCCGGACAAGTTCAAGATCTTTCTCGTCTACGCGGCCGATTCCAATGTGGACAACACCATGGTGGTGGTGGTCAAGAAAGACTCACCGCTGAAGGATCTCAAGGGCTTAAAGGGAAAGAAGGTGGGTACCTTCCCCGGTGCCACCTCTGTGGCCCTGGCCAAGGCGATCATCCGCACCAAGATATCCCCTGAAAAAGTCATATTTACCGAGATCGCCCCTCCCAATATGGTCCCGGCCCTGGCTGCCGGCCAGATCGATGCCTTCTTTTCCCCTGAGCCTTTCGGGATGATGGCCGTCTATCAGGGCATAGGCAGGTATCTCATAAAGAGCCCCTGTACGTTGCTCGGATTAAAGAAGGGTATCGTAGGGGGCGCCTTCTCCTTCTCAGCCAAGTTCCTGCAGGAGAGACCCGAGGTAGCCAAGAAGGTCAAGGCCGCCATCGAAAAAGGGGCGGACTACATCAAGGCCAATGAGCAGGAGGCCAGGGGTTACCTTGCAAAATACACCCAACTCCCTCCGCCGGTGGCTGCCCGGATCCCCTTTGAGAAGTGGATCAAGATAAAGAATCTGGATAAGAAGGCCCCCCAGCTCTTCTTTGATGTCCTCTATAAAGAGGGGGCGTATCAAAAGAAGATCGATACCACCACGCTCTACTACGAATAGCATGGCTCAGGAAAGACCATATCTCTACGTTCGCGGCGTAAGCAAGCACTATGATACGGCCCCTGATCCCCGTATGGGGAGCGGGGGCCTGCGAGTGCTCGATAACATCTCCTTCACCGCCAAAAAGGGAGAGTTCGTCACCATCGTGGGCCCCAACGGTTGCGGAAAGAGCACCTTCTTCCGTATGTTGTCCGACCTCGAGGATATGGACTATGGCAAGATCCTCATCGGGGGTAAGACCGTCAAGGAAGCCAAGATCGGATACGTCTTCCAGAACTACCGAGAATCCCTCTACCCCTGGCGCACCTGTCTCGGCAACCTCATGGTCGCCTTGGAGCTCGATGGGGTCCCGCGGCGGCAGCGGAGGAAGAAGTTGGATGAGTTCCTCTGGCGGCTCGATATGAGCGTGCGTGAGGACGCCTATCCCTATGAGCTCTCCGGTGGGCAGCAGCAGATGCTCGGCATCCTCAGGGCCCTCGTCTATGAACCGGATATCCTTCTCTTGGATGAACCTTTCAGCTCCCTCGACTTCCAGACGACCCTCTACATGCACGACAAGATCATGGAGGTCTGGGAAAAGACGGGGGTGACCGTGCTCTTCATCTCTCACAATATCCATGAGGCGGTCTACCTGGCCGACAAGGTGGTGGTCTTCAGCAAGAGGCCCGCCCGGGTGGTGGAGGTAATTGAGACCAACCTTCCCCGTCCTCGGGATTATAAGGTGACTGAGAGCGATCAGTTCTTCGAGGTGAGAAATCGGGTGATGGAGCTTTTCCGGGACGAGATCATGGACAGCTTCCTCTTCATGGAGCTGAGCGGTTTTTAAATTAAGGAGACGGCGATGAGTAAGGACAGACTGGTATCACCTGACGCCATCTCCCAGGAAGAGGCGATACGGGGCTGGGATGCGGCTGGTGAGGAGTTTGCCTCGCGCTTTGAGAAGCACGAGGAATTCTTCCACAAGCATATGATCAACCCGGCTATTCTCGATTTGCTCGGTCCGGTTGAAGGCAAGGCTGTCCTCGATGTGGCATGCGGGGAAGGACACTTCTCGCGGAAGCTGGCAGAGCTGGCCAAGGGGAACATTCGGATAACCGGCATCGATGCCTCAGAGACGCTGATCGGGATTGCCAAACGGCGCAATAAGGCATTTTCGCATTGCATCACCTTTCAGGTCGGGGACGCGAGCCGCATGGATCAGGTGCCGTCCAAGGCATTCGACATTGTGATCTGCAACATGGCCCTCATGTTTATCAAGCGATATGAGGATGCTATTCACGAGGTCGCTCGTGTCTTGAAGCCTCGGGGCATTTTTGTCTTTTCATTACTCCACCCTTGTTTCTTGACCCCGGGCTCAGATTGGATCATGGATGATACCTGCGGTGCAGAGAAGGGGAAGAAGCGGATCGGATGGAAGACGGATAACTATCACCTGCGGCTTGCTGCCCGCGATGTCATGTTTGTCTGCGACACCCAGGAGACCTACTATTTCTGCCGTACCTTAGAGGATTATGTTCGTGCCCTGCGAGCACAGGGGTTTGTCCTGACGGATCTCCGGGAGCCCTTACCCCCCAAGGCAATGATGGAGCGAAAACCCGAATTCCAGGCCGAGTTAAAAAGATCTCTATTCCTTATTATAAAGAGCGCGCTCTTGGAAGATTCATCCTCCCTGTGAAGGCGCAAACCTGCGGTTTTGGACATGAACCGACTAGGAGAGGGGGGGGATTCTTCGATCGTCGGGGGAGCCGGGTCCTAGAGGTGCTTATAGTCTATGTGTCTCTTCCACCTCCGGTGCCACCACCACCACTGCTCAGGGTATTGCTCGATATATCCCTCGGCGAGCTTCATCAATCGGGCAAGATTGTGGGCGACATCCCGCTCCTGATCCCCCGTGGTTTCCAGCGTGAAGGGTTTTTCAATAAAGAGCTTGTGCCTCCATCCATTACTATATACGATAAAGGCGGGCAGAATGGCGGCCCCTGTCCGCATAGCGAGGACCACCGGCCCCTTGAATGACGGGACGGCATACCCGAAGAAATCGACCATGATGTCGGGATAGGGGGGGTTTTGGTCGATGATGATGTAGACGATCCCCCCGCCGCGCAGTTGTCTCAAGGATTGTTGCGCCGCCAACCGCCTCTCCCTGCCGTCGATAAAGCCGACCCCTACGGTATCTGTCATGCGGGTGTAGAGCCGTGCTAGATACTTGTTCCTGGGTTTTTTGATGATGACCGCGATAGGGTAGCCCTCCATGGCCAGCTTGGCAGCGAGCAAGGGGAAGTTGCCCAGATGGAGGCCTGCAATGATAATCCCTTTTCCTCTTTTGAGCGTTGCATCGAGGTGTTCTTTCCCCACTATCTCGATAAGTCCCTTTGCCACTGGTGGAGGGAGAAAACAAAACTTCATTGCCTCCAGGAAGCTCGTGACGGTCCTGGTGAGGCACTCTCTATAGATGGCGTTGATCTCTTCCTCACTCTTTCGTTTTCCGAAGACCAAGTGCAGATTGGCGAGCGCGATCTTTTTCCTCCTTCCCGAAAAGAGGCCCGCGATGCGTGCGAAAGCCGTGCCCAAGAGGTAGACCCCGGATAAGGGGATGAGCTTGATTAGGAGGATGATGGGAGGAGCGATGATGAAGGTGAGTTTTCCGCCGAAGGCCTCCCATTTGCGACGCCACTTCTTTGTCATCATAACGATACCCCCCTCATTGCGTGAGGGGATACTATAGTCTTCCCCCTTCTTTTTTGTCAAGGCAAGCGTTGGTATAAAATTTTTGCTTGACAGGTACTGAATCTCATGCTATTTTCCCAAAATTAGTAACACGAGGAAGGCGTATGTCGAAACTTGTCAGATTTGGGGTATCGCTGGATCAAGAATTATTGGACAAATTCGACCGCCTGGCGAAAGAAAGAAACTATACCAGTCGTTCCGAGGCGTTTCGGGACTTAATGCGCCAGGAGCTGGTACACAAGCAATGGCAGGAGGGTAAAGAGATCGCCGGTGCCATTACGCTCATCTATGACCATCACAAAAGAGAATTGGTCAACAAGCTTATGGATATCCAGCATGATTTCGGCGCTTTAATTATCTCTTCTCAACACGTGCATTTAGATCACAGTAATTGCCTGGAGATTATAGCGTTCAAAGGTTCTCCAAAGGAGGCGCAAAGGTTATCCGACAGCTTGCGATCAGTCAAGGGGGTGAAACATGGGACACTGAGTATGTCAACGACGGGTAAGGACATGTAGGGTATTATTTTTTTGTCGGTTAGTAGCACGAATAAAATATAAATGGCACGAAAGAAGCTGTATATGTTACCAAAGATCATGTTCTTCTTTCTCATGTGTTTCTCGCTCGTCGTCGTAGAGCAAAATGCCATTGCCCAAGAGGCACCTGTAGCCCCAAAAGAGGCAGATGCTACCCCAGAAGAGGTACCTGCACCCGAGGAAGAGTGGAACCCGCCTTCGCCAGGGCCGATCACCACCTGGACGGCCCCGTTATGCGGCAGGCGGAAATTTGCAATTCAGCCCTTTTTCTTTTATAACCAGACACGCGGCGAGTTCGATTCTAAAGGCCACTATAACCCTTTGCCTAAAGGCGATCAGGAATATCAGTTTCAAGAACAGTTATTCGTGCAGTATGGTATCACCGAGAGGCTTGAAGTTGACGCGCAGACGGTCTATCAGGAAAATTATATTAAACAGGGCGGTGCATCAGCGCATGCCAATGGTTTTGGCGATAGCTTTCTTTTCTTGCGCTATTGTGCCCTTGACGAAAAAAAGTGGTTTCCTCAGTTAACGGCGTTGCTTCAACTGAAAATGCCCACCGGTAAATATCAGCACGAAGATTCGGAGAAGCTCGGGGCAGATCTAATGGGCACGGGTTCCTGGGATCCCGGATTCGGCTTAATTTTGACCAAGAAGATTAAGCCATTTATATTCCACGCCGATGTCACCTATAGCTTCCCGCAGCGGGTGCGCATTAATGGTGTCAAGACATGGTATGGCAACTACCTCAATTGTGATGTTGCTGTGGAATATTTCTTGCCAAAGGGATTCAATCTCATGGTGGAAGCGAATGCGTTCTTCCAGGGAGACATAAAAGAGGATGGTGTAAGAATCCCTAACTCTGCTGTGAAATATCTTATAATTGCTCCTGCACTAGGCTGGTCTTGTGATAAGTTTCAAATACTCTTGGGGTACCAGAGGGTTGTCATGGGCGCTAACACGGATGCGAATGATTCAGTAGTGTTAACCTGTGTCTACACATTTTAAAAAGGAGACACTATGCATATACCAGATGGATATTTGGGACCGGCGGCCTGCGGTTTTTTCTACGCGGCGATGTTGCCGATATGGACAGTTGCTACAAGGATAGTCAAGAAGACCCTGAAGGCAAAACAGGTTCCTCTGCTGGCCATCGGCGCTGCCTTCAGCTTTGTTATCATGATGTTCAATGTCCCCATACCCGGCGGCTCCACCGGCCATGCAGTCGGCGGTGTCTTAGCAGCCATTCTGCTTGGGCCGTGGGCGGCTTGCATCGCCATCACCGTGGCCCTGGTCGTCCAAGCATTATTATTCGGAGACGGAGGCATTACCGCAATAGGGGCTAATTGTTTTAACATGGCCTTTGTGTTACCCTTTGTGGGATATTATCTCTACAAGGCGCTGAGCCTCAACGCCCCTGTTGGTTCAAACAGAAGGGTGCTGGCAGCAGGAGTAGCCGGGTATATTGGCCTCAATGTGGCGGCTTTTTTTGCCGGGGTGGAATTCGGGCTGCAGCCCTTGTTGCATCATACAGCCGATGGCCAGGCCCTCTATTCTCCCTATGGATTGCATATTGCGGTGCCGGCCATGGTTGGGGAGCACCTCTTGATATTCGGTTGGGTCGAGGCTATCGTAACCGCCCTCGTGATAAAGTTTTTACAAAAGCAAGCGCCCGAGCTTCTTCAAGAAGGGAGGGGATAACCATGAAAATCACGACTAAATTGTGGATTGGATTAGGCGTCTTGATCCTCCTCGCTCCCCTCGGGCTATTGCTCCCCGAACATTTTAAGGCAGGCGCTGCCTGGGGTGAGTGGGGAATCGATGAGATCAAAAAACTCGTGGGGTATGTCCCCAGGGGGCTGGAAAAACTTGCGCCCTTATGGAACGCGCCTCTGCCCGATTACGTCTTCAAGGGATGGGAGGGGAAAGGTTTGTCGCATCTCAGTCTTGCGTATATCATATCTGCCGTGGTGGGGATAGCTGTTACCGTCGGCGCGTCCCT
>MGQS01000057.1:12531-18156 GCA_001797905.1 Deltaproteobacteria bacterium RBG_16_54_11 | reverse complement strand
TTCCTCATGCAAATACTGCTTACCAAGAATCTCTTCATTTTGCTGTGCCTGTATGCGCTCTGTTTACTGCTGGCGCTCTGCTCTAAGATCAAGATGGGATTTTTCTTGAAGCGGACCTGGATATTTATACCCCTGTTTTCGCTTTTGATCGCCATACCTGCCTTGTTTAACGTCGTTACCCCCGGGCACCCGTTAGTTGATTTCAAGATCGTCGGCATAAAACTCATTATCACCCGCCAAGGATTGTTTGGGGCACTTTTTTTTATCATGCGCGTCCTGACCTCCGTATCGTTTGCCGTTCTTTTAAGTATTACGACGAAGCATTTTGAGCTGCTCAAGGTTTTACGCGTTTTTGGCATACCCCAAGTCTTTGTGATGACCCTGGGGATGTGCTACCGATATATCTATCTCTTTGTCGAGATAATCGAAAATGTCTATCTTGCCATCAAGAGCCGGGTGGGAACAAAGGTTCACTACAAAAGAGGACAGCATATCGTCGCGTGGAACATCGCGTATCTGTGGAATCGCTCGTATCAGCTTAATGAAGCAGTGTATAAGGCAATGCTCTCAAGGGGATATCGGGGAGAGCCGGTTGTCATGGATGATTTTAAAATTACCGCGAAGGATGGATTGTGGTTATGTTTTGTTGTCATACTATCTGCTGCGATGATATATTTAAACTATCGGCTGAAAATCTGAAAGAGGCATCATGGATAGTTTTATCTTTGAGCTAAAGGATGTTTATTTCTCGTATCTGGGGAGATATCCCGCCTTATGCGGCGTGGACATCACGATCCGACAGGGAGAGCGCATAACTATTATCGGCGCCAACGGCTCCGGCAAATCAACGCTCCTCCATATGCTGGACGGACTTATTTTCCCCGACAAAGGCGCCATGAAGGCCTTTGGCCGCGAATTGAACGAGACCCTATTGAACGATGAAGGCTTCTCTATGAATTTTAGAAAGAAAGTAGGATTGGTTTTTCAGAATTCCGACATTCAGTTGTTTTGCCCAACCGTAAAGGAAGATATTGTTTTTGGACCGCTCCAGCTAAGAGTCGATAAAAAGGTGATTGAGAAGCGCCTCGATGAACTGATTAACATCCTGAATATCGAAGATTTATTGGATAGATCACCGCATCAGCTTAGCATCGGTGAAAGGCGCAAGGTTGCGATAGCATCCACAGTAATAATTGATCCCGATGTTCTTATGGTGGATGAACCGACGGCGGGACTGGACCCTCTGACAACCAGGCACATCATCGACTTGTTGCTCCAGGCCAATGCCGCCGGTAAAACAATTATTACCTCCACACACGATCTGCATATCGTTGAGGAAATATCGGACGTGGTGTACGTATTCGGCCAGGAAAAGAGAATAATAAGAGCCGGCAGTCCGCAAGAAATCTTGGAAGATAGTCTATTGCTTCAGGCGAATAACCTCATACATGTACATAGCCACAGCCATAAGGGTAAGGCGCACTCTCATCCCCATCTGCATGTGTATCATCATGAGGAAGGGTAGCCCATTATCCCTCTCTTTGCACGAAGCACGGATCTTGCCAATGTCTGTTTTTTTTATCCCCGTGACCATTGAGGAGAACCGTTGGAGGGAAAAAACACTAATCTCCTCTTAATCAACCCGTGGGTTTACGACTTCGCGGCCTATGATCTTTGGGCCAAGCCCCTGGGGCTTCTCTATCTCGCTGCCCTTCTCAAGAAAAATGGCTGGACCATCAACTATATCGACTGTCTCGACGTTTGCCACCCTGCCCTTAAGACCCTCAGCATCAAAGAACCCAAGCGAAGACCGGATCACCGCGGACACTTCTATCGAGAAGAGGTGGCAAAGCCATCTCCCCTGCGCGGGATCCCCCGCCGGTTCTTCCGTTTTGGCCTCCCCCCTGAATCCTTCAGGAAAGCCCTGCGCGCCCTTCCGGCACCCCAAGCCGTTCTCATCACCTCGGGAATGACCTATTGGTATCGAGGTGTTCACGAAGTCATCAAGGTCGTCAAGGAGACCTTCCCGGCGGTGCCGGTGATCTTAGGGGGGATCTACGCCACCCTCTGTGCGGAGCATGCAGAGGCAAGTTCAGGGGCGGATTTCATTTGCAGGGGGCCGGGTGAGACTCAGATCCTGGAGCTTCTGGAGGGGTTAACCGGCGTCTCTCCTTCCTTTCCCCTTGACCTGAATGACCTCGATAGCCTCCCCTCCCCTGCCTTTGGCCTCTATCCCCATCTCGACTACTGCTGCTGCCTCACCTCTCGGGGGTGCCCCTTACGGTGCACCTACTGCGCCTCCCATCTCCTTCACCACCGATTTATGAAGCGAGACCCCGCCCGAGTGGTTGAGGAGATAGGCCGGTATGCGGTGGAGTATGGAGTGGAGGACATTGCCTTTTATGACGACGCCCTCTTGATCGATCACGAGTTCGCCGTCACCCTGTTGCAGGGGATAGGGGAAAAGGATATCAGGGTCCGATTTCACGCACCCAATGGTCTGCATGCTCGGGGAATCACCGAGGAGGTGGCGCACCTGCTGCATAAAGTGAATTTTGCCACGATCCGCCTCGGCCTGGAGACCGCGAGCCAGGAGCGCCAGAGGGCGACCGGGGGAAAGGTGAGCACGGCCGAGTTCCAATCGGCAATGCGGAACCTTCAGGGAGCAGGATATGCCCCACGGGAGATCGGGACCTATGTTCTGGCCGGGCTCCCGGGCCAAGCGCGTGAAGAGGTAGAGGAGACCATCCGCTTCGTTGCGGAATCGGGGGCCCGACCCTATGTGGCGGAGTATTCTCCCCTTCCCGGCACCGCACTGTGGGAAGAAGCGGCGCGGTGCTCCCCTTTTGACCTGACAGGAGAACCCCTCTTTCACAACAACAGCATCCTCCCCTGCCGCTGGGATGGGTTGGACTGGGATGATATGCAGGCCCTCAAGGCAATGGCCCACAAGGATATCTAAGCCCCCTTGCAACCGCAGGGCAAAGATGCTATAAGGGTAAAACTTTTTTCGGCCTAGTGGAAGGATGCCTCGCACAGGTGAGAAATACGGGAAGAGATATATGAACAGGCTATTGAAAAACGCCCTTCTGCTGCGTTTCTCTCATCCTTCGTCGTTGCGGCGTACATCTAAGTACGCCTCACTCCTCATGATTTCGAGGGCCTTGCATCTGGGCATTTTTGAACAGCCTGCAGAAAATCCATTCTTTCAACAACCTCTGAAGATATGGTTCCTTGTCGGTTTCCTCCTCACCCTCATCCTCACCCCCCTCCAGATCCAGGCCCAGGCCTTGACATTCCCCCAGACGAATGTTCCGGTCAACGACTATGCAGAGGTAATCCCACCGGAATACGAGGCCCGGATGGACAAACTGGCCCGCGCCCTCTGGGATAAGACAGAGACGGCCCTGGTAGTGGCCACCTTTCGTGATGTGGGGGGAGAAAGCCCGCGAATATTCGCCAACAAGCTCTATGAGGCGTGGGGAATCGGCAAAAGCGGGGAGGATAAAGGGATCCTGCTTCTCGTGGCCGTGAAGGAGAGGCAGGTAACGTTTGAGACCGGATATGGCGTGGAGGGGATCCTCCCGGACGCCAAGATGGGCGATATCCTGGATCAATACGTGGTCCCCTTTCTGCGACGGGATGAGTATGGTGAGGGCCTGCTCAACGGTATGGCTGCCGTAGCCCAGGTGGTGGCCCAGAACGCCGGGGTGCGGCTTGATCTGGATCGCTATGCGCCTCGGGCAGCCGTACAACCAAAGGCAAGAAGGGTGGTTGGCCTTCTCCCCCTTCTCTTTTTTGTTCTGTTCATCATCCTTGGCCTTGTGGGCAGGGGCAGGGGGTTGTTTCCCTTTTTCTTCTTTCCCTGGATTTTTATGGGAGGCGGCCGGGGCCCGGGGATCGGCGGCGGCTTCGGTGGAGGATTCGGCGGCTTCGGCGGCGGGATGAGCGGCGGGGGGGGAGCCAGCAGGGGTTTTTGAGAGGAAGGCAACGATGATAAAGTCATTCTTGAGACGGATAGGGACGGCCCTGAAGGCTGAGTTTGAAAAAAGGGCAAAGAAGATAAGGGCGCCTCAGACCCCCGAGGAGGTAATTCCCGAGTTCACCACCGACTATCAACGGATCTACGGCGAAGACCTAATCTCCATCTGCCTCTATGGCAGTGGTGCCCGGGGGGGATACATCCCGAGGAGGTCGGATCTCAATTTCCTCATCGTCCTCACCGAGGAGGGGATCAATGAGCTCGGCAAGGCCTTCAAGGTAGTTGCAAAATGGCGTAGGCGTCGCGTGACCACCCCCCTCTTCATGACCGACGAGTACATCGCCACCTCGCTCGACGCCTTCCCGCTGGAGTTTCTGAACATCAGGCAGTACTACCGGGTGGTATGGGGGCACGATCCCCTGGCGGGGATCACAATCAACCAGACGCGACTCCGCCTCCAATTGGAGCGAGAGGTCAAAGGGAAACTCCTCCAGTTAAGGGGGGCGTATCTCACCAGCAGGGGGTGGGGAATAAATCTCGTGGCCCTTGCCTCGCAATCCCTCACCACCTTTATCTCCATCTTTCAGGGGATCCTCTATCTGCGGGATAAAGAGATTCCCCATCAGAGGGGTGACGTCATCAAGGCGGTAGCGGCGGAGACGGGATTGGCAGAGGAGCCCTTCGTGCGTTTGTTGGAGGTCAAGGAGGGGAAAACCAAGCTCCCCGCGCGGGTGATCAAGGACCTCATGAAGAGCTATATCGAAGAAGTGAGTCGCCTCACCGCGTGGGTGGATAAGATGTGAGGTTAAAGAAGAAAAAGGAGGATACGATGAGAAAAGGGACAAAAATTGCTCTGATCATTGCAGCGATTGTCGTAGGCGCCCTCTTAGTTTTTGGCATCGGGCTTTTTTCTTATATTACAGGAACCTATAATGCTATGGTAAGAATGGACGAAGGGGTCAAGACGGCCTGGGCCCAGGTGGAGAACCAGCTCCAGCGCCGGATGGACCTCATACCCAACTATGTGGAGACGGTCAAGGGGTATGCCCGGCATGAGCGAGAGGTCTTCATAGAGGTCACCAAGGCGCGATCGCAGGTCGCAGGGGCAACAACCCCATCCCAAAAGATAGAGGGCAATAACCAGCTGACAGCCGCCCTGGGCAGATTATTGTTGGTGGTGGAGCGTTACCCTGACCTCAAGGCTAATCAAAACTTCATCCGCCTCCAGGACGAGTTGGCCGGCACCGAGAACCGCATCGCCGTGGAGCGCATGAGGTACAATGAGGCAGTCAAGGGATATAATATCTACATCCGGAGGTTCCCCAACAATTTCTTGGCCGGGATCTTCGGCTTTACCAGGGCCCCCCTGTTTGAGGCACCGGAGGAGGCCAATCAGCCGCCAAAGGTCAAGTTCTGATATCGGAACCTTTTTCTGCTTCGATGTCCAGCTCGAAGAGGCGCATGATGCCTCCAGCCGGTCTCAAGGCAAGGCCGGGGCTGCCACCACTCGATCACTCTCTGCCTTGTTGCCTGTAAAGAAGCTGAAGTGCGCCATGGATGGCGACATCGAAGAGGTGAGGGGACTCGCCTGTGGGGCAGATAAGATGTGAAGTGAAAGAAAGGGGGATGACATGGCAGGGGGG
>MGQS01000057.1:12197-12499 GCA_001797905.1 Deltaproteobacteria bacterium RBG_16_54_11 | reverse complement strand
CGGGGCCTTGATTCTGTTATTGTATCCTTCTATCAAGAGAACCCGCGATCAATTGATGACCTTGGACAGGGGGATCAAGGCGGCCTGGACAACGCTAGAGGGCCTTCTCCAGCGTCGGATGGACCTTGTACCTAACTACATAGAGACGGTCAAATCGCATGCCCCACATGAACAGGAGATCTTCGGAGCGGTTACCAAGGCGCATCTCAAGGCGGCAACGGCGCTGATGCGACCCAACAAGATCGCGGCGAACAACGACCTAACCATTGCCCTGGATCAATTGCAGGCGGTGACGGAACGCT
>MGQS01000057.1:6817-12178 GCA_001797905.1 Deltaproteobacteria bacterium RBG_16_54_11 | reverse complement strand
TGAGAACTTCATCCGCCTCCGGGACGAGCTGGCCGGCATCGAGAACAGCATCGCCGACGAGTGCGTGCGGTATAACGAGGCAATCAAAGAATATAATGCCTATCGCCGGGGATTCCCCGCCGATATCGTGGCGGCACTTTCCGGCTTCGGCAAGGCATTCCCCCTTGAGACCCCGGGAAAGACTCAAGGTATGCAAAGATCCGGTCCTGAATCTTCTCCACCTGTTTCGAGTGATTGATGAGGGCCATGATCCTGGCAGCGGGTCTCGGGACCAGGCTGGAGCCCCTGACGAACATCAGGCCGAAGCCCCTCTTTCCCGTTTTGAACCGGCCCCTGCTGGGTATAACCATTGAGCAGTTACAGGGGATGGGTGCAACGGGGATCGTTATCAACGCCCATCACCTGGCGAATCAGATAGAGCGATACGTTAAGGGTGTGCGATGGAGCCTGGAGATTGAGGTGAGGGTTGAGCCCGAGATCCTGGGCACCGGCGGCGGCATCAAGAACTGCGCCGATTTCTTCCGCGATGTCCCGCTCTTCGTGGTGATCAACGCCGATGTCTATCATACCTTGGATTTGAGGCCCGCCATTCACTATCACACGGAGGCAAACAACCTCGCCACCCTCGTGCTCTGCGATGATCCCCGCTTCAACCAGGTGGGAATCGATGATCAGGGGAGAATCGTCGGCCTCAGGGGGCGGGAGATACAAAAATCACCCTCTCCTGCCCGGATCTTGACCTTTACGGGGATCCACCTCATCTCACCCCGGCTCCTGGACTTCATGCCCTCTGCCGGATATTTTGATAGTATGGGGTTCTACATCGATCTCGCCTCGCGAGGGGAGGCTGTCAAGGGCTACCACGTGCAAGGGGGATATTGGCGGGATATCGGCAGGGTGGAGGACTATAAGGCCCTGCATCAGGACCTTATGGGAGCGGAGCGTAAGCCGATGATCCATCCTGAGGCCCGTATCGAGGAGGGCGTTCGGATGGAGGGGATCGTCTGCGTGGGCAGGGAAACCCACGTCGGGGGAGGGGTCTTCATCAAGGACTCCATCATCTGGGATCAGGTCGTGATTGAAAAAGGGAGTATGGTTGAGGGGTGCATCGTCGGTGACAGGACGCAGATCAAGGGGAAGCATCGAGGGGAGGTCTTGATTCCGGGGTGAGCAATGCCTCGAGCAAAGAGAGATGATAGAGAAACCATCCCCTCACCGGATCTGATCCGGTTTGTCAAGGGATATTGTTCGGAGGGAGACCTCTCCTGGGAGAAAATCGCCGCAGAAGGCTCAGGCCGGCGCTTTTACCGGGTCAGGGGGAAGGCGGGGAGCTGGATAGTCATGATCAACAGCCAGCCGCCTCAGGATCGGCGCGGGGTGACGGAAAACGATTCCTTTCTCTACATCGCCCGGCATCTGGGGAGCAAGGGGCTTTCCGTACCGGCGATCTACCATCACGACAGGGAGAAGGGTTGGTTTCTCATGGAGGATCTCGGCGATTGCCACCTCCAGACCGAGATTCTGGGCATGAAGGGTGATCGGAGGCGATTAATCGAGACCTACCAGCGGGTCATCGACGTTCTGACCATCATACAGGTGGAGGGGCGCAAGGGATTTGATCCTGCCCGTATCCACAACGCGCCGTATGATCAGGGGTTTATGCTGGCCTGGGAATCGGGGTATTTTTACCGCGCCTTCCTGAAGGGCTATCTCGGCCTCGACATCCTCGACGAGGAGTTGAAGGATGAGCTGGAGGGCCTGGCCCGGCAGGCGGCAGAAGCGCCGGCCGGGTATTTTCTGTATCGGGACTTCCAGTCCCGCAACATCATGGTGAGGGAAGGGGGATTCGGGCTTGTCGACTTCCAGGGGGGCAGGTTAGGCCCTCTTCAGTATGACCTGGCCTCCTTGTTGCTGGATCCCTATGTAGAACTGGATCACGGGGTGCAGAAAGAGCTCCTTGCCTATTACCTGGAACGTATACAGGATCGGGCGCATGTGGACCTAACGGGCTTTCAAGAGCAGTACCCCATAGTGGCCCTTCATCGTGCCATGCAGATCCTGGGGGCCTTCGGGTTTCTGACCAAGGTCAGGGGGTTGGCGTTTTTTCGCGCCTACATCCCCCCTGCCCTGAGAAGCCTGCGGACACTCCTGCAAGATAGGTGCTTCAAGCCGTATAAGAAATTAAAACGAATCGTTTTTGAGGAGATCAAGGATATATGAAACGATTGCGTCTCCCTATCATGCCCCCCTTGCCTTTGCCTGGTGATTGCGTCGGCGTCGTGGCGCCGGCCAGCCATCTCGCGAGGGGCAATGAGGAATACCTAGAGCAGGGGCTGGGGCTATTGAGGGCAATGGGGTTTGAGGTCAGGTGTTCCCCCTCCCTCCTGAAGAGAAAGCACCTCTACCTGGCCGGGAAGGACCAGGAGCGGGCCGAGGAGCTTATGGCCATGTTCCTCGACCCTGAGGTCAAGGCCATCCTCTGCAGCCGGGGGGGCTACGGTGCCCAGCGGCTCATCCCCTATCTGGACCCCGGGGTGATTCGCAGCCATCCCAAGCCCCTGGTGGGGTGCAGTGATATCACGGTCCTGCTCATCTATCTCCTGCAACAGTGTTTTGTAATCCCCTTTCACGGCCCCAACGTCGCTACCAGCCAGTTTATTCAAGGTGGAGAGGAGATGGCGCTCGCCCTGAAAAAGGCGCTCACCTCTGCCGAGCCGATCGGCGAGATCACCTGCACGTGCCTGCGCAGCGGCGAGACCCAGGGAGAGATCATCGGGGGGTGTCTCTCCTCCCTGGTGACGACCGTGGGGACCCCCTATGAGCCCGATTTGCAGGGGAAGGTCCTCTTTGTGGAGGATGTGAATGAACCCCCCTATAAGATCGATCGGATGCTCACCCATTTAAAGAGCGCGGGGAAGTTGGCCGGGGTGAAAGGGGTCGTCTTCGGCCAGATGCCCGGGTGCGATACGGACAATGGCCTTCTGCGCGAGGTGATCCTGGATGCCCTCGGTGCGATCGAAGGCCCCATACTCTTCGGCTTCCCCTCCGGCCACGGACCCCGGAATCTCACCATCCCCCTCGGCGTGCCGGTACAAATACAAAAAGGGGTGATAAGTTTTCAGGGAGAAGGCCGGGCGGATTAACTTCGAGTAATCAGGTGTAAGATGCTCGCTTGTTCCCACTCCCGTGGGAGGCTTGGTCATAATTACATTTTAACACCACTTATCCCTTCTCCCCTTATTTAAGGGGAGAAGGTGCAGTCCCGCACTGCTTCGCATAAATTAGGGAATACGGGATGTGTCGCAGAGTGACACAGATGAGGGGTTACGATAAAAACAATATGTTAAATGCTTTTTAGTTGCACCCCTCACTGCCACCCTGGGGCATCCCGTCTTTTCTGATTTTACACAGCGGAAGGGGACCCCACCCTCTCCCCACTGTCGAAGATCCCGCTATCCTAGTGGGGACGTGGGGCGAGGGAAATATTTGAATTGCGATGTAGAATATCAGACCATGCTGAAAAAAGGCGCGCACTGTTACTTCATCGGCATAGGCGGCATCGCCATGGCCCAGACCGCCCTGCTGCTGCAGGAGATGGGGTATGCGGTGAGGGGCTCGGATGCATCCCTCCATCCTCCCTCAGATCATCTGCTGCAAGAGGGCAACATCGCCGTCGAAAAAGGGTATGACGCTGCCCATCTCCTCCCCTCTCCCGACCTGGTGGTGATCGGCAACGCCGTGTCGAGGGGGAATCCGGAGGTGGAGGCAGTCCTGGACAAGGGCATACCCTACCTTTCACTACCCGGTTTGATCGAGGAGGTTCTCCTGGATAAGAGGCACTCGGCAGTAGTAGCCGGCACCCATGGGAAGACCACCACGGCATCCCTCCTGGCATGGCTCCTCTTCCACGGGGGGCTGGATCCTTCCTTTCTTATCGGCGGGGTCCCATTGAACTTCGACCGGGGATACCGCTCTGGCAAGGGGGAGTGGGTTGTCCTGGAGGGGGATGAGTATGACAGCGCCTTCTTTGACAAACAACCTAAATTCCTCCATTACCGCCCCGAAGTCGTGATCCTCACGAGCATCGAATACGACCATGCCGACATCTACAAAAACCTCGAGGAGGTAAAGCACGCCTTTGGCCAGCTCCTTGCCATCATCCCAAAAGAAGGGATCCTTATCGCCTGTATTGATGATGCGGTTGTCGGGGAGATAATCTCAGGGGCGCAGTGCCGGGTAGAGGCCTTCGGGGAAAAAGGGAAATGGTCACCCCGGAGGGTGCGCGTGACATCTCGCGGTACGATCTTTTCCCTCCATCGCGGTGGTGAAGTGCTGGGGGAGTTGGAGATTCCCCTGTGGGGCGATCACAACCTGAGTAATGCCGTGGGGGCTGCGGTTGCCGCCTTTCTCATCGGTCTTCCCATGGCTCGGATCAGCGAGGGGTTGCGGACCTTTCAGGGCGTCAGGCGCCGGATGGAGGTGATCGGGGAGACAAGAGGGATAACGGTGATGGATGACTTTGCCCACCACCCGACGGCCATCAGGGAGACCCTGCGGGGGGTGAGGGCACGTTTCCCGCAGGCGCGCCTCTGGGCCGTGTTCGAGCCCCGGAGCCAGACCATGCGCAGGCAGGTCTTTCAGGAGGAGCTCGCCGCAGCCCTGGGCAAGGCCGACCAGGTGGTGATCGGAAAGATCTTTTCACCCCCCTCGCAAGGGGAGGCATTGGATCCCAACAGGGTTGTCGAGGAGATCAGGCGGGCTAAAGGGGCGGCCGCTGCAACCTATGTAGAAGATTCCAAGGAGATTGTCGCCCACTGCATCGAAGGGGCAGCACCGGGTGATGTCATCGTGGTGATGAGCAGCGGCCATTTTGATGGGCTGCCACAGCGGATATTAACGGCCCTCAGGGATCGCTCGTGAGGGTGTTAACTGCCTTCACAAGAACGGGAGCAGTGCGATATAACCGAGCGGTACGAACACCGTCGCTATAAGCCGATTCTTTTTAAATTGAATGCTTAGATAGCACGACGGTGGTGAGCGCCGTGGTTTATTCTTGAGAAAGCAGCGGCGTCATATACTGGAATATCTCCGCACCGCTGTCATGCGTCTTGGCTTTCTCAATGCTCATGATTTTATCAAAATTATCTCGTATCTCTTCAGCCGCGATCTCTCTGCCGGCATTACCAATGCATACGCCGCTGCCGGAGACAATCGCGGTACGACCGTACCAGCCTGCGCCGCTCACAAATATCATGCCGGTCTGTTTGCAGTCCTCGGAGCAAAGATACAGCACGAGCGGGCTATTGAACTGGGGAGCCATCTTCTTCTCAAATTCCGGAGGGAATATGCCCTGGGTCATAC
>MGQS01000057.1:0-6786 GCA_001797905.1 Deltaproteobacteria bacterium RBG_16_54_11 | reverse complement strand
CGTATTTCGCAACCTCCTGTTTCAATGCATTCATCATGCCCACGAGGCCCATCTTGGCAGCAGCATAATTCACCTGACCAAAATTGCCGTAAATGCCTGATGTTGAAGAGGTAAAAATAATTCTGCCGTATCCTGCTTCCCTCATATAAGCAATCGCCGGCTGTGTCACACAGAATGCACCTTTAAGGTGAACACTGATGACCATATCCCAGTCGTCTTCGGTCATCTTGTGAAAGGTTTTGTCTCTCAATATGCCCGCATTGTTTATGAGAATATCAATCTTCCCAAAGGCATCAAGCCCAGCCTTTATAATATTTTTCCCGCCCTCTAAGGTTGATACTGAATCATAATTTGCAACAGCCTGTGCGTTCATCCTCTTGATCTCTTCAACAACCACATCTGCGGCTGATTGACTCGATCCTGAACCGTCGCGGGCAACACCAAGGTCGTTGACAACAACCTTGGCGCCCCGTTTTGCCAATTCAAGTGCATACATCCTGCCGATTCCCGCACCTGCTCCCGTTACGACAGCTACTCTTCCATCAAACCTGATATCTGCCATATAGTATACCTCCATCCCTTGCTCTTGATCCCTATGCCCTGATCCATTGACCCGTCTTTTAGCGACTAGCGCATATAAACCATGGGTAGCGCGTGAATTCCCTGTACCCCATCCTTTTATACACCGGCTCACCATATATACTGGCCTGCAAAACAACGCAGCGCGCGCCGAGCTTGAAGGCAGCGTTTCCGGCGGCGCGGGTGCAGTGCTCTGCCAGACCCATGCCGCGCGCAGCCTCTATGGTGCCCACGTAATAGATCCCTCCGATCCCATGACTCAAAAGAGCCAAGGCACAGGAAACCGGTTTAGCATCCAGGTATGCCACGACAGGATAGAGATGAGGTCCGAGTAAAGCGCTTGGTTCACTGAAGACACTCCTACCCACATCCTCGGGCAATCCAAGCGTGGTGAAGCTGCGCGCAGCTACCTCGGCAAAGTCGTGCACCATAGCTTCGGTCGTGACCTGTTGTAGCCGCGCGCCAGGTGGCAAGGGGGTGTCTGCAAGCATATCTTCAATCACCATGCCGGGGGCATTAGCTACCTGATAGAGTTCAAGCCCTTTGCATCTATCGAGTAGATCCTTATCACGATGTGCCCGGACGATGATGCTAAAAGACCGTTTACGAGCGGCAAAAAATTCCTTTGCCTGAGTAATGAGCATATCGGGTGATGATCGCGGTCTATTCCCAACCCTGATGACAAAGTTGATCGCCGGGAAGGTGCCGGCTCCACTGACGAAAAGGATATTGCCTTGCTCTGCCATATCCGTATTTGGATTCCACCTGGAAATCTCACGATAGGATTCGGCAAGGTTGAGATCACTTAATTCCAGCAATTCCTGTTGATTCATCCGGCTTCGCCTCTGTCCCCCGTTGACTCCCTTTTTTGCATATCCGTTTTTCAAAAACTATTCCCTATGCCGAGGCAATATGCGTCGGTTCTGGCGCCTCGGCAATCTCTCCGAACTTTGCCTCGTATTTACTTACATTGTCACTCAGCGCCTTGATGATCCTTTTCATGTGCCCAGGACTTATGATGACCCGAGCCGTGACGATCCCCTGCGGCGGGATGACATTTATAAAGTCGACGAAGAATTCCTCCTTGGTATGCGCCACAACCATATTGTTTGCGTACACGCCTCTTAAAATCTCATCGGTAATCTTGATCCCCACCTCTTGTGGTTTCTTCCCCTCAGGCATTGCTGACCTCCTCGCCATTATCTAGACGTTCTTTGATTGAGCAGCGCGTCCATTATAGGGCGTTTGCGGGAGCGGTGTAAAGGCATTTAAAGAGCTCTTAAAAAGTTTAACGGCAACTCTCAGCAGAGCAAGCTCTTGACTGTCTGGATAGAAACCGATACGCTCTGGTCAGCGGGGAGGAGAGAGGTGCCAGCAGAGGATATCGGGGGGAAAAAGAAAATCGCTGAGGTACTCCAGGAGGATCTCAGCGAGGTAAGGCAGCGTATCTTGGCCGATCCCATCATCGAGCAGATTGCAGAAAGCGCCAGCCAACAAAAGGTGCCCCTCTACCTGGTGGGTGGGGCGATCCGCGACATCCTCCTGAAGAGGAAGGTCAAGGATTACGATTTCGTCTTGAAAAAGGCGGGGATGCCCTTTCTCGATCAACTGGGAAATCTCTTGGAGGCCAGCCTCTTCCCCATGGGCAAGGGGAGGCAGGAGCAAGTATATCGGCTGGTTAAAGATGAGAAGACCATCGACTTCGCCGTCATGAAGGGTGATGATATAGTACGAGATCTCGTCCAGAGGGATTTTACCATCAACGCCATCGCCTACGCCTTTGCCGAAGGCAGGTTTTATGCCGACCCCAAGGCCGTAAATGATATAAAAGAAGGCAGGATCGGGCTGGTCTCCCCCCAGGCCCTGCAGGCGGACCCCCTGCGTATGCTCAGGGCCATACGCTACCGCTGTACCCTGCCCGGCTTCGATCTGATTGAGCCATTGAAAGAAGAGATCGCGCGCCGCAGGGAGTTGCTCCCTGAAGTGGCGCCGGAGCGGATCAGGGCTGAGCTCGATGGGATCATCCTCTCCCCGCTTCCTGCCCAGGGTCTATGGTTGATGCACGGGCTCGGGCTTCTCTCCTGCATATTCCCTGAACTAACCCCCCTAGAGGCGCTTCCCCAGGGACGCCATCATCTCACCGATGTCCTTTCCCATACCATCGAGGTCGTACGAGAGGTTGATAGATTGGGGAGGGAGGGAAACCCTTTCTCCTTCCGACCCACTGAAGAGGATAGCCTCATCCTGGGGTACGCCGCCCTGTTCCACGACCTCGGCAAACCCGCCACCCAGAGCATCGACGAACAAGGGGAGGTTCACTTCTATGGCCACCCCGAGCGGTCCTCTTGCCTGGCCCAGGGGATCATGCGGCGTCTGAAGTTCACCAACAGGGTGAGGGAGGGGGTCGTCCTCGTCGTGGAGAACCACATGCGCATCCTTACCCTCGCGGCAGGGGAGCCTCTGGATAAGGCCTTGCGAAGGCTCATCCATACTATGGGCGAGGAGATCCGGTTGCTGCTCCTGTTGGGTCTGGCCGAGACAGGGTCCAAGGGGAACGTCGAGCGTGGCGAGCAGGGACGATTTATGGGCCTCTGCCGACGGATATGGGATCTATACGAAAAGGAGGACCTCATCGCCCCCGAACCGTTACTGAAGGGGAGGGATCTGCTGGCATTGGGTCATGCTCCAGGCCCCCGCATGGGTGAGATCCTCAACGAGGTGCGGGAGAGACAGATCGCAGGGGAGTTGAGGGATACGGAGGAGGCCCTGAGATTCGTCCGGGAGCAATATCCGTCTTAAATAGTGCGTGCGTCAAAGACAGAGGGTATTTGACACCAGGGGAGCACATCTTCTATAATGCATCGTCAATACTGTGTGACGGAGGATGAGCATGGAGGAGAAGATCGCAGTCTACCCCGGTTCCTTTGATCCCATCACCTACGGCCATCTCGATATCATCAAGCGGGCAATCAAGATCTTCGATAAGGTCATTGTGGCCGTAGCCCATAACTATGATAAGCAGTCGCTCTTTACCCCCGAGGAGAAGATAGAGATGATCCAAGAGGAGGTGAAGGGCTACCCCACTGTCAGTGTCGATACCTTCCATGGGCTTCTGATGGAATACATGCAAAAGGTCAAGGCCACGGTGGCATTGCGCGGCCTGCGGGCCACTTCGGATTTCGAGTACGAGTATCACATGGCAGCCATGAACCGCAGCCTCAGCGATGACATCGATACCCTCTTTATGATGACGGGCAAGGACTACTTCTTTATCAGTTCCCGGACCATCAAGGAGGTGGCGAGCCTTGGGGGGCCTGTGGCGGGGTTGGTGCCGGAGCATGTGGCCAGAAAGCTCAAACAAAAATTCTCCCAGAGGCACAAGGGATAACAATTATTAACCTCTCTCCTCCTTACCTGAGATGATCCCCAGAAAAAAGACCAGGCAGATCTCCCTCGGCAGGGTCCTTGTCGGCGGCAAGGCGCCTATTGTAGTCCAGTCCATGACCACGACCAATCCCGTCGACGTGGATGCAACCCTCGGGGAGATCACGCGGATGAAGCGGGCCGGATGTGAGCTCGCCCGGGTGGCAGTACCCGATAAGGAGGCCATCAAGGGCATACGGGAGCTCGTTTGCCTGGCGCCGCTGCCCCTCATCGCCGATGTACACTTCGATCATCGCCTGGCTCTGCTGGCACTGGAGGCTGGGGTGGCGGGCCTGAGGATCAATCCGGGGACCATCCATCAGCGGGATCGATTACAGAAGATCATCGAGCAGGCGAAAGAGCGGGAGGTGCCGATGAGGATTGGGATCAATGCCGGGTCATTGGAGGAGCGCGTCCTGAAGAGATTTGGCCATGCCACCCCCGAGGCCATGGTGGAGAGCGCCCTCGACTGTATCAAGCTCTGTGAGGATATCGGACATCGGGCCATCAAGGTCTCCCTGAAAGCATCGGACGTCCTCAAGACCATCGAGGCCTACCGTCTCTTCTCCCGGCAATCTGACTACCCCCTCCATCTGGGGGTTACCGAGGCCGGACCGCCCTTTTCCGGGGTTATCAAATCCGCGGTGGGGCTGGGAATCCTCCTGGCCGAGGGGATTGGCGATACCATCCGGGTCTCCCTGACTGGCGACCCGGTGCTGGAGGTACGGGCCGCCTACGGTATCCTGCGCGCACTGGGCATCCGGTCGCGGGGGATCGACATCATCTCCTGCCCCACCTGCGGAAGGTGCGAGGTGGACCTCTGCACCCTCGTTGAGGAGATACAGGGGCGACTGGAACACATCGAGACCCCCCTCACCGTGGCTGTCATGGGGTGCGTGGTGAACGGACCCGGAGAGGCCAGGGAGGCCGATATCGGGATCGCCGGCGGCAAGGGGGTGGGCCTCCTCTTCAAGAAGGGTGAGATCATCGAAAAGGTCAGAGAGGGAGCGTGGGTGCAGCGGCTGGTGGAGGAGGTGGAACGCATGACCGGTTAGGTACCACGCGGAACACAGAATAGTGTACTTCCCCCTTTAGAAAACCGAAGCCGAAGGTGGCCCTTTGGCCAGTGACCCTTTGGTCAGGGGGGGCGGGGGGAATTTAAGGGTTGAGAAAATCCCTCGCAATCTCCCTTAACAAGGGGGGATAATAAATCAGTATAGAATAAGTACGGAAGGCAAGTGGTAAGCTGACAGGGCTAGTTCTCCAGTATCTCGTACACCTCTATTATACCCATCCTGTAGCTCGTGACCCAGAGCTGCTTCCCGTCAGGCGTAACGGCCAATCCCATGGGGAAGGGGAAATCCTTTTTATATATGATCTCGAAGCTCGCGGTATCCACAACAACCAGCTTACCCTCATCGTGTGACACGCCGAACAGATACCTTTCGTCAGGGGAGAGGGCGATGGTGCGGGCCATCTTGCCGACGGAGACCTCCCGCATCGTTTTCTTAGCGATCACATCAAACGCGAGGATCTTGCCGAGGATATTGTCTGATATATACATGGTCCGTTGATCCTTGGCCAGGATGATGTGCCGCGGATTTGCCGTAGCCGGTATGTCGTCGATGACCTCCAGCGTTGTCAGATCGATGACGCTGATGGTCCCACCCCCCATATTCGCAACGTATGCCCTCTGGGAGTCCGATGAAATGGCTATCCCCCTCGGTATGTATCCCCTTTTGCCGCCGAGCCGTATATCCTTGATCGTTTTATACTGCTGCGTATCTACCACGGAAACCGAGCTCGAATGCCAGTTGGCAACGAGCGCATACCTCCCATCCGGTGTTATCCTGATGATCTTGGGGGTCTTCCCCGTCCGGATCTTGATGACCCGCTGCTCATAGGACCCTTGATTGACATAGTCGGTGATGCGCAACCTCTCACACGGCGTCTGGTCTGGGACAGCTAGTATCTCCTCGGTATCATAGACCGTTATGCCTTCGGCATTGTGGAGCGAGATCCATAACAGTCTCCCGTTTTCAGAGAAGGCGCTCTCAACGGGTTTCTGCGCATAGGATTGGACCGGTGCGCGGTTCTTGTAATCCCACCCTTGGGCAGGCGTTCGGGAAAATTGGGCCTTCTTGATGATCTCGAGGGTAACGGTGCTGATGAGCCAGAAATCCATCCCTTCGAGGTTCATGATTGCCGCATAACTGCCGTCGGGGGAGATCTCCACGGATTTCGGCGCTCCTGCGCCTTCGAAGGTCTTGAGGTGCTTCAACTCAAACCCCTGAGCGCTCAGAGGGAGAAGCACGGTCAGGACGAGAACGACTCTCACCATGGTGTTGATCATGAATCTTCCCCTCAAGTGGTCTTGATGAACGCAGCAGAGCGTATCACAAACCCTCTGCTGTTGCAACCAGGTTGGATGACAAGGCCGGGAAGGGCGAGATGAGAACGGCGATCTTCCATCTTGAATATGAGCTAGGATGGTCAATATCAGACTAACATCATAACCCGTCTCGAGCCTTCATGTCTCAGACCAAGCAGTATCAGGAGCGGCACCACGTGCGGAAATCGGCCCTACTCCGTTCTGGTAATGAAGGCCGTATATCCCTCCTGAGCCAAGCCCGCGGCGAACTGATAGGCTTCTTCCCGTGTTATGAATCTTCCCACCCTGACTCGATAGTAGGTGTTCTCGGGCGTCTTCAATTCAGTGATAGAGGTATCCTTATATTTTTTCTGCAGCTCTTCCATCAATCTGACGGCATTGGATCGTTCGAT
>MGQS01000056.1:46677-50217 GCA_001797905.1 Deltaproteobacteria bacterium RBG_16_54_11 | reverse complement strand
TCCGACAGGCCCCATAGAAGAGCAGGGGAAGGAGAGCATCCTCTATCCCCAGGAGTTCCTGGGCTGCGGCAGGGGCCACCCCCCCCTTTTCCACGGCCTCTTGAATAGATTGTTCGATGAGCCTCTGCATAATGATTGCTGGATAAGGGCTACATAGCACAGGAGGGGGGAGATTGTCAACCTGATGAAAAATAGGGTTGACAAATACCCCCGGCAAAGAGGGGCCTGGAATTGTCAACGTATGCCTATGACTGTTGACGGCAAAACGGCAGCAACGATTATCCTAAGGGCAGAACATGTTTATGACATCGTCGACTGAAATGATCTCTTCCCGTTTTTTCGGCTTCAGCTTGTATGGGGGAAGCTCGTACCCCTCTGCCGGCGGGAATTTTATCAGGTTTGCCCACCACGCATCGGCGTGCAACGTCTCCATCTTTGCCTGCACCAGGATCCTCGCCGCATGCTTGAGACACGCTGCCTCGTTTTTCTTTATTTTCAAATTCGTCTTTATCCTCGACACGGCCTCGTATAGATCAGGATGCCCTTGTTTGAGATCTCCAAATTCTAGGTGAATCAGCTTGCCATTGTTTGCCTCAAGCCATTGTTCCAGCTCGCTGGTCTTCCCATATCGCAACTCAGCCATGAGCGTTTCATAGGCATCGATGACGTTGCTGTCGATATAGTAATCGAGAAGGCTCCTGGGGTTGGGATGTCTGGGATCTTTCCCATAGCTCGACGTGTGCGCGTCGATGACGATAATCACTTTTTTCGCCTGCGTGTCCGTCTTCTCTTTCAAGATCTGCGTCAAAGCGGTAATGCCGAGGTTATCGGACGCACCGCCGTCAAAGAGGTGGACGTATCGATCTTCTTTTTGCGAGTAGTCTTTAAGGGTGACGGACTGAAAGACCGCGGGAAAGGCGGCAGAGGCCACAACCGCGTGGGCAATGGGATAGCGATCGATGCTCGATTGGATCTTTGCAAAGCACTCCTTGGTGAAACAAAAGACGCGGGTCCCCCTTGTCTGCTCGCCGGTATCGGTATTATCAGTAGCATTGAGGATCAGATACGGCCGCTGGGGGTTCAGGTCCTTAAAATGCAACCCCCTCCCCTTGAACCAGGAGGTATCATATAAGGTGTCCGCGACGACCCACACCATGACATCGGTGCGGTCGTAATACGTAAACCAATACCGCACGATATTGGGTGGCCAGAACCAGTTCCTTACCCATTTGACCATAAAATTCTTTTGCAGCTTGGAGAAGACTTTGTCAGGGTCCCACCGCGGTCTGGCAGATCCTTCGATGGTAGGGGGGCCCTTGAGCATGCCTTCCGCGCTGAGCACGTAGTAGGCAGCGGTAAAGGAACCGCCGGAGACCGAGGATATGACGTCGACCTGCTGCAGGATCCCGTAGCGCTGCAGTTCGAACAGCACCGCTGCGGAAAAGACCGAGGCGCGGCTGCCTCCCCCGGAGATGGCGACGCCGATGAAGTTGTTGTCGGTCTTGAGGCATGCCCCGAGGGGATTAGCCGTCTTTGCCTTTTTATTGAACTGCCAATTGTCCCGGCATTGCCAATCAAGCCGCCACTGGACATCTGTCGAGGCCAGATAGGCGCCCGAGGGTTGCTTGGCCGGCTCTTGGGGATCGGCCTTTACATTATAATGGCTGTATAAGGGGACAATAGCGCAGGCTGAAAAGGCAAGTTGGGTAACTGCAAGGGTTAGAAGGATCTTGAAGCGTCTCATCTTCGCCACCTTATGGTACCCTGGCAATCGAAAAGAAGGACCTCCTCAGGGGAACAAAAAGCGTTCCCATGCAGGCAAGTCTATCACAATATCCCTGCCCAGGCAATACACAGCCCCCTGGCCCTGGGGAGTAATGGGCAGATAAACTGTTGATCAAGACCTTCAAGCAGAGGGGATAGAGAGGTTTTCCCAAGCCAGAAAAAAGAAAGATTTTTATATACATTGATTGACAATTAGTGTATAGTAAACCATTACAAAGACACTTCCCTTCTCTCTTTTTATACCCCCGAAGGCGAGTAACGACAAGTAATGAAAGGAAAAACAATGAACATACTCTTAGTCTATCCGAGGTATCCCGATACCTTCTGGAGCTTCAGGCATGCACTGAAGTTCATCTCCACACCCGCTTCCTTCCCCCCCCTGGGGCTATTGACCGTAGCCGCTATGCTCCCCACGGAGTGGGAAAAGAAGCTCATCGACATCAACGTCAGGCCCTTAAAAGACGAGGCCATCCGCTGGGCCGATTATGTCTTCATCAGCGCCATGGCCGTCCAGAAGGAGTCGGCGCAAGAGGTGATCGACCGTTGCAAAAAATTAGGGGTCAAGACCGTGGTCGGAGGCCCCCTCTTCACCGCCGATCCGGATGCATTTGACGGTGTCGATCACCTGGTCCTCAACGAGGCCGAGGTCACCGTCCCCCGCTTTTTGGAGGACCTGCAGAAGGGGACTGCCCAACACATCTACACCACCCCCGAGTGGCCCGACCTCAAAGAGACCCCTATCCCCCTCTGGAGACTCCTCAAGATGAAGGACTATGCCTCCATGAACATCCAATATTCACGGGGGTGCCCCTTCAATTGCGAGTTCTGCGACATCATCGTGTTGAACGGCAGGGTGCCCCGGACAAAAACAAGGGAACAGGTGCTGGCCGAGTTGACGAGCCTCTACGACCATGGGTGGAGACATTCGGTCTTCTTTGTCGACGACAATTTCATCGGACACCGAAAAAAACTGAAGACGGAGATCCTGCCGGCCATTATCGAGTGGATGGAGGAACGCAAACACCCCTTTGCGCTCGTCACCGAGACATCCATCGACCTCTCCGACGACGAAGAGCTCATGCATCTGATGGTGCAGGCGGGGTTTGACATGATCTTCGTCGGTATCGAGACCCCCCATGAGGAGAGCTTGACCGGATGCAGCAAGCTGCAGAACAGAAACCGGGATTTGGTAGCCAGTGTCCAAAAGATCCAGCATCACGGCATGCAGGTAATGGGGGGGTTTATCGTCGGTTTTGACCAGGATCCTCCTTCCATCTTTGAGAGGCAGATCAGCTTCATCCAAAAGAGCGGGATCGTCACCGCCATGGTGGGGCTGCTCAATGCCCCGCGGGGGACCCGCCTGTACAAGCGTCTGCACAAGGAAAATCGTCTGTTAAATACAATGTCGGGCGACAACACCGACTGCTCCATCAACTTCGTCCCCACAATGGGCTATGAGACGCTGGTGGACGGCTACCGAAATATCATGAAGACCATCTACTCACCGAGACATTACTATAAGAGGATCAGGACCTTTTTCCGTGAATATAAACCGTTGAGCCATCGGTCCGTCCGCTTCCGTTTTTCCTACCTCAAGGCATTTCTGAAGTCCTTCTGGCTTTTGGGGATACAGGGCAGGGAGCGGTTTCACTATTGGAGGCTCCTCGCCTCCACGCTGATCAAGCGCCCGCGCTCCATCTCGCTGGCCGTCACCCTTGCCATCTACGGCTTCCACTTCAGACGGGTCTTCAAGGA
>MGQS01000056.1:46343-46525 GCA_001797905.1 Deltaproteobacteria bacterium RBG_16_54_11 | reverse complement strand
CGAGATATTCCGCCTAAAGGCGAGTTTATGGTCCCTGAATGGAACAACAATGCCGGGAGAACTCTATGGGTGAACTGAGGCACCAGATCGCCCAGGCCGTTATGATGGGGATCGATGGACCTGCCCCTTCTCCGGAGGAAAAGAGGCTGATCGAGCAGGGGGTGGGCGGCGTCATCCTCTTC
>MGQS01000056.1:44780-46298 GCA_001797905.1 Deltaproteobacteria bacterium RBG_16_54_11 | reverse complement strand
ACTCTGCAGGAGATCGCCCGCTCCAGGGGGCTGCACACGCCCCTGGCAGTGGCCATCGATCAAGAGCACGGCCCGGTAACCAGGATCAAAGAGGGTATCACCCCCTTCCCCAGCGCCGGGAATATGGGCAAGATGGGGGAGAGCGATCTGGTGCGCCGGGCAGCCCGGATCATCGGCAGGGAGCTGGCGTTGATGGGCATCACCATGAACCTGGCGCCGGTGGCCGACCTCCTGCTGCACCCGCAGAATCGCGTAATCGGCAAGCGGAGCTACGGCAGAGAACCGCTTCGCGTAGGCGCGATGGTGGTTGCCGCCATCGAGGGGCTCCAGGGGGAAGGCGTCGCTGCCTGCGCCAAGCACTTCCCCGGCCATGGGGCCACGGCAACGGACAGCCATAAGGCGCTCCCCACCCTTGAGAGATCCCGAGAGGAGTTGGAAAAGGCCGAGCTGATCCCCTTTCAGATGGGGGTGCGCGCCGAGGTGGCCGCCATCATGCCCGGACACCTCCTCTGCCCTGCCCTCGATCCCGAGCTGCCAGCTACCCTCTCCCCTTCCATCATTCAAGGCCTGCTGCGCCATGCGCTCGGCTTCGACGGCGTGGTGATCTCCGACGATCTCGCCATGGGCGCCCTGGCCTCCTGGGGCAGCATAGAAGAGCGCGGCGTCGCGGCCCTGAAGGCAGGCGTGGATCTTCTCTTGGTTGCCAAGGGCACAATCCAGGGGCTCCTGGATGCCTTAAAGCAGGGGCTGGATAGCGGGGAGATCCCCCAGGAGCGGGCTCAGGAGGCCTGCTCCCGGATCAGACAACTCAAGGAACAATATCCCTATCGAGGCACCGGGGACATAACCGGGCTGAGGCAGGAGCAGGACCTTGCCTTCTCCCAGCAGCTCTTCCTCATGGCGGGCGATGAAGCAGGTGATCCCGGGGATCCAACAGCTTAAGGAGCTTCACCCCCCCTGGCTGCTGGAAGCGCGCATCGGGCTTTTGTGCAACCAGGCCTCCATAGACCCCTCCTTGCGACCAAGCAGGGCAATCATCGCCGAGCTGGCAGGGGAGAACCTCCGGGTACTTTTCTCCCCTCAACACGGCATCATGGGCCAGGCCCAGGCCAATATGGTGGAGACAGAGGACGGGGTCGATGCCGAGCTGGCCATCCCCATCTACAGCCTCTACTCCCATGAGAACCGGACCCCCACCGAGGAGATGCTGGCTCGGATCGACTGCCTGCTCATCGATCTGCAGGATGTCGGCGCCAGGGTCTACACCTTTGCCACCACCATGGGCCTCTGCCTGGAGGCGGCAGCCCGATACAAAAAGAAGATAGTTGTCTTGGACCGTCCCAACCCCATCAACGCAGAGCAGGTGGAAGGAAATATATTAAAGGAAAGGTTGCGCTCCTTTGTCGGCTTCGCCCCCCTGCCTATGCGTCATGGGATGACCATGGGGGAGCTGGCCGGGTTCTTCAACGCGGAACGGGGCATAGGGGCGGACCTCGAAATCATCTCAATGGAGGGATA
>MGQS01000056.1:43178-44756 GCA_001797905.1 Deltaproteobacteria bacterium RBG_16_54_11 | reverse complement strand
GACCCGCCTCCCCTGGGTGCCCCCCTCCCCCAACATGTCGACCCCTGCTACTGCCCTGGTCTATCCAGGCCAGGTCCTGCTGGAGGGGACCAATTTGTCAGAGGGCAGGGGCACTCCCAGGCCCTTTGAATCCTTCGGAGCGCCATTTATCAATCCAAGTCTGCTCAGGCAGAAGCTGGAAAAAAGAAACCTTCCCGGCTGCCGCTTTAAGGAAATCTCCTTTACCCCACAAATCGACAAATGGAAGGGAGAACTATGCCCTGGGCTCCAGATCAACGTGATTGACACCAGGGCCTATAAGCCCTACTATACGACTCTTGCTATTATCCAGGAGGTTATGGAGGCATGGCCTGACCAATTCTGTTTCATCCCCCCTCCTTATGAATATGAATTTGAACGACTCCCCATCGACATCATCACCGGAGATGAGACGATGAGAAAGGGGTTGGAGGGAGGAATGGACCTGGATGAGCTGGAGGCTGGCTGGCAAGAGGAGCTGGAGGGGTTTCTGGCGCAGAGGAGGCAGTACCTGCTGTACTAAGCTGGAGATATGAGTCGAATGAAGCGAATATGTTTTATCCTTGTAGTATCTTCTTGTGCCCTGCTGAATACGGCCTGTAACTACCTGATCAAAAATGATGGGCATCTGGTTTATTCGAAACCTTCGTATGGGATGGACAGGTTCATCCGAATACAGGGGTATAACATTCATTATGTCGAAACAGGCGCCGCGACCGGGCAGCAAGAGACCATGCTGCTGATCCCCGGGGCATTCAGCAGCTACAGGAGCTGGAACCGGATGATCCCCTTTCTCTCCCAACACTACCACCTCCTTGCCATCGACTACCTCGGAGCCGGCGACTCCGATAAGCCTTCGTCGGGTTTCGCGTATACGATCGAGGAACAGGCCGACGTGATCGCCGAGATGATGCAACAGGCGGGGATTCCCCGGGCTCATATCGTCGGGGTCTCGTATGGAGGATTGATCGCATTAAATTTGGCCATCCGCTATCCGCAGCTTGTGGACAACATCGTTTGCATCGAGGGCGGTGTCGTGAAGCCGGAGAAGTTGCCGTACCACTACCTGAAGAGGGTTTTGGGCTGGCCCATCATCGGGGACTTCTTTATCGGTTCGATCCGGTCCGGCTTGTTTGACACGATGACGGCGAAGGCGGTGATGGGGAAGGCATGGGAGGATATGAGCAGGAAGGACCGGCAGGAGGTTATCGACATTTTCACGGATAACAATAAAACCGCTTCCCGGATAGCATGGTATCACATTTCCCAGACCTTCGAAAATTCCAAGAATTTTACAGAAGAAATCAAGATCCTCAAGACCCCGGTTCTCTATCTGTATGGAGAGAACTCGGAATGGCGCGCCATGGCGGAAATGAGCGCTCGGTTCTTCAGGACCTATCTGCCGGCAGTGGAGATCGTCAGCTTCAAAGACGGCATCCACAATCTCGAACTGCAAAAACCCTGCGAGGTGGCGCATCTGATCATCAAATTCCTCGGTAGTAACGGGAGCGAGGTCGTGGCAAGCAGGCGCCAGGATGCCGCAGAACTCCCCTCCCCCAC
>MGQS01000056.1:39593-43115 GCA_001797905.1 Deltaproteobacteria bacterium RBG_16_54_11 | reverse complement strand
ATCATTGGCGATGAAGCCATCAGAAAGAGGTTGGAAGAAGGAAGGGATTTGAATGAGATGGAGGCGGGCTGGCAGGAAGAACTGGAGAAATTTCTAGCAATCAGAAAGCAGTACCTACTGTATTGAGTGGGGGAGCATTAAAATTTGCTCAGCAAAAACTGTTGAACTCATTTTATTTAACAAATTAGCGGCGTTGGTTCGGTTAGTTGGTTCGCCGCCGTAGTGCAATGGCGCTTTCCTCAACTGTCACCGCTGGAGCATATCGCTCCGTGGCGAGGCTGGCGATTTCCCAGTCTGCCCGTTCTGCCAGTGGACCCATGGTGATCACAAGATGTTTCAGCGCTTCGGGTCTCAGTTTCGGATAAAGGGCTTCTGTAAGCATAGGTAATGTATAAATCGAGCGAAAATGAGGCTCGCTTCTGCCCCCTGGCTTCAGCACTGGATCGCGGAGGTTCTCCAGGACCGCCACAATACGGTATCTCCATTCGCGTTCAAACTTCCACTCTGGACGTTTCGCTATGCCGAGAAGCCGCGGAACAATGACTCGATTGCCGGCGTTGAAATCAACGATTTGTGGCCGCAGGATTGAGTCATCTTCTGTGTACTTAACTTTTATAGGGCCATCAACGTACTTTACCGTCACTGGGAATTCCTCCTTTCCGATCCGAACCTCTAGGTGATTTATTAATTCCTGCCTGGGCACGCCAGCTTCGAACACGGGCGGAGCAGTCGCCAGGAAATCCGCAGGCAGGCATAGCCGACATCCGCGCATATCGGGAGCATATAGGCTCCACATCGGAATGCTCTCTTTTTCCTCGGCTGTCCAACAGGAAACGAAGACGTGTCGGCTCGCTATCGGGAGATCGTCTGCTTGACCCTCCGCCGGATCGCTGACCAGATCAAGACGCGAGAACCGAATGTTACCTGAACTAAGGATTAGAACGAGATTCGCAATCGAAGTGTAGTGATAGAGGTACTTTGGAATACGATCGCCCATAGACACCTAACTTAATTATTAAGTGGTTGTCCGGGGTCGGGACTTGAAATATTAGTTACCTGTAAACTTGCATATCGAATTCACAATTTACGACCCAACCCCCCTTTTTGTCAACAGCCAAAATAATTGCCATCATGAATCCTTATTAGCTTAGAATTTTTTAATTCTAATATTTCTGCCGAGTTTCCTTCATAATACAGACGCTCAGTGACGAAAAAAATCAAATCTTCACTTTTGACCGCCAACTTGTAATAGACTATTTCTGCTTCGTCTCCATACGAACTTTTAAAGTCTTCTACCTCTAAAACCTTGTCTTTCCTGACAATAAAGGAATTAGTTATATAGTATCGCGTGTCTATTTCTTCCTGCTTGTGCTTAAAGTACCATACACAATGAATAAAATATTGATCTCTGCTGATTTGATAAATTGAATAATCCTTCTTTTCAGAAAATTTATTTATCTCACGAGACGTCTCATCATTTATTTTTTTAAATTTATCCTTTGCCAATTTATTCTTTTCGTTTATGATTTTTTTGATATTATCGTTTGTATTTTTTAAGTCGATATTTTTTAGTACTGTATATTTATCGCTGCTTTTTTTATGCGCGATAACATAATTTTGGCCTTCGTTCGTCTTCGTAGCCAATTTTGCGTCTAATTTAATATAAGGATAGACCGCGCCGCCGCATTCATTTGTAATTAGCATATAAGAAGCAGTAGGATATCTCCCTAAGTATCCTTTTGAGTTATAGACATCAAAGGCGTCGCTTGCGCCGGAATTTATATAATTTTTGATTGAATCATACTTGACGGGAAATACCGCTTTTTTATTGGCTTGAAATAATTTTTCAGTGAGTATTTCGCATTTTTTCTTTGCCTCAGCCGATTTATAATTTACTTCAAGAAAAATTGAGCCTTTAGAATCCCAAGTGCCGGTATCAATAAACCCAACATAAATTTCGGAACCAGCTAGGGCAACAGATGAAAGAAAGAAACTCATTAAAACCATGACCGGAAAGGAAATAATAGAAATTATCTTTTTCATCATTTCCTCCTTACCTTGAAATGTTAGTTATCTGCAAACTTCCAAATCGAACTCATGATTTAAGATTTGATCCCCCTACCCCCTAACGATAGACCAACTAGGACCATGAATGCTTCTCCCTTAAACTGTTCTCCCACCCCCAAACTTAACGTAAATGTAACTGCACTCCCTCTGTTCGAGGTATTTTATTGGCTTTTAAAAAAGTAATAATTTCTCCGCGATTTAATTTATAATTATTTTTCTTGAATATATTTAAATAATCTGAGACTATTTTACCGGATCGTGCAGTCGGGTATCGCTTAATAAAATTCTCGTAAACAGTTTTTATTTCAGGCAACAAGTTTCCCCCATCATCTGTAGTGGGCGTATTGGCAAGACCCTGCAGAAAGGTGCCGAGATATATATAGTAAAAATATTCCGCATCTTTTGTTATTTTTGCCTTCGGATATTTTTTTATGAAATTTTCCCATGTGATAATTCTTTGGCCCAGTTTTTCAAATGATATCATTAAAATAGCATCCTCAAAAAAGCGCTCTTTTTGCTCATTATCTCTTATAGTAATAAATTCTTTAAGGCTATTTGAAGTTTTTGATACAAATATTTTTTTCATCGCATCGGCCTTCAGATCGATAAAATAAGTACCTTCTGTTGAATTCAATTCACAATAATTTTTATTTAATAAGATCAAGAGATTTTTGATTTCCTTATCCTGAACTTTATTGTAACTGACTTTGGTGAGATCCTCTGGATAGTTATCAAGTTTTTCATGCATTTTTTGCGATAAATTTTCATTAACCTTATTTATTACTTCATAGCAAAATTCTTCAAATTTGAAATAAATTTCGTCATATTTAGATGCGGAATAATTACTACCTATCTTTTCCAGTTTAGATATCGCTAGTGAGATAGAATTAATATCATTTCTATCTAGCTTATTTAAGTATTGAATATAGCTGTCTTGTGCAAAGGCAGTGGTTGAAATTAGAAATAAGACTATCAAAAAGCGGTATTTCATATGATCCTCCTTTCATAAGTCCGCCTTAATTGTTTTATAAATTCTTCAAATACTGTAGCGCAGCTATTATAAAGTATCAAGATATAAGAAAATCGAATCGTTAAATAAAGGTCGACACGAATCTGTCGCCGATACACCCCTCACTCTGGATTGGCGATCTTCCATTTCTTATACTTATGCAAATCTTGTCTGACCATGAGCAGGCAGGCTGCGACAACTGCCGCATCGTCGATCTGGCCGACCAGGGGGAGGAAATCCGGGATGAGATCGAGGGGATTGAGCACATAGAGCAGGGCTCCAACAATAGCGGCGACGGTCCAGAATGGTATTTTCCTGTATTTGCCACGCCGGTAGTCTTTGACAACTGCCATAAGCAGTTTAAACTCATCGACGAACTTTCCCAAAGGCCCGCCGGTCTCGAAGTGTCTGCGTATCTCTTCTGACTTGTCCAGGACCTTTTCTAT
>MGQS01000056.1:38979-39577 GCA_001797905.1 Deltaproteobacteria bacterium RBG_16_54_11 | reverse complement strand
CACGCGGTCGGCCTCTTTTGTAACGATCGCCGTTGCCTGTTCCTTTGATATGCCTTTATTTCTTTTTCTCAGCATAGGTCTTCTGCAATCTCTCTCTCGTAAAGGGCTTGCCATGGCCGGGATAAAAATTTTTGCACCCGATCTCCAATAATTGCTTCCAGCTTTTCAGTAATCTCTTCTGATCATTGGCATAGGGAGGGAATACGCTGTGCTTAAAGATATTAAAGAGGGTATCCCCGACTATGGCATGGTCTTTTTCGATGACGACACTGAGCGAGCCTGCGGTATGTCCTGGTGTCGGCAGGGCATAACCGTCTATGCCAAAGGGCTGTAAATCAAACTTCTTTGAGATAAGGATACCCGGGGTAACAGGTGCATACCGGCCCACCCATTTATTAAGGGCCCTGCCTATGGCAGACATGATCTTGGGGAACCACATGGTGCCTTTGGGAAAGGCACAATACCCTTCTTCGAGGCATCCGGCCTCTTCCTTATGGACAAGGACCTTTGCCTTGGTGATTTGCTGCAAGGCCTTGATGCTCCCGGCGTGATCATAGTGCGTATGGGTGAGGATAATCAGCTGTATGTCTTGGGGTGC
>MGQS01000056.1:38710-38916 GCA_001797905.1 Deltaproteobacteria bacterium RBG_16_54_11 | reverse complement strand
CAGGATGGCCTTGCGTCCATTTACCACCAGATACGCATTGGATGTCAGCATGGGGATTCTGGTGATTCGGTTTTGTCTTCTCTTTGCCATATATATTACTTTTCTATTTATCTGGAATTGTATAGATGTCTTAATCGCATTCTAACCGAAATATGCAGAATCGCCAAGGGCGACACAAAACTACACTATCCCCTTTTCCTTTAAAA
>MGQS01000056.1:38298-38506 GCA_001797905.1 Deltaproteobacteria bacterium RBG_16_54_11 | reverse complement strand
GGCATGATCAACCCCCTCGATTTCGTAGTATCAACAGTATAATAAACAATGGACCCCTTCGCAATATGATATATGCCAAGCGGGACTTGTCTTGAAAATAGACCAGCGCAATCCCTCCCCACCTCCCTTTACAAAAGGCCGGAGGTGGCTCTTTAGCCAGAGGCGTTTTCCCCCTTTGGCAAAGGGGGAGTGAGGGGGATTTTAATAG
>MGQS01000056.1:37421-38168 GCA_001797905.1 Deltaproteobacteria bacterium RBG_16_54_11 | reverse complement strand
CGGATCGCCTGCTCCGGGATATATTGCTTCACCATCTCAAACGCGATCTCCCCTTTGCCCGGCGGTTTGTGGTCGTCGAGCTTCACGGCGTCGTGCAGGTGGATGCCTACCATGTAAGGGGCGTATGCTTGCAAAAGCTCTTCATGCTTCAATATCCCCAGGGTCTCAAAGACCGCGGCGTGGCCGGTATCGTGCCAGTAGCCGACAGGGCCGCCGCGAAACCGATTGAGGATGATCCCGATCTCCTCCTTGTCCGGCATCTCCTGGAAGTAGTAGCGGTTCTCTATCCCCACCACTACCCCTAATTGCTCTGCCTGCTTGAGGATCTTATCGAGGCTGAATAAGAGGGCATCCAGATGAGGGTCCCGCAGGCGGCGCCGTTCCTCTTGCTCCTGTTGGAGGAGCTCCGCGCCCTTGTCATTCCACTCCCCATCGCGGTAGAGCTTTTGCATCCCGTTCCTGGGCAGATCCGTCTCCACCCTGCCCAAATGCAGGACCACAGCCCGCGCCTCGAGGTCGTGGGCGCGCTCGATGGTGCGGCAGGTGTAAGAGACCCCCTTTTCCCTTTCCTCCCTGTCTAGCGATGAGAGGGAAAAACAATCCCCGCTCGCCTGCTCAGGGCGGAGGATCTCGGGCACGGGAAAGTAGTTGTGCACGCTCAAGACCTGTATCTCATGAGCCCGAATGCGGGGGAGGATCTCCTGAAAGAGCTTGCCGATTATGCGGTACTCCAGCTCTACCGCGCCG
>MGQS01000056.1:32723-37397 GCA_001797905.1 Deltaproteobacteria bacterium RBG_16_54_11 | reverse complement strand
CCTGTTCGAGCATGCTGGGAGGTCCAGGCCGCGGAGAGGCCGATCATGCGATGGCCTCCTTCCAGGCCGTAAGATCCCGCAAAGCACGGTCAGCCATGTGTTGCCGCTTCTCCATCCGCCCTTCCCTGCCGCCGAGGGGAGGCAAGAGGCCGAAATTGACGTTCATGGGCTGGTAGTCGCGGGCAAAGCGATTGGTGATGTGCCCGACCAGGGCCCCCACGGCCGTGGTCCTCGGGGGGAGGATGATTTCCTGCCCGGTCAGAAGTCTAGCTGCATTGACCCCTGCCAGGAACCCCATGGCCGTCGATTCCATATAGCCCTCGATCCCGGTGAGCTGGCCGGCGAAGAAGATGCGGGGATCTGCCTTGAGCTGCAGGGTCCCCCTGAGCAGCCGGGGGGCATCGATGAAGGTGTTGCGGTGCAGGCTCCCGTGCCGGACGAATTCCGCTCGTTCCAACCCGGGTATGAGGCGGAAGATCCGCTCCTGCTCGGTATAGGTCAGCTTGGTCTGAAACCCCACGATGTTATAGAGGGTCCCCTCCCTGTTCTCCTGGCGAAGCTGCACCACGGCAAAGGGCTGCTCGCCGGTGCGCGGGTCTATCAGCCCCACCGGCTTCATGGGGCCGAAGGCCAGGGTGTCCGCCCCCCGCTCGGCCAGGTCCTCGATGGGGAGACACCCCTCAAAGGGCACGGCCCCCTCAAACGCATGCAGGGGGACCTTCTGGCCCTCGCGCACGGCCTTGACAAAGCGATAGTATTCCTCCCTGTTCATGGGGCAGTTGACGTAGTCCGCCCCCCCCTTGCCGTATCTCGATCCCTTAAAGGCGATGGCAAAGTCGATGGAATCCGCCGCCACGATGGGGGAGATGGCGTCGTAAAAGGCAAGGAGGCGGCGGGTCAACTCCATGATAGCCTGGGCAAAGGCGTCGGAGGTGAGGGGGCCGGTGGCGATGATGACCATCCCCTGCTCGGGGATGGAGGTTACCTCCTCCCTCGTGATCTCGATTTCCGGTCGCTTTTCCAGGGCCTCGGTGATGAGGCGAGCAAAGACCTCCCGATCCACCGCCAGGGCGCTTCCGGCCGGCACCCGGCTCTGATCAGCCGCCTGGATGATGAGGGAGCCTAAGCGGCGCAGCTCCTCCTTGAGCAGGCCGGGCCCGGTCTCCAGGGCCTCGGACTTGAAGGAGTTGCTGCAGACCAACTCCCCCAGCAGGGGAGAGCAGTGGGCAGCTGAGAAGCGCTTAGGCTTCATCTCGCAGAGGGTCACGGCTACCCCACGGCAAGCAGCCTGCCAGGCCGCCTCACACCCGGCCAATCCCCCGCCGATGATCAGCAATTGTCTTTCGCGCATGTTCCGTCTTTGCATTGGGGAATAGTGCCTTGCAGTATAGGGTAAGTCAGGTAAGTTATCAAGAATTCGGTGGTTATTGATATAATGGACGCAATATGGTAAAGAAGGGTACAAGGAGATTGCGATGGCAGGGGTTGGTCTCAAGTTCGATAAGTTAGGAGGCCTGGTACCGGTGGTGGTGCAGGACTATACCTCCGGGGAGGTCCTGATGCTGGCCTTTATGAACCGCCAGGCCTGGGAACAAACCCTGAGGACCCGCCAAGCAACCTACTGGAGCAGGTCAAGAAATGAGCTCTGGGTAAAAGGGGAGACCTCGGGGAACCTGCAGGAGGTAAAGGAGATCTACGTGGACTGTGATGAGGACACCGTCCTGCTCAAGGTGATCCAGCAAGGGGGAGGCGCCTGCCATACGGGCCGCCGTTGCTGTTTTTATCGGAGGGTGGAGGGGGATGAACTGAAGGAAGTAGGTGAACGGGTCTTTGATCCGGAGGAGGCGTACCGGTGAAGCTCTTGAAGCTCGGCATACCCAAGGGGAGTCTGGAGAATGCCACCATCGAGCTCTTCCGGCGTTCAGGCTGGAAGATCACTATGGACTCCAGGAGCTATTTCCCCTCCATTGATGACCCTGAGATCCGCTGCACCCTGGTACGGGCGCAGGAGATGTCCCGCTTTGTGGAGATGGGGGCCCTCGACGTGGGTCTGACCGGCAAGGATTGGATCCTGGAGAACGCATCCGATTGCGTCGTGGCGCAGAATCTGGTCTACTCCAAGGCCACCCAGCAGCCCGCCCGGTGGGTGTTGGTAGTAGCGGAGAGATCACCCGTGAAGCGCATCGAAGACCTCAAGGGGAAAAAGGTCTTTACCGAATTGGTAAACTTTACCCGCACCTACTTTGCGGAAAAAGGTATACAGGTCGATGTGGAGTTCTCCTGGGGTGCAACCGAGGCCAAGGTAGTGGAGGGGTTGGCCGACGCCATTGTGGAGGTGACGGAGACCGGCAGCACCATCAGGGCCAACGGCTTGAGGATCGTCGAGGAATTAATGGTCACCTATCCCCAGCTCATCGCGAATAAGAAAGCATGGAAGGACCCCTGGAAGCGGGACAAGATAGAACAGATCGCCAAACTCTTGAAGGGCGCCCTGGATGCCGAGGGGATGGTCGGTCTGAAGATGAACGTCCCCAAAGAGCGATTTGAAGAGGTGATGAAGGTCCTGCCCAGCATCACCGCCCCCACCGTGGCCGACCTGTACAATCAGGAGTGGGTCTCGGTGGAGACGGTAATGTCGGAGCTGGAGGCGAGGGAACTCATCCCCCGGTTGATAAAAAAGGGGGCGGTGGGCATCATTGAGTACCCCCTCAATAAGGTCATCTAGCCCTTCTTCTTCAAGACCACAAAGAAGTTGTGATACTCATTGGCCTGCATCCGCACGGTGAGCAGGAGGGTCTTTTGCTTCTTGTAAGTCTCGATATATTTCCGGAAGTCGGCCAGACCCTTGATCGGGTTGTGTTCCACCTCGATGATCACATCCCCCCGTTGCAACTCTTCTTCCTGGGCAGGTGACCCCGGCTCCACGTCGGAAATCACCACCCCCGCATTGTTAGGCAAACCCAGGTGAGCAGCCATATCCGGGGTGATATCCTGGACCTTGAGGCCCCAGCGATCCGTCTCCTCAGGCTTCGTTGCGGCGGCAGTGACCTGCTTCTCTGAAAGCTGGCCGATGGTGACCCATAAGGTCTTTTGCTCCTTGCCGCGCAGAACGATGATCTTTACCTTTTTCCCGATGGGGGTTCTGCCCACCATCTTGGTGAGCTGGCCCTTATCTTCCACCAGTTTTCCGTCGTACTCCAGGATGACGTCGCCCTTATTCACCCCCGCCTTTTTCGCGGGGGAGTCCGGGGTCACGTCGGAAACCAACACCCCTTTGGATTCTTTGAGGCCGAAGGAGCTCGCCAGCTCCGGGGTTATGTCCTGAATATACACCCCGAGATACCCGTAGACCACCCTGCCCTTTTTGAGCTGAGGCAGTAGGCCCTTGGCCATATTGATGGGGATGGCAAACCCGATCCCCTGCCCGCCGGCTACAATGGCGGTGTTGATTCCCACCACCTCTCCCCTGAGGTTAAAGAGGGGGCCTCCGCTGTTGCCCGGGTTGATGGAGGCATCGGTCTGGAGAAAGTCGTCATAGGGGCCTGCCCCGATCACCCGCCCCTTGGCGCTGATGATGCCCGTCGTGACCGTCTGTTCGAGGCCAAAGGGATTGCCGATGGCCACCACCCACTCACCCACCTCCAGTTTGTCCGAATCGCCGATATGGACCACGGGTAGATCCCCGGCGGCCTTGATCTTGATCAGGGCCAGATCCGTCTTGGGGTCTGTCCCAATGACCTGGGCGTCGTATTCTTTTTTATCCGAGAGCTTGACCTTAATCTGCTCGGCCTTCTCGACCACGTGGTTGTTGGTGAGGATATAACCCTCCTTATCGATAATAAAACCAGATCCCAGGCTCTTCTGCCTGAACTCCCTCGGATGCTGGTCTCCGAAGAACCTCTTGAAAAACTCATCCCCGAAGAAGTCGGGGAGGTCCCGCCCCCGGAAGAAATCATCCATGGGGCTGCGCACCAGCTTGGTGGTGCTGATGTTAACCACGGTGGGTTTCAGCTCCTTGACCAGCCCGGTCAAGGAGGGGAGTTCGATGACCCCTTGAGTCGCGCCCAGGGAAAGGGCGGGAAGGATGGCCAGAGAGCAGACGAGGGATGTCACGAGCAAGATCTTGCCAAAGAACTTCATATTCTCTACTCCTTTTTTATAGTAATTTTTGTTCGATACGGTGAAAAATATAAAAAGGGGGGGGAAGATCAATTACGGTTGAGGTAAGGATTCCTCCGCTCTTGCCCCTTGCCATGGATATACTCTCGCCAGGAGATCTCCTTGATAAACTTGATTCCGCCACCGAACTCCTTCTTCTTCAAACGGGGGGTATGGATGGAGCTTGCCAGGACGCAGAAGATGTCATCGCCCTCAAAATACCGCACCATGTCGTAGCTCTTCCCCGCCCCTACATGACCGCCTTCCATTACCAACTTGAAATACATCTGCTTCCTCGATCTTTTTTGTTAACGCCAGTATAACCGAGGAAGATTAAAGGTCCATTAAAGAAAGATTAAATCTTTTTAATCTTTCATGGGAAGAGTCACCGTAAAGGTGCTCCCTTTACCCACTGTGCTCTCCACTGCAATCTGGCCCTCGTGGGCATGGGCGATCCACTGGCAGATGCTTAACCCCAGCCCCGTCCCTCCTGTCTCACGAGACCTCGCCGTGTCC
>MGQS01000056.1:30591-32709 GCA_001797905.1 Deltaproteobacteria bacterium RBG_16_54_11 | reverse complement strand
ACCCGCTTCAGGTCCTTCTGGGGTATCCCTACACCCGTATCGGAGACAAAGAGCCTCACTACCCCTTGATCGCGATCACCCTTCACCTTCAACGCCACCTCGCCTCCGGCAGGGGTATACTTCAGCCCATTCTCGGTTATATTCAAGATGAGCTGTCGCAAAAACAAGGGGTCACCCTCCACCCGCGTGAAACCGTCGTCCATGAACTTCAGCTGCACCCTCTTTTTCTTGGCCATCATCTGGAGATCCTCCCATACCTCCCGGGCGAGCGTTGACAACTCTATTTCCTCGCGCTCCATGGTGAGTTCCCCCATGTCGGCGCGGGAGAGTGTGAGCAAATCCTCGACGATGCGCGACATGCGGCTTATCTCTTCCAGATTGCTGGCCAATATCCTCTGATATTCCTTCAGGCCCCTTTTCTTCTTGAGCCCTACCTCCACCTCTCCTCTGAGGATGGTCAAGGGGGTCTTGAGTTCATGAGAGGCATCGGCGGTGAAGCGCTTTACCTGGCGAAACGATTTCTCCAGCTTGGCGATCATCTCATTGAAGGTCGAGGCCAGCCTCCCGAGTTCATCATTTGCCCGCTTGATCCGTATCCTCTGGCTGAGATCGCCGGAACCGATTCGGCGGGCGATCTGTGTAATCGCATCCACCGGCCTCAGGGCCTTGTTGGCCAAAAAGAGCCCCCCGGCGCTGGCAACCAACAGGGCGGCAGGAACGGCAATGAGCAAGATGAGGAGGAGCTGGTGCAGGGCGTCCTCTACCCCCTCAAGGGAACTGCCCACCTGGACGATCCCCGCCATCTTCCCGTTCTCTGCGATGGGTATGGTCACCACCCGCAAGGGATATTTCCCCATGACCCGAACGGTCTCAAAGGTTATGGCGCCCTTGGATGCCGCCTTGAGGGTCTGCACGCTGATGGGGATCTGCACATCCCGCAGGTTGGTCGACCTGTCTCCGACCCTGCCCGATTCGTCCAGTATCTGAATAAATCTCCCCAGGGGCCTGATCCCGAACTGATCCGTCATAACCTGGTCGAGATCGGCTATGCTGGTACCCGCCTCAAAGGGGCTGCGCGCAGAGGAGGCGACGATCTCCGCCATGGTCCTTATCTTGTTGTCCACCCCTTTATAGAGGCTGTCCGCCAGGGTAAAGTACAGGAAGAAGCTAAAAGAAGAGAGGATGATCCCCAGGATCACCACATACCAGAGCGTCATTCTGAATTTTATGGTCTTAAACAATATCTCCCCTATCCTGTAACACGTATCCCACCCCTCTGATGGTGTGGATCAACCGCTGCGAGGAGTCCAGATCGATCTTTTTGCGCAGGTGATTGACATAGACATCGATGACGTTGGTCATGGGGTCAAAATGATAGTCCCATACATGCTCCGATATCATGGTCCTCGTCACCACCCGGTTGGCATGGCGCATCAGGTAGTCGAGAAGGGCGTATTCCTTTGCCGTGAGCTCGATCTCCTGCCCCCCCCTGCTCGCCATGTGGGTAACCGGGTCCAAGACCAGATCGGCCACCCGCAACTCCCCAGCGGGCTCACGCTCCTTCCTCCTGAGCAAGGCCCTCACCCTGGCGAGCAGCTCGGCGAAGGCAAAGGGTTTGGTCAGATAGTCATCACCCCCGGCGTCGAGCCCCCTGACGACATCCTCCACAGAATCCTTGGCAGTCAACATGAGGACCGGGACGGCTAACCCCTTATCCCGCACCCCCTTCAAAACCTCCAGGCCGCCTATCTTAGGGAGCATGATGTCCAGGAGCATGAGGTCATAATCGTTGGCTTCCGCCATGAAGAGGGCCTCCTCCCCGTCGTAGGCACAGTCTACGGCATAGTACTCCTCTTCCAGCCCCTTTTTGAGAAAGCTGGCCACCTTCTTCTCGTCCTCTACCACTAAGATGCGCATACCGTAGATTGTATCATAAACCGGCACGGTTCCGCGGACCCGTGCGCCTGGTTTGCCCTCGCATACCCTGCGCTGCCTTTTAGATGGGTTAGACGGAGCTTGGTCCCCGAAACCGCCAACGCAGATATGCACGGTTTTTATAATGGCTGCGGGCAAGTACAGACCAATTATTATGCCCATGGCCCAAAAATGCAAGGGGTT
>MGQS01000056.1:25445-30563 GCA_001797905.1 Deltaproteobacteria bacterium RBG_16_54_11 | reverse complement strand
TCGTGTTATTACTTACCTCTCCTGAAAAAAACGATTATACGAGAACCAGGCAGATGGCTGAGATGCGCTCGGAAATGAAAGAGGAACGCAATCGCCTTCTCAGGGAATCGGTGAAGAAGATTGCCTCCACCAAGGTGGCCAAGAGGGCGGCGGAGATAGATCGGGCCGGCGTTTTCCCGTGGGACATGGCGGAGCTCTTTGCCCGGCAGGGGTTGCTCTCGGTGATGCTGCCGGAAAGCTACGGGGGGATGGATGGGGATATCACCGCCTTCTGTATCATCGCCGAGGAGATAGCCTATGCCTGTGGATCCAGTGCACTCATGATGCTTGCCCACTCCGTCGGCCTGATCCCGCTGATGGTGGGCGGCAATGATGAACAGAAGACGAGGTTCTACCATCGGGTGGCAAAAGACCGCGCCCTGGCCGCCTTTGCGCTGACGGAGCCGGAGGCGGGTTCCGACGCTGCCTCCCTCAAGACCACCGCGGAGTTGAAGGGGGATAGCTACCTCTTGAACGGAAGGAAGTGCATGGTGACCAACGGGGGGGTGGCTGACCTCTACGCCGTCTTCGTCACCACCAGACCGGGTGAGAGGACCAAGGGGATCTCCGTCTTCATGGTGGAGAAGGAGACTGCAGGGCTCAGCATCGGCAAGAGGGAAGAAAAGATGGGCATGCATGGCTCCGATACCACCGACCTCATCTTTGAGAACGCTGCGGTCCCCAAAGAGAACCTCCTGGGAGAAGAGGGGGGCGGATGGGAAATAGCCATGATGACCCTTAATCTCTCCCGGCCCGCCATCGGCGCCATCGCGTTGGGCATCGCCCAGGGGGCCCTTGACTTCGCCCTGGACTATACGACCAAAAGGGTACAATTCGGGCAAACGTTGGCCGATTTCCAGGGGGTCCAGTTTATGCTGGCCGACATGGCTATACAGGTCGAGGCCGCGCGGGCCCTGGTCTATAAGGCAGCGACCCTCCTCGATCAGAAGATCTTCGAGAGGGATAAGATGGCCGCCCTCGGTGTGGACAAACTATCGGCCACGGCCAAGTGTTTCGCCTCTGATGCGGCCATGCAGGTGACTGCCGATGCCGTGCAGATCCTCGGAGGCTACGGATACCTCAAGGATTACCCCGTGGAGAGGATGATGCGAGACGCCAAGGTCACCCAGATCTTTGAGGGGAGCAATCAGGTCCAGAGGGTGATCATCGCCAGGGACCTGCTGAGAAAGGTCTAGGGCAAGGACGGTGCGTATCAGGGCCCAGGTCTATCCCGATTTGTTTCGTAATGAGATGCTCGGCGTCTTTCAGCATAATTTCTGGTGGTCTGCCGCAGGCGTATGTCGTGAGGCCCGGTGTTCCATGAGCGGAGATCAAGGGTTATGATTATTGCCCGCAGAATCTCTGCAGGAAGGAGGCGAGCTAAGAGATGCATCTCTATGAGGTGAACTTCCATTCGGTGGTCTCCCCCTATCGGGGCGATCTGATCATCCCCTTTCGAGAGGTCACCGTACGCAAGCTCCATAAGGTGCGCGGAAAGGTCAAGGTAGAGGGTAAGATTAGGTGTCACCGGCTGCGGGAGTTTATCGCCTCTGCCCTCGGTAATACCATATTCTATACCCACATGGGACCTGTGGACAGGGAGAAGGGGACCCTCTCGGTCGATGCCCTCATCACCTTGACCTTTATACTTCTGGAGCTGAAGGAGGAGGATTTTTTCCGAAAGAATTCTGCGGAGGAGTTCGTTGTCGATCAGAGCTTTTTAGACCTTGCCACCACGAGTAATATCAGGCTCTCTCAATTTGCGGAATTCAATCACTTCCTGCTCCGGCGGACAGAAAAAGAGAAGGTCCCCCAGGTGATCGCGGGGCACTTCCACTACGTTAAGAACCCCCTCTTCTACCGCGTCCGGTAATGATCGCCTCGGGGTGGAAGGAACTCCGATACCCTTTCCTCCCTCTCACCCTCGCCCTCATTGCAGGGATCTTGATAGGCGGGCATATCCCCCCTCGCATCTCCCTGACGGCGTTGTGCCTGCTGTTACCCCTCTACCTTCTCCTCCTCTGGCGACGGAGGTTATTGATAGGACAGCTCCTCGCCCTGGGAGCCCTGCTCGCCCTGGGAGCCCTGCTCATTCATCTCAGTCTGTACCCCAGCATCCCCCCGCACCACATCGCGCGGATATCCGACAGGCACAAGGTGCAACTGACAGGCACCATCTATCTCTCTTCGCAGAGGTATGGGGGAGAAACCGTTCTCTATCTCCTGACCGAGGGGATCTCACAAGGAGACACCGTTACCCCCGCTACCGGGCGGGTGAGGATCACCGTGAGAGATCCTTCCGTGCCATTGAGGTATGGCTATCGCCTACGACTCCAGGCCAAGCTCTATCATCCCCGGAACTTTCTCAACCCAGGCTCCTTTGACTACGCCGGATACCTGAGGCGCCTCGGGGTCTTGGTCACCGGCTATGTGCGCGAGGGGGACCAGGTTCAAATCCTGAGCACGGAAGGAGGAAACCCCCTCTTGCGATGGTTCGATCGCAGGCGGCAGGGGATAGAGGCCTTTCTCGATGCCAATACATCACTTCCGGGCAGGGGGTTTCTCAAGGCCTTGCTCATCGGCGAGCGGGGGGAGATATCCGACGCGGTCAACGAGGCCTTTGTCGCCGTCGGGGCGGTCCACATCCTCTCCATCTCTGGCTCGCACCTCTCCATCATCGTCACCCTCATCTTCTTTTCCGTCCAGGGACTCCTGACGTTATCGGAGCGCGCCCTCCTGCGGTATGATACCCGAAAGGTCGCCGCCCTCGTTACCTTGCCACCGATGCTCGCCTATATCCTCATCACGGGATTGCCCATAGCCACGATTCGGTCGGGTATCATGGCCTCCTGTTTTCTGGTCTCCATCCTTTTAGACAGATACCGGAACCCCCTGAATACCCTGTCACTCGCCGCCTTCATCATCCTCCTTGTTTCCCCGACTTCCCTGTGGGATATATCGTTTCAACTCTCCTTTTTATCCGTGCTGGGGATCATCGTGATCACCCCTCCTCTGTATCGCCTCTTCTACCCCCATGACCCCCTGAGCCTCTTGACCCGCCAGAAGGAGGGAAGGATCAAGAAGGGGATCATCTTATCCCTCATCGCCTCCTTCGCTGCCGTGGCCGTCACCTCGCCGGTGGTGGCCTTCCACTTTCATCGCTTCTCCACAATAGCCCTGGCCTCCAATGCCATTATCATCCCCCTGGTGGGCTTCGCCATCCTCCCGTTGGGGCTTCTCTGCCTCCCCCTGATCCCCTTGTTTCCGGCATGCGGGGCCCTCCTGGCCAAGGCCGCTGCTGAACTGTCCTCTTGGGGGATCAGGGTCATGGAGATGTTCTCCTCCCTCCCCTTTGCCACCTTCTATCTGCCGGGCCCTACGACGCTGGAGATGATTGTCTTCTATGCCCTTATCGCCTCCCTGCTCTTCTTCAAGGGGCCTCGCCTTAAAAGGGCAGCCCTGGCCGTGCTCATCGTGATCGCGTTGCTCGACCTCTCCTACTGGGGCATCAGGGATTACGCAATGAACGGCATGCGAGTGACCTTCCTCGATGTCGGGCAAGGGGACTGCGCGCTCGTGGAATTCCCCCGGGGCAAGCGCATGTTGATCGATGGAGGAGGCTTCTACGGAGATTTCGATGTGGGGGAAAAGGTGATAGCGCCCTTCCTCTGGGAGAGGCGCATCGTGAAGATCGATTATCTGGTCCTCTCCCATCCCCAGCCCGACCACTACAAGGGCCTTGTCTTCATCGCCGAGCACTTCCGTTGCCGCGAGTTCTGGCACAATGGGATGGAGAGCCCGAGCCCTACTTATCGACAGCTCTCAGGGATGATCAGGACAAAAGGCATCACGATGGTAAGGGTGGCAGATGGGTTTGCCCGCACCATTGAGGGGGCGCAGGTGCAGGCCCTCCATCCCTCCTCGGGGTGGCTACCAGGAGGACCTCAGAAAAGGGGCTGGGTCAACGATCATTCGTTAGTGCTGATGATCTCGTTCGGCGATCACCGCCTGCTCTTCACCGGGGATATCGAGCGACAGGCAGAGACCAGGCTCCTGGGGGCCGGCAAGGGGTTGCGCGCCCAGGTGATCAAGGTCCCCCATCACGGCAGCAAGAGATCCAGCACTGATCCTTTCATCAAAAGGGTCTCCCCCCAGTATGCCGTCATCTCGCTCGGCTTTGGGAACCCCTTTCACCACCCGGGCAAGGGGGTTGCGGAGAGATATGCGGGTCTCGGCTGCCGGGTGCTGCGGACCGATCTGGACGGGGCGATTACGGTGCAGAGCAACGGAAAGAGATTAACGGTAGGGACCTATCAGGAAGTTATGCCCCACTCTGCAGAGGGTACTTCTTCCCGTTGAGCAGGAGGAAGTATTCGTTTGTTTCCTCGTCATGAAGGGCGTGTTGGGCCACCTGGTAAAAGGGGAGGCGCAAAAACCTGGCAGGGAACCTCCCCCCCTTGACCAGACAGTAGGGGATGTTCCCCTCGGCAATGCGAAAGCTCGTGAGATCTAATCTCTCTTGTGTGCCATCGTTGAGGGAGATGACAAAGGTTTCTTCACTATGCTTGACCAGCTCGGCACCCTGCACTAAGAACACCGTATCCTCCACCTCCAGGCGTTCCCGTTCTCCTTTGATCTCCAGGTAATACCCTGCCTCGTCGAGGTGGAGGGATGCATAAAAAAGGGAGATGATATCTTTGCGGATGATCTCCCTTCCCTGGAAGTACCACACACCGTCTCTATCGACCCGGATATTGGATGACACTGCTCGTTTATAACCACTTCTTCTTTTTGAAATAGACCAGCATGAAAATCCCTGTTCCCAGCATAATGAACCAGATGAGTGGATATCCCCATCTCCACTCCAGCTCCGGCATATATTTGAAGTTCATTCCATAAATCCCGGCAAGGAAGGTGAGGGGCATAAAAATCGTAGCAATGATGGTCAACACCTTCATCACCGAGTTAAGCCGGTTACTGACGCTTGAAAGATAGATATCCAGTATCCCCGCGATCATGTCCCGGAATGTCTCGACGTTATCAATCACTTGAATGATGTGGTCGTAAAGGTCTCTGAGA
>MGQS01000056.1:23486-25435 GCA_001797905.1 Deltaproteobacteria bacterium RBG_16_54_11 | reverse complement strand
TTGAGGCCTGTATCAGAGATGATTCTCCTCTTTCGAGGCTGCCCACCACCTCCCGCAAGGGCCAGACAGCCTTCCGCAAAAATATCATCTCTCTTTTTAGATCATGGATGGTCTGTAAGGTTTCGGGTGTCGGGCTGGTGATTAATTGCTCTTCGAGAAGTTCTATCTTCTCGCCTTGTTTTTCCAGGATGATAAAATAGTTATCAACGATGGAATCCATTAACGTATAAGCCAGATAATCTGCTCCCATTTTTTTGATACGCCCTTTACCGGTCCTGATCCGCTCCCGGAGGGGGTCAAAGGTGTCTCCTTCCTTTTCCTGAAATGAGAAGACAAAATTCGCACCCAGGATGATGCTGATCTGATCGGATTCTATCTCATCTTTCCGATGGTTGTATTCGAGGCTCCTGAGAACGATATAGACATAATCTCCGTAATCCTCCATTTTCGGACGTTGATCCGTATTCAGGATGTCTTCCAAGACAAGGGGATGAAATCCATAACAATCCCCGAGCTTTTCCAGCATCTCTGTCCGATGAAGTCCGTCAATATTAGTCCATGTCACCGTTGGCTTATCTTTAAAGAGGAAACATTCATCAATTGCCTGGGTTTTCTCTTCATGAAATTTGGTCTCGTCATAATCTATGATGCTGATCTTGGGCGTCTCCACCTTTCTTTCCCCAATGTGAATAAGGCTTCCGGGTGGAAGGCCGCTTTTCTTCGATCTCTTCTTGATTAACTTTGCCATTTTTCAAAACCTTCTGTCTGCCAAGACAAGTAACATCGGTTCTATAGCATTTTGCGCCTCTCTTACACCCGAAACAGAGAGGATCCCTTTATACGAGGCCATCACCCTTTCCTATCATCATGTGTGGGCCTCCAGCCGGATTTCCACTTCTTGTACGGCACCACATGAGCCGGATGGCCGTTATCTTCGAACCACGAGTCTACGACGAATCTTTCCCCTATCTGTTTATCCTTCAGAACGGCGGCCACATGCGGCCAGCCCATCAACACATAGCCGCGCATGGTGGGCTTGTAGATATCGTGATAGGTGATGAGCCCGTCGTCTTGCATCATGATCAGATAGGTGCAGGTGTTGACTGCTTCATCCTCGCAATCCATCTGATTTTTACGAAACGCCGCCTGAAAGCTCCCCCCGATATCCCCGTCGGTGCCGGTGAGCGGCCCCACTATGGATTCGAGCGCCCCGATCGCCAGGGCGATACACGCGCGCTCCCTGGCCGCATCCGACGGCCTCGGTGAAAAAAAATCGTGAATGCGCCCCCATTGCGCCGAAGTCAACCGAACCCGGACCGATTGTTGACAGCCGTAAGCATAGCAGATCGTAAAGTTTGCGGGATGGGGGTCCATAATATCATACTGTTCGAGATAACGGCGGGCATTCGGCTGCGGGGTGAAGACACATGCCGTTAATACCAGGGCGGATACGGCAAGGACCAAGATCCTGCGCATCATCGTCCCTTCACACCTCTTTTTTGCGCCCGCTGGGGGGACAAGGGTTGTCCCAGGGCAAGGCCTGATCCCGTTATCCTGCTCGGATAGGTGATTGACATTTGGTCCGCAAAGAGTCCCTTACAGAAGGCCTCAAAGGAACGATGTAACTCCTCCTTGACAGCCTTTTTCATAGGTGACCCCTTATAGAAAGTGCGCCCGCCCCTTCGAGCTTCAGCGGGAAGGGGTGGGCGCAACATACAGATTACCTGGCAGATTACCCCCGCATCGGAAGGCCCCGGCCAGAGGCCGTGGACGAATCTCCCAGCGTTTGGCCGGCCTGTCCCGACGTCAGCCCGGGGATTGCGCCCCTACGGGGGAGATGCCCCAGGCCTTGCCGGCGGGAGTTCCACCTATTTCTTATACTTCTCGATGACCCAGGGCGGTATCTTGATGGGGACCATCCCCTTATACGTGACCTCAGGTGCATCCGG
>MGQS01000056.1:15461-23455 GCA_001797905.1 Deltaproteobacteria bacterium RBG_16_54_11 | reverse complement strand
TTCTGATGGCCATCCTGCCACTGGATGACGAGTCCCGTCGAGTACCCCGGGCCCCAGGTGAGATCATGCAGCGGTTTGCCTTCGCCGTCCTTCATATATTTTATTGTGCTGGTACTGGTCTTGTATTCACGATTCTCCAGGACAGCTACCAGCTTGTCGGGATCGAGGGTCCCTGCCTGCTCAATGGTCGGCGCAAGCGCGTAGTAAATAGTGTCATAGGTACCCGAGGTGTAGGTCGGCATCTGACCGAATCGTTTTATATAGCCGTCGACAAAGGCCTTGGTGTTTTCATTGGCCTCAACCCCTCGGCAATAGGTAGTCGAGGTCATGACATAGTTGCACATCCCCCGGGTGGCCTGCCAGAATTCATCCTTCTGGGCCTCCGCATTGATGCCGAGCTGCACAGCCGGGATCTTGAGCTCCCCCGCCTGCCTGACAAAGGGGATCCCGACAGTGGAGGAAAGGATGGTGAAGATGACATGGGCCCCTGAACGCTGGATGGCGGAGAGCTCGGCAGTAACATCCGTGGCCACCGGAGAAGGTCTCCATGTGCCTGCCAATTCCATGCCCTGCTGCGTGACGACCACCTCGGCCGTCTTAGTCATCCCATCAGCCCACATGGCCTTTTCCGAGACGATGGCGACCTTTATCTTGGGTATGTTTAAGGATCCTTTCAACATGTTTGCCACCGTGGACAACTGGATGAAGGCCACCCTGGCAATGTATGCGGAACTGAAAGGGGTGCCCCGGAACCAATACTTATAAAAGTTGTAGTTCTCGGCTACCCGCTGGCAGAGCTGAGGATGCGCAGCCCCACAGCCGATAAAGATCACCTTGTGCTCCATGGCAATGTCCTGCATGGCCAGCACCGCCTCGCTCCGGAACCCGCCGACCACGAAGTTCACCCTGTCCCTCGTGATGAGCCGCTCCATGGCATTGGCGGCGTCCGTGATGTTGAGGAATTCATTGGAATCCGCCCTAATAAGCTCGATCTTCATCTTTTGGCCGCCAACCTGGAGGCCCCCTTTGGCGTTGATCTCATCGGCAGCCATGACCGCCCCGTTCCAATGGCCCTGGCCCTGCACATATTTCATCGGGCCGATCACGCCTATCTTGATCTTCTTAACCCCCTGGGCCCCTGCCGGAAAACTCATGGTTGCCACCAGCACGGCAGCCAGTAAGATACTCCATAACACCGTAAGCTTTTTCATCACATTCCTCCATGTTAAGACTAGCATTGTTTAATACAATGCCAGAAACGTGTCCACATGTCAATTGTATACCTATCTAATATCAAGTGATTTTTATGTAAGGAAAAAAAGGTGAGGGGTACGATCGACAATTTTTGTAACTATTTTTGACCTTATAGAAAGTGCGCCCGCCCCTTCGAGCTTCAGCAGGAAGGGGCGGGCGCACTCGATGAGATTATAGCGCAGATTACCTCTTACTTCTTATACTTCTTGATGACCCAAGGCGCTATCTTGTAAGGAACCATCCCCTTATAGGTGACCTCGGGAGATTCCGGTGTCAGCTTCCACTTGTAGGGCCAGACACCAACAAGCTTACCATTCTGCCACTGCGTCGCAATGCCGGTCAAGTACCCCGGTCCCCAGGTGAGGTCATGCAGCGGTTTGCCTTCAGGATCCTTCATATATTTTACGACGCCACCAGGGACCTTGTATACACGATTTTCTAAGACAGCGACCACCTTGTCGGATTTGAGGGTCCCTGCCTCCTCAATAGCAGGCACCAGCCCGTACACGATTGCGGCGTACGTATCTGAGGTGTAAGTCGGCGTCTCGCCGAACCTCTTCACATAGGCGTCAACATAGGGCTTGGTGAGTTCATTGTTCTCGACACCCTGGCAATAGCTATTGGAGGTCATGACATAGTCACCCTTGCCCTGGGTGGCCTGCATGAAGCTATCCTTCTGCCCCTCTACATTGATGCCCACCTGCACCGCCGGGATCTTGAGCTCACCCGCCTGCCGCGCAAAGGGGATACCGACGGACGAGGAAAAGATCGTAAAGATGATATGGGCGCCTGAGCGCTGGATGGCGGAGAGCTCGGCGCTGACATCCGTGGCCACGGGCGACGGCCTCCAGGTGCCTGCCAGTATCATCCCCTTCTGGGGGATGACCGCCTCGCAGGTCTTAACCATCGGGTCAGCCCACATGGCCTTTTCCGCGACCACCGCGACCTTGAGCTTGGGTATCCTTAACTCTTTTTTCAGTATGGCGGCGACGTGGTCCAAGTGGATGAAGGCCGTTCGGACAAGGAATGTGGAATTGAAAGGGGTGCCCCGGAAGAAGTACTTGTACGTACTATAGTTCTCGGCAACCCGCGAGCAGAGCTGCGGATGGGCAGCACCACAGCCGATAAAGAGCACCTTGTTCTCACAGGCGATGTCCTGCATCGGCAGGACCGCCTCACTCCGGAACCCGCCCACCACGAAGTTCACATTGTCCTGCGTGATAAGCCGCTCCATGGCATTGGTGGCGTCCGTGACGTTGATAAATTCGTTGGAGTCCGCCTGCACAAGCTCGATCTCCATCATTTTATCGCCGACCTTCACGCCCCCTTTGGCGTTGATCTGCTCGGCAGCCAGGACCGCCCCGTTCCAATGGCCTATGCCCTGCACGAATTTCATGGGGCCGATCACGCCTATCTTGATCTTCTTGGCCCCCCAGGCAGGGAAGCTAAAGGTTACAAGGAGAACTGACACCAACAACATGACCCATAAAACATGACACTTTTTCATACGATCCCCTCCTTCTTGAAGATTTGTGTTTCTTTGCGGGACCCTCTCCCCACAATACCGTTTTCTATACCAGGTGCTATTGGAATTTACAAGCCCTATTTTTCACCTAACGCTGCATGGGCAATATTATAGACATAGTTACGAGTCAGGGGGGTAGGAGGGACTGATGATAGTAAAAGGAAATATGGGAGACATGGATGCATAAACGACCTTCCGAGGAAGGAGGATAGGGGACGCTCAAGCAACTTGTGAGCCAATGTCCTTTTTCTCTTACCAAAGAAGGTACTTCTTTTTCTATCTTGACACAAAATATGATACGTTGCCTTCTGAAAGAACCGGGGAACTTATAAAAACGCGGAAAAACTGCTATACTTTAGTGATTTTGAATAATTAGGCAAACATTCCAGGAGCTGAACAATGAAGACGAATCATAATGCTCAGTCGCCCAGCGCATTACATGGCATCAAGATAGTGGATTTGTCCATACAGATCCCCGGCCCCTATTGTTCCATGATCCTGGCAGATCTGGGCGCAGAGGTCATAAAGATCGAACAGCCCGGCATCGGCGATTTTGCCCGTGCGCTTCCCCACCTTTTTAACGGCATTAACCGGAACAAGAAAAGCATGATCCTGGAGTTAAAGTCGCTCAGGGGGAAAGATATATTGTATAAACTTGCCGAACACGCAGATATAGTGCTAGAAGGCTTCCGCCCCGGTGTAGCCAAAAAACTGGGCATTGATTATGCGACGCTCAAAGGGATCAATCCTCGGATCATATACTGCTCGATCTCGGGATACGGTCAGGACGGTCCTTATAAAAATATATCCGGCCATGACATAAACTATCAGGGGGTTTCCGGTCTCTTGAGTTTAACGGACGATCTTAAGGCGAGCGCTGATCTCTCCGGCGTGCCGTTGGCGGATATTGCCGGCAGTATGTTTGCGGCCATATCGATATTGACGGCACTGATAAACCGCGCAAAAACCAACGCGGGGCAATATATCGACGTCTCCATGGCTGCCGGCGTCTTTTCCTGGGTAGGCGCCTCTTTGTTTACAGCCCTGAAGGGACTGAACAATTCGGAATCCCTCTATATTCCCCACTATGGGATCTTTAAGACAAAGGATGATAAATTTATAACGCTTGGAATTATTCACGAGCAGCATTTTTGGGAGAACCTGTGCTCGGTGATAGAGCTCGGCGGGATGAGAAACCTGAATCTCATGGAAAGGATCGCGCGGCGGGAGGAGGTCTTGCGCGCCCTGCAATCGGCTTTCATGACTAAAACAAGAGAAGAATGGATTTCGTTATTGCATGAGGCAGACGTCCCCTGCGGCCCTGTTTTAACAATTGAAGAGAGTTTTTCCGATCCACAGATAATGCACCGCAACATGACATTCGAGATGGAGCATCCTGTTGAAGGCACAATTAAACAGAGGGCCTTCCCCGCCATATTTTCCGATACTCGGTTGCAAAAGAATGTACCGCCGCCTTTATATGGCCAGCACACAGACGAGATACTGACAGGTCTCGGTTATGCAAAGGATGAAATTAAGAAATTGAGAGAGGAAAAGGTCGTTGCCTAAAAAGCTGATATTTTCAGGAAATTCGATTTATTGAGGGGTTTTGCAGGCGACTCACTATACGAGAGCAGTGAAAGGTTTTGAAAGATGAAATCGGTTGGCTTAATCGGCTGCGGCAACTGGGGTAAAAATATCTTGCGGGATTTAATCCGGCTAAACTGCAGCGTATATGTGGTTGATATCGATGCTCAGGCACGATCACGTGCCTCTGAGACGGGGGCCCTGGAAGTTCACTCCGGTATAGATGATTTACCCGTTTGTGATGGTTATGTAGTGGCTGTTCCTATTCCTGATTTAACAAAAGTGTGCGCCCGTTTGTTGAAATACAAAAAACCCGTCTTCTCGGAAAAGACGCTCTGTCTGTCCTTGGAAGACTATAATCTTTTAAATAATTCAGGCGGCTCGGACTATATTTTTACCATGCACAAATGGCACTATCATCCCGGCATCGAGGCGTTGCGCGTTGTTGCTCAATCAAGGAGGATCGGAGAAGTAGAAGAATTATGCGCAACAAGACACGCCTGGGTAAATGATTTTCATGGCGGGGATGTTTTTTGGACACAAGCTGTTCACGACCTGACCATCATCAAGCATATTGTCGGTTATATTCCGGACGAGATCAAAGCTATCAATGTCATCAAGAATGAAGATGGATTGCCAATCAGTTTTACCGCTATGTTAGGGACCAAACCCGCGGTTATTATGTCGGTGAGCGGCAGACACTGCGATAAAATAAGCGGTGTCAGTATCCATGGGAATAAAGGTTCTGCGGGGCTTTATAATGCTTACGATGATCACATTACCATAAGAGACGACAGGGGTGAGGAAAAAATACCGATTGACACCACCTTCCCTCTCTATCTGGAGCTCAAGGAATTTGTAGAGTACTTGCACGATGGTCCTGCGCCGCGCTGCAATCTGCAGAGCGCGAAAGAGGTAACCCAGGTAATCCTGAGGCTCAGGAAAAGGGCCGGTTTGGAAAATCGGTTATGAAATTGTTGAAAGGATGATTATGACAGACGATCAATCTAAGATCTTCGCTCCGTCGAAAGTCAATGGCGATCATCAAAAAATAGAGGCCTATTTAAGGGGGGAGCAAATCTTCCCCACCACTATGGAAATGGATTTAACCCAACTTTGCACACGTTCTTGCTCAGGGTGTCCATACTCTGCATCGAGGAGACCGGGGCTTACCCTGCAGCTTCCTTTTCTCGACAGATTATTCAGTGTATTAGGCCCTCATGCCCCGGGCCTGGTGCTGACGGGCGGCGAATCGACCATAGTTCCTCATTTTCCAGAAACAGTTGCGTTGGCAAGAAAAAAGGGGTTCAAGGAAATTGCCGTGATATCAAACGGGGCTAATATCCATCACCCTGAAGTGCAAGACGCCCTCTTGGCGCACGTGACTGCCATTCGTATTTCCCTCTATGATTGGCAGGAAAATGATTCGGGGTCTTTTAGATATACCCTTAAGAAAATCGAGGGGCTGCATAATCGTATAGAAAAAGAAGGAAGCAAGCTGGAAATTGGCGCTTCCCTGTTGACCCGGGCAGAGTGGAACCACAGGTATGCATCAGTCGGATTGCAGGCATTAAATGCCGGGATAGATTGGCTCTATTTTCATCCCTATTGTATTGATTGGGATAAGGAATACCCGACGCAAGCAGATCAAATAGGTGTTCTAGATGCAATCGAAAAGCTAAAAGAAATAGCACCCCGACATGCTAATATTCAAGTGCCATGTGAGCGTTATAGTAAAAAGCCGTTATACTTCGAGAAGCTCCATGGGTCTCACTTTTTAATACAGGTTGGAGCAGATGGCATCAATTATGCCGGCCCGGAATGTAAATATGAAAGAGATGCCGAGCTATTAAATCTCAATGACTATCTGGAAGATGATTTTCTCTGGCATCCGCAGAGATTGAAGCGACTCAATGAGATAAACAGTGACAATTACCGTTTTATCGGCACCAGGCACAGACCGCCGATGTTTAGCGATTATATAGAAAAGCTGGTACGACTGCACGATAGCAATCAAGAAGGAGAAGGCCCGAAAGAATCCTCTGAGTGCTTCGCCTACCCCAGCATAATATAGGGCGTGTACCTATGAAAGTCAGAGCAACGGTTATCATCCCGACCTTTGGCAATGCCAAGTTTGCCCGCTGGGCGATAAAAAGCGTTCAACGGCAAACAGTACAAGATATTGAAATATGCATTATATGCGATGGCTCGCCGGAAGATATGATCTCTTTTTTCAAAGATATGGAGAAAGAAGACCCTCGCTTAAAGGTTTTTGTGTTTCCAAAATCGCCACGAACAGGGGAGCCATACCGGGATATCGTCATTAAACAGACCACGGGTAACATTATCTGTTATTGCGGCCATGATGATTTATGGCTTCCACATCATATCGAAGAAATGGAAAAATCTTTAAAAAGATGTTGTTTTACTCACTCGCTCCACACTTTTATACATGCGGCGAAAAAGATGAAAGACGAAAAAACCTTATCCGCCAGTATTCAGAGGAGTAATTTAAAAGACCCTGAGATTATCCAGAGAATGCTTTGTGGCGAAAACTTTTTTGGGTTGACGTATGGAGCCCATACAAGAAAAAGCTACAATAAATTGGAGGAGGGCTGGGTAACGACACCTCGCAAAGATATCGCGACAGATTTATATATGTGGCGCAAATTTCTGTCTGCTTACGGCAATCGTTGTAAAACTACTATGAAGGTTACTGCCTTAAATTTTCAGCACACTATTAGAAAAGATTGGTCGGGACAAGAGCGAGATAGTGAATTAAAACAATATTTTGAAAAAATACAAGACCCGTCATTCTTGAGAGAGATTGACAAGCTTCGTTCAAGATATCGTCTTTCTTTCTTTTATCATAAAGTTAAAAATCTTATTAAAAATAACCTTATACTTACATTATACGAAAAACATAGGAGGCTCACATGACAGCAATAAAGGCCGGCGATACGGCAAAAGAATTCACGCTCAAGGACCAACACGATAAAGAGGTCAACCTGTCGGACTTCCGGGGAAAGAGGGTGCTCCTCTCCTTTCATCCCCTTGCCTGGACCAGCGTCTGCGCAGAGCAGATGAAGGCACTAGAAGCGCATAAGGAGAAATTCGATGCGCTCAATGTTGTCGCACTCGGTCTTAGCGTCGACGCCGTGCCTTCCAAAAACGCCTGGGCAAAAGAGCTTGGCATTCGGAACACAAGACTGCTTTCCGATTTCTGGCCCCACGGCGAGGTCGCAAAGGCATGCGGCATATTCAGGGAAGCCAATGGCTTTTCAGAGCGCGCAAACATTATCCTTGACGAAGAGCGCCGCGTACTATTCGTCAAGGTTTACCCCATCAAAGAGCTGCCTGACCTGGAGGAGATCCTCAAGATACTTGCCTGAAAACGGGAAGGGCAGGGATCCGGCGTTGAAGGTAAGACCGAAGAAGGAGACGTTGGGTCTCAAACAACGTTCACGTCTTATGCACCCCTGACAGGGGGGATTTCTTTATTCACGCGCTCACCCCTGTATCTTGGCCAGCTCTCTGGAGCGCTGGGTGGCGGCAGCCACGGCCTCCATCACGGCCCCCCTGAATCCTTTGGCCTCCAGCGCGGCGCTCAACCTTCCGCTACACCCGA
>MGQS01000056.1:12744-15328 GCA_001797905.1 Deltaproteobacteria bacterium RBG_16_54_11 | reverse complement strand
GCTCCTCCTTCGCCAGAGGCCACGGCATCTCCCCTTGAGAATCGTCCGACTCGCGACCTCGGCTCACGACGAGTAGCGTACCGTGCGAAGCGACGAAGGCGGCAATATGGCTGATGGCCGCTCGCCTGAGAGAGGGTGGCAATACTTGAAGCGTGTACGACTCAAGCACGAAATCAAACGTGCCTCGCCATTCGCTCGGTGCTCGAAAGAGGTCTTCCACGACGTACGCCACTGGTGATCCTGGGTAGCGCCTTCGACACCAGGCGATTGCCGACGCAGAGATATCGAACGCCGTTGTTCTAAAACCGCGGCGAGCAAGTTCTTCCGCATCATCGCCCAATCCGCATCCGATCTTGAGTGCCTCGCGCCCGGCGCCGGCAACCTGATGTTGATCAAGCCACTGGATAACATTCGGATTCGGGACCAGATCTGCCCAGGGGATAATCGCGGCATCCCCCGCTGCTTGGGCGTATAATGCCTCAAACCACCCGAGGTCATCACCAGTGGCCAGGTGCTGCCGGACAATGTCTCTTGCTCTCGCCCTCTCTTTTTCCGTCATGATACTGGCTCACCCCTGTATCTTGGCCAGCTCTCTGGAGCGCTGGGTGGCGGCAGCCACGGCCTCCATCACGGCCCCCCGGAATCCTTTGGCCTCCAGCGCGGCGATCCCCGCTATGGTCGTCCCCCCGGGGGATGCCACCCTATCCTTGAGATGGGCCGGATGCTCGCCATGCTCCGAGAGGAGCCGGGCGGTCCCCAGGACGGTCTGGATCGCCATCTCCAGGGCATCCTTCTTCGGCAGGCCCATGCGCACCCCTCCATCCGCCAGGGCTTCGATGAAGAGGGAAACATAGGCGGGCCCGCTGCCGCTCATGCCGGTGACGGCGTCCATGAGCGACTCGGGTATGATCACCGTCTTGCCCATGGCATTGAATATCTCCCGGGCTATCTCCAGATCCGCCGCAGACACCTCCGCCCCTGGAGAGAGGGCGGTGGCGGACTCCAGCGCCAGGGCGGCGATATTCGGCATCGCCCTGACGAGGCGCACGTCCTTTGCCAGGATAGAGGCAATGGCCCCGAGTGAGGCCCCGGCGGCGATGGAGATGAGGATGGTCGCGGAATCCAGCGCAGGGGCGATCTCCTGAAGGACCCCCTTCAACTCCTGGGGCTTGACAGCGAGGATGATGACCTGCACCTGGGAGGCAAGGTTTCGATTATCCGGGATCGCCTCCACCCCATAGTTCTTCTTGAGGTACGCACGTCTGTCAGGGCGGATCTCACTGACCACGATCCCCTGTGCCATCCCTTTTTGGTGGAGACCCCGCAGGATGGCCTCACCCATATTCCCGACGCCGATGATTCCGATGTTTTTCTTCTGCATCTCCGACTCCTTCGCAATCATGATTGAGGATTTGCTTTATCCACGTCGGCAAAAAAGTTTTAAGGGCTTATCTACAAAGCAAGCCCTCGTGCGCTCCCCTCCCGTGTAGCGGGAGAAGGATATATTTTGTAGTTTTTGGCGGGAGATGTCGCCATGGAAAAATTATGTTGCATCGCTAGGCGTGAATCGCATTAAAGATGGAAACAACCTGAGACCTGGTTACAAAAGGCGCCCGTTCGACAATAAAAAACAAATGGTGGAGATGGGGGGATTCGAACCCCCGACCCTCACGTTGCGAACGTGATGCTCTCCCAACTGAGCTACATCCCCACTTCTTTTGTCTAGGGCCTTCTCACCTCACCCTGCCGGTTCTATCTCTATATCCCTTCTCTAATTCCACTTTGTAAAGGCGACGGATGCCCTCTTCGTCGCCAACAACCGATATCCGCTTCATAAACGCTTAGCGATCAGATGATAGCCAATTTCAGGGATCATGTCTACCGTAAAATCCCCGCTTGAGCAAGAGCTCCTCCAACTTCGGGGGAACTAATCCCCTCACCGACTTCCTTTCCGCCAACCGCCGGCGGACCTCAGAGGAGGATATCCAGGCCTGTTCAGCGGGGAGCGTGAGGGGGGAGACCCGCGCTGCGAAAGCGCGGTTCTCCTCAAGCCCAAAGAGCTCCGTGAGATCTCGCACTTCACATCCCTCTCGATTAGCCACCAGAAATCGGGCCTGGGAGAAGAGCGAGCGCAGGGCCTTACTTCTGTCTCCATAGTACTTGTGGTCGAGGACCCTCACGATGGTGTCATACCCGACGATGAAATAGATCTGCGTATGCCGCCGCGGGTAAACCTTCCGCATGGCCTCGACCTTCTCCAGAAACAGCCCCCGATTGGAGATCCCCAGAGAAATATGGGGATCATCACCGAACAGGGCCAGGAGCATGAGGAGTCTATCCTCCAGGGAGGCGCCAAGGAGTTCTTTATCCATAGCCTGCCGGTCCAAGATCAGCAGGATCTCGTCAAAGGGAACGGCTTCCCCCGCCTCCTTGACCAGGGCCTGATGGGCCAATGTCGGGGGATTGAAGGAGGCGGGCAGGACACCCAGCACGCCCCTTTTTTTATTCTGTATCCCCCGCTCGGCCCGTTTTACTATCTGTATGAGGGGCGAGCCTCCCTGCGGAAGGGAACGCAACGCCTCGT
>MGQS01000056.1:9290-12732 GCA_001797905.1 Deltaproteobacteria bacterium RBG_16_54_11 | reverse complement strand
GATGGCAGGGGTCGCTTGGGTTCGGTTTCGACATGATGCCCCTCTGAGGGTCCGGCAAACACTTAACCTCCCGCTATGGGATGAAACACGTGTACGACCGAACCGTCTCTCAGCTCGGCATCTGCTTTTTGCACCAGACCGTTCATGGCGACAATGCCCCCCTCTTCCTTCGAGATATCAAGCCGGGCAAGGAGATCCTTTACCCTCGCCCCTTGCGGGAGGAGAACCTCCATGCCTTGTTCCGGGTTGTACCCGGGGAAGCGGCGAGGCAATAAACCAAAGAGCTTGACCTTAACGTTCATGCACGCGAATCCTCAGAAGTTAAAGGTACGATCCATCTCTTCATCGCTGACCAGCACTGTCTTGTTATGAGGAGGCAGAGGTTCTTCATAGAAAAACTTGGCGAGTCGGTCTGCCTTGTTGGTCAAACCGGCCTTACGATTGAACGCCCTTTCCGCCTTTATGACCCGGACACCAAGGGCATTAACATCCTCTTGTGTCAGTGCCGTGCCCAGCTTGGCGCCGAGCAAGGTCAAGAGCGCCTGCCCGGCTTCAGGGACATCATTGGCAGCCGTGGCAGCGAACTGGCAGAGGCCTGTACAGTCGAAGGCCGCTGTGGCGATCTGTGCCGCCCGCGAGACCTCCACCTGCCCCTGGGGGCTCAAAGGATCCAGTTTCCCCCCAAAGGCCGCCAGGTTTTGCCCCACTACCCATCCAGCCGTGTGGTCCGCGCCCATGGGCGAGGTGGCATAGGTAACGGCCATTCCCTGAATGCCCCTGGGGTCATAGGCGGCAATGCTTTGGTTCTTTGCCACCGGCACCCGGTGGTGGTTGAAGTGCTTGCCCACGGACACGGGACCGTTTCCGATCGCCTTTCCTAACTCAGTGCCCTTGACGATCTCTTCCAGCATCTCGATGGCCGCTTGTGCGTCCCCAAACGGCTTATAGCCGGCATCCATGGCCACGGCAATCGCCACGCCCGTATTCATGGTATCCAGGCCGATGTCATCGCACAAAAAGTCCATCCGGGCAATGCTGTCCAGATCCGTGATGCCCGTCATGCCGCCTGTCGCCCAAATGGTCTCATACTCCAGGGCAGCCGTCACGTATTTCCCCTGGGCATCCACGAACTCATTGGAGCAATGTATGATGCACTGGCTGCAGCCCATATGCCCCGATTTGCCACCCCGCGCTTTGATCGTCTCGGCAAGTTTCTCGCCGCTGATCCGCTCCCAGCCATCCAATACCCCTTGTGTTGCATTGAAGCTCGGAAAGGCTCCTGCCGCATTGATAGGCCCAACGAGCATGGCGGTCCCCAAGGCGGGCATGAGCTGTCCGCTGAAGGGGTGTTCCTTGACCGCCTTGGCAAAAATCATGGCAGCCCCTTTAAAGGCCTCGGGATCAGCGAGGGCATCGGGATGTTTGCCTCCTTGGCTCACAATCAAGGCCTTGAGCCCCTTGGACCCCATAACGGCGCCCAACCCGCCCCTTCCCGCAGCTCGACAGGGCCGGCCATCCACATCCGTGGATTGAATGGAGGCGCTGGCCAGTTGGTTTTCTCCGGCCGGCCCGATACACAAAATGCCGTTCTTTGCCCCATGGTCCTTCTGCAGGGTCTCAACCAGGGCGTAGGTGCGCGTGCCTTTGAAGCCAAGGGCAGGCAGGAGACGGGCCTCTGCGTTTTCATCGATCTTAAGTAAATACAACTCTCCCTGAGGGGCCTTGCCCTCCACGATAATGGCCGTGATGCCTAAACGACCCAGGGCTGCCGAAACCGTACCGCCCACGTTGCTCTCTTTGATGCCCCCGGTAAGCGGGCTTTTGGCGCCGATGGATATCCTGCTGGTATTGATCAGTGTGGTGCCGCTTAAAAGGCCCGGCGCAAATATGAGCTTGTTCTCCGGTCCCAAGGGGTCGCATGTGGGGGTCACCTCGGCGTCGATGAAAATGGAGGTGAGCCCCCTGCCCCCAAGACCCAGGTATGCTTGAGGGACATCCTCGGCCTGTATGCTCTTCTCTGTCATGTTCACGCGGAGAAACTTCATTGCGTCCTCCTTTTCTATGGGGTCCTGACGAAAAATCCCCTCAGCCCCTCAGTGATAGTTGTCTAGTACATCCCTCCCTTACTTATTTACTTATTGTACCATACGCCGGACACTGTCAACATCTCATTCTTGCCGCGATTACAAGCCGTGCGTCACCTTCGGGTGACCATCCCCCTAAGCAAAACCCGGAGAACACCGGAAACCCTTTTCCTTATAATAAAAAGGCCTTTCGTCATCAGATCCCAACGCGCATCCCTGATCCCTCTCTCGCAAAACCTTTATCGCACCTGTTTCAACATCCCCTGCATTAAAAAATCTTGAGCTTCCGCTCGCTTATTGCTATGATTGTCCATCCGGGAAAAGGCGGTGCCGGCCTTATAATTACTTCTCCGCTTCACGCACCAGAAGGAAGGATCCCTGCGCGGGGAGAGATGCCTTTTTCGCAACGATGAAGAAAGAAAAGCTGCCCATCGGAATCTTCGACTCAGGGGTAGGAGGGTTGACGGTCTTTAAAGAGGTTGCCGGCCTTCTGCCCCATGAGGACATCATCTACCTGGGGGATACGGCCAGGGTCCCCTACGGGGCTCGCTCCCCCCAGACGATCATCAAGTATTCGCAGGATATCACGAGCTTTCTCCTGCGCCAGGGGATCAAGCTCCTGGTGGTAGCCTGCAATACCTCATCGGCCGTGAGCCTTCCTTCTCTTAAAAAAGCGAATGATATACCAATCATCGGGGTGATCGAACCGGGGGCCAGGCGGGCAGCAGAGATGACTCAGAACAAGCGGGTGGGGGTTATCGGGACCGAGGGGACGGTGAAAAGCCGGGCCTATGAGCAGGCCATCCAAGGAATCGATCAGCGGATCAAGGTCGTCTCTCGAGCGTGCCCCCTCTTTGTCCCCCTGGCTGAGGAGGGCTGGGTGGAGAACGAGGTGGCCCGTCTGACGGCCCAAAGCTACCTTCGCCCGCTCTGTGAGGAGGCAATCGACACCTTGGTGCTCGGCTGCACCCACTATCCCCTCTTAGAAGGCATCATCAGGGAGATCATGGGAGATGGGGTCTGCTTGGTCAACTCAGCCCAGGAGACGGCCAAGGAGGTGCAGAGGGTCCTGGAGGAGGAGAAGCTTACCGCCCCCGGGAAGAAGAATGAATCATATACCTTCTATGTTACCGATAATGCGGAGCGCTTCATAAGAGTAGGGGAGAGATTCTTGGGAAGGAAATTGCGATCGGTCAAAGAGATAAGCTGATGATCACAGACCCATACCCTTCTTGATGGCCTGCAGCAGGGCAATATTTTCGGTGTGCCCGGTCATGTGGGCGGTAACCATCCCCTTGATGGAACGGTTCAAGAGATAAAAATCCCCGAAGATGTCGAGGATCTTATGGCGGGCAAAT